>JACMLY010000115.1 GCA_014379345.1 Chitinophagaceae bacterium
GGTGAAAGGTGAAAGGTGAAAGGTGAAAGGTGAAAGGTGAAAGGTGAAAGGTGAAAGGTGAAAGGTGAAAGGTGAAAGGTGAAAGGTGAAAGGTGAAAGGTGAAAGGCGAAAGGTTTTGATTACGCAAATTAATTAATATTGCTTAATATCCCGTAGGGATAAAATATGGGTACAAAAAAAATCTTTCATTAAAAAGCGTCTGGTAGGGCAATGTCATTAAGTAAGAGAATCCTCGAATGCCCTTCATCCCGCCAGGGATGAAATATCGGTAGAAAAACAAACAAAAGAAAAATCATCCCGTAGGGATGAGATATCGGTTTTCCTGAATGCCACTTACTAATATTTAATCACTACGGAATTTTTTCAGGTTCAAATTTATTACCAATATTTAATTCCTATCATTTACAGTGGCCTCACTGGCTACCCTTAACTTAATGACATTGCCGTAAGGATATAATGTAAATTAGAGGATGCGTCTTTTGCTTATGCTAGATGCTTTTTTGAAGTAAATGATTGTGCCCCCTTAAAAATTCATCAATCCCCATTTTCTTTTTTCCTTCGAGTTGAACTTCTTTTACTGAAATGAAACCATCGTTACTGGTAAAGCGTAAAAAAGATTTTTTATCGGTTTCATATTTGCCGGTTTCAATACCGGAAGTTTTTTTCTCTTTCTCTGCCCTGAAAATTTTCAGGAGCTTTCCATCAAGGTAGGTGAAGGCCCCTGGGTAGGCCGACAAACCACGTATCAGGTTATACACCTCATTTATATTTTTATTCCAATCAATCTTACAAGTTTCGGTAAAAATTTTCGGTGCGTGCATTAATTTCGTCTGACCGTCGCGGTCTGACGGATTTGATGCACCAGCGATGATTTGCTGCTGCGGAACCTCCTGCAACACTCCTTCAACCAACCCTGCTACCGTTTTAACTACCAGCGAGGCGCCAATCAATTTCATTCTGTCGTGTAGTTCACTGGCAGTTTCATCGTCGCCGATCAGTATACGTTGTTGCAATAGAATATTTCCTGTATCGATATCATGCTGAAGTTTAAAGGTAGTGACACCTGTTTCTTTTTCACCATTGATAATAGCCCAATTAATTGGTGCGGCTCCGCGGTATTGCGGGAGCAGTGATCCATGAAGATTGAGTGTTCCCAACGGTGGCATACTCCAAACTATTTCAGGCAACATTCGAAAAGCAACAACAACCTGCAGATCAGCCCGGAGATCTCGTAACTCTTCAATAAAAAAGGGATTTTTTAATTTTTCCGGTTGAAGGACATGTAAACCTTTTTCGACCGCATAATTTTTTACGGCACTTCCGGTAATTTTCATACCGCGCCCCGCGGCCTTATCAGGAGCAGTTATTATTCCGACAATATTACAGCCCGCTTGTACCAATGCATCTAGTGAAGCCACTGCAAAATCGGGCGTGCCCATGAATACGATACGTAAATCTTTCTTCAAATTGTTTTTTTATAGTATGCAAGTGTAAGAGGTTCACAAGTTCGATATACTTGTTTATTTTCTTCCGATTTATAAATAGAATCACATAACAGCTAGCGTATACCGCTGCAAGATTTATTCAAAATCACTATATAGCAAGTATTTTTTTCTGGTATTTTTAAACGTATTCAATGCAGGTTCCCAGCTTTTGCGTATTTCATCTTCTGATTTGCCTTCCCTGATCTGTTTCTGTAATTCATCATTGCCGGAAAGCAGGTTAATAAAATTGTTCTTTAAAAAGAACGAGTCTTTTTGAGGGAATAATTGATACGCATCTATCAACCATTTGAGCTGAATTTTATTATTTACTTTTTTCAATGCTTCATCCGGTGTGCCACGCAGATCCCATCCATAACAAAGTGTATTAAGTAGCTTAGGATTTTTTGCTCCTTCCTTACTACGCGGTGTGAAGCTGGCAAGATTTTTTGGCAAAGAAGGATGCCCGAACAACTGGAAAGGTTGATCGGTGCCCCGGCCTTCGCTCAATACAGTACCTTCAAAAAAACAAGTGGAGGGATACAGGTAAATGGATTGTATTTCGGGCAAATTGGGAGAAGGCTTAACAGGAAGAACATATTTGCTTTTATGCGTGTAATTAGAACAGGCAATAACGGTAAGGTTTAAAACGGAGTTTTTGTTTGAATCGGGCGATAACCATTTTTCGCCGATGAGCATTTTCGCATATTCCCCGATAGTCATTCCATAAACTATAGGAACGGGTTGCATGCCGACAAAAGATTTAAATTTTGTATTCAATACAGGGCCATCAACATAAAAGCCATTTGGGTTGGGTCGGTCGAGTATGATCAGGGGTTTATTGTTTTCAATCGCTGATTCCATGTACTCTTCCAGCGAAGAAATATACGTGTAAAAGCGAACTCCCACATCCTGAATATCGAACAACATTATATCAGCATTTTTAAGATCATCTGCCGATGGCTTTCTTTTTTTTCCGTACAGGGATACTACAGGAATTCCTGTTGCGGCATCTGTTACATTATCAATTTTCTCTCCCGCATCAGCGGTTCCCCGAAAGCCATGTTCCGGTCCAAAGATCACGGTAATATTGACGCCTCTTTTGATGAGTGTATCTACCAGGTTTGACTGGCCTGCAATTGAAGTGTGGTTGGCAAATACAGCAACTTTTTTACCTTTTAAGATTGGTAAATATTGATCCATTCGTTCGGCGCCGGTAATGATACTGCCTGCATGGGGGTCAGTGGAATTGTTGAGTTTTGTGGAGGTTTGTGCACATCCGGTATTTGCTATAAAGAGGCATAATTGGATCAAAATCAGAAACGGTTTCATGGTCAATATTTTCGCTGTTTGAATTAAAGTTGGTACAGATTTTAATATTAAATAGACTTCAAATCTCCTTAAAAAGTTTTATTGGAAGATGAAATTTTATCCTGTTACTTTGTTAAAGGAGCTCGGTATCATTTCTTTTCTTACCAGACTGCTTTTGTTTAATAGTGAGTGACAAGAAAACAAAAATTAAATAGAACTGAAGTGATAAATAATACATAATCTACAAACACAAAAATTTTTTTCATGCAACAAGTTAAAGCAGGTGATACAGTGAAGGTACATTATCATGGGCGGTTGACAGACGGTTCTACTTTTGATAGTTCATCAGGTCGTGAACCCCTCGAGTTCCAGGTGGGCAGCGGCCAGGTGATTAAGGGTTTCGATGATGGTGTGTCAGGAATGGAAGTGGGTGAGAAAAAAACAATCCAGATAGCGGTGGACGACGCTTATGGTCAGAAAGAAGAAAATATGGTCGTTGAATTTCCAAAAAGCAATTTTCCTCCGGAGTTGTCACCCGAGATTGGAATGAGCCTCAATATGACCAATGGATCCGGACAGGTGATACCCGTAACAATTGTTGAGATAAAAGAAGATAGCGTAACACTTGATGCAAACCATCCTCTTGCCGGGCAAGACCTGATATTCGATATAGAATTAGTAGAGATCGCCGCGGCGCCGTCGAGAATTATTATGCCTTAGACGTTTAAGGTTTAAGGTTTAAAGTTTAAGGTTATTCGAGATCATAAATGAAAAAAGTTAATTGAATTTTCAATTAACTTTTTTCGTTTATGATCCTGACAAATTGGTAACCTTAAACTTTAAACCTTAAACTTTAAACTTTAAACTTCAAGGTATTCGAGATCATAAGTAAAGAAAGTTAATTGAAAATTAATTAACTTTCTTTCATTTAGATACTGACAAATTGGTAACCTTAAACCTTAATCTTTAAACCTTAAACTTTCCTACTAAACCACCAACCCAGCCAAAGGCCGCATGCACCCCACCCCACAATTGCATCCATAAAAAATGCCATGATATCAAAGGTTTGATACCATATATGCCCGGTATAGGGCGCAGTTAGAAACACGATGAGACCAGTAAATATAGATGCCGTCAGGATTGTTCCGAATGAAGGCAAATTCATTTTTGATAACATCCAGCAAAGCATTCCCACAGCAATTATATCAACCAGTAAACCGCGGATCATGTTCATGGCCATATTCATCTCTCTGGCTTTATGGTATGACACCAAAGCCCATGGCTTCCCTTCGCCGGATTTCATCAGCGCTTCGTGTTCTTCACTTGTGGCATTTTCAGGAAGGCCTGGCATAAGATATTGTCCATCCTCGGTGATCTGTGAGTTTAATGAATTCAATATTTCTTCCTGTTTGGGCGTATACTGGAATGCTTTGCCGTGAAGGTTAAGGAGCGTAAATGAAAGAAATTGCCATAGAAAGATGATAATGCCGCCAACAAGGGCGCCAATAACTAGTTTTTTCATTGCTGTTGAGTTTTGGTGTGGCCAAAAGTTAAACAGATTCCGGAAATTGAGCAAGAATACTTACACAGATGGATGAACCCCCTCCTCTGCCCTTGACTGATAGATAAGATAAAGAATCAATACTGTAATGAGAAGCATCATTCCCGTTAGAAGTGATGCTTCCAGGCCAAATCCACCGCCGGTCAGCAGCACATTTCCTTTCAACTCCGGATGCAGTATACTTTGCAGATTAACTCCACTAACAGGGAAGCCGAGAATGGGACCCTGCAAAAAATTCCATGCGGTATGCAGCAATATAGAGAACCAAAGGTTTTTTGTAAAAACATAATTGATGCCTAACAGCAAGCCGCCAACGAATAAATTCATCATAGCCACAATATCAACACTGGGGTTATTAGAATGCATCAAAGCAAACAAGGCTGCGCTGATAGCCAGTGCCAGCCATTTATTGAGCGATTGTATCAGGTTATTCAATATGTATCCTCTGAAAACCATTTCTTCACCCACTGCAATGATGATCATTAAGAGCAATCCGTTTAAAAAATCACCAGAGGAAAAACTGATGTCGGCCCACCCAAGGTTTTTATTGAAATAAAGTATCAGCGAAACAATGCCCAGGATGATCACTGGTAATAAAAAACCTATAATGGCATCCGGTATATGAGTACGATAAGCGAATCCCAGGCTTGAAACAGTTTGCCGGTCGATCCATTTTCTGAAAACGACAACCAACGCCACAGATAAAAAAAACGATACAAACAACGTGAGCAAAATAAAATTGAAATCGCGGTTTGAATTACCGGAAACTTTTGCCAGGTAATCGCAAATAGCATCCGTAATGGCTAAACCAGACCCAAGAAGGCGGTACGCGAGCAGGTTGATCCCAAGATATACCAGTACAAAAATGATCACCCGCAACCACGACGGTTGCAGTAAAGGAGGCTTGGGGGAAGTCAATTCCATAGAAGTTTTATCTTGCTCAAAAATAAGGATACATGTTTGATGATTATCAATTTACTGTAGAGGAAAGGTTTTTACGTTATGTTCAGGTAGATACGCAAAGCGATCCGCTATCAAAAACACAACCATCCACAGTCGGGCAAAAAGAGCTGAGTACCATTCTCGTGAATGAATTAAAGGATATCGGAATACCGGATGCGCAGCTTGACCAACATGGGTATGTATATGCCACGATTCCGGCAAACTCCCACAAATCTGTTCCTGTCGTTTGTTTCTGTGCACATGTTGATACGGCTCCTGATTGTTCCGGCAGCGGTGTGAAACCAATCGTTCACAGGAATTATAGCGGTAATAGCATCGTGCTTCCGGATGACCGAACCCAAATTATTTCACCCGATGAACATCCTTATCTCAAACAAAAGACCGGGGAAGATATCATTACAGCATCCGGCACAACATTGCTTGGCGCCGATGATAAAGCGGGAGTTGCGATCATTATGGATATGGCGAATTATATTATGCAATATCCGGGGCTGAAACATGGAACTATAAAAATTCTATTTACTCCCGACGAAGAGATCGGAAGAGGGGTGGATAAGTTAGATCTGAAAAAATTATCTGCCGATTTTGGATATACACTTGATGCAGGCGAAAGAGGTGCCTACGAAGATGAAACTTTTTCCGCCGACGGAATAACCATAACCCTTCATGGAGTGAGCGCGCATCCGGGATATGCAAAAAATAAAATGGTTAATGCCATGAAAGTGGCAGCTGCATTTCTAGACTCGCTGCCTGAAGATCATCTATCACCCGAAACAACTGAAAACAGGGAAGGTTTTGTACACCCCGTGCATATCGATGGCATTGCGGAGAAGGTGACCCTTCAGTTCATTATACGCGATTTCACAACACCTAAGTTGAACGAGTACGAAGAATTCCTGAAAAAAAAATTAGATGAGACCATCGAAAGGTTCCCGGGATCGCAGGCCGACTTCACGGTCCGCGAACAGTACCGGAATATGAAAGAAATACTGGATCGGTTTCCGCAGGTTTCGGAATACGCCAAGGAAGCGATTCGGCGGGCAGATATAAAAGTGCTGGCAATGAGTGCTCGTGGCGGCACTGATGGATCCAGGCTTTCTTTCATGGGACTTCCCTGTCCTAATCTTTTCACCGGTGAAATGGCCTTTCACGGAAAGCACGAATATGTAAGCGTACAAGACATGCAAAAAAGTGTTGAAACCATTGTTCATCTGGCGATGATCTGGGAAGAAAAAACGGACGGATAAATCCCTGCTTGTTTCTTCCATTTTCAACCAGTATCGAAGACAACCATATTTCCGCCAACGATTATTCCCTTATAAAACCTATGTTCATCCTATGTTTCTATGATCCTATGTGGTAAATTGACTTTAATTAGGTAATCTTCAAAACTGTGCAAGAGTTTTTTTACCACATAGGATCATAGAAACATAGAAGGAACATAGATTATGAAATCCCTGCCAGGGCGATTTCTTTCTTACTAACGATATTTTTCACTATCCGCTCAGCATGCTCTCTCGAATTTTCAATGAACCATATATGGGTGTTCATACCCCCACAAACAACGCCAGCCAGGTACAGATTTGGCAAATTTGTTTCCATTGTTTCAGCATTGTAATAAGGTTGCAGCAGATCATCGTCCGAAAGTTGGATCCCGGTATTTCGCAGAAAATCAAAATGGGGTTTATAACCTGTCATGGCAATTACGTAATCATTGGGAATGGTGATGATCCCATCCTGCGTTTGAATATCTGTTTCTTTCTCCCGTATCGCCAGTAAACAGGAATTAAAGTATGCTTTAATGCTGCCCTCCTTAACCCGATTTTCAATATCGGGACGCACCCAGTATTTGACACGTTCACCAATTTTATCGTGCCGGATCACCATCGTTACTTCAGCGCCTTTCCTGTATGTCTCCAGCGCCGCATCGACCGCTGAATTATTAGCGCCCGTAACCAAAACTTTTTGCATTGCATAAAAATGAGGATCCTTATAATAGTGGGTAACTTTTTGTAAGTTTTCACCGGGTATATTCATCATAACAGGGATATCATAAAAACCCGTGGCAATTATAATATGGTTGGCCGTGTATAATTGTTTGGATGTTTGGACCCGATAATGCCCGTCGGTTAAAATGATGCTTTCCACCAGTTCCTGCAGATGAATACTGAGCCTGTTAGAAACTGCTACCCGTCGATAATATTCCAATGCTTCAGGCCTGGTAGGTTTTACATTATTTGAAACAAAAGGTATTCCACCGATCTCGATCCGTTCGGAAGTAGAAAAAAAAGTCATGTTAAGCGGATAGTTATACAGGGAGTTAACAAGACATCCTTTTTCAAGAATACAATATTCAATACCCGCCTTTTTTGCTTCTAACCCACAAGCAATGCCGATTGGTCCACCACCCACAATAATAAGGTCATACTGATTATTCATACGATGTTCTATTGCTTCAAAGATAATCCTTAATGGATGGATCACGGGAGTCTCTCAATGGCAGTCATTAAAAATATTGTACATTCAATTTTCAAAATCAAACTGCCTATATGAATTATTTAATTGATTACTGGTGGGTCATACTCATTATCCTTATTCTCTTTGCCGGTTTAAAGACCATCAACCAGGGTACAGTTGGTGTTGTTACCGTGTTTGGAAAATATCAACGTGTATTATTGCCTGGGCTTCGGTTGATCATTCCTTTTATTGAGCAAATATTTAAAAAGATAAGTATCCAAAACCGCTCCGTTGAAATGGAATTCCAGGCTGTCACGGCCGACCAGGCAAATGTTTATTTTAAGAGTATGCTCTTGTATGCCGTACAAAATGGCAATGAAGAAACTATTAAAAAAGTAGCATTTAAGTTTATCAGTGAGCGCGACCTGATGCAGGCTTTAACCCGCACGATCGAAGGCACTATCCGTTCATTCGTTGCCACGAAACGCCAGGCCGAAATTCTGGCTCTAAGGAGAGAGATCATCGAATACGTAAAAGAGCAGATTGATCAGTTGCTGGAAGATTGGGGTTATCATCTTCTCGACCTGCAGATCAACGATATTACTTTCGACCAGGCCATTATTGAATCGATGAGCAGGGTGGTGGCCAGTAATAACTTAAAGGCAGCTGCCGAAAATGAGGGTCAGGCTTTGCTTATTACAAAAACTAAATCTGCCGAGGCAGAGGGCAATGCGATCAAGATCGCGGCAATGGCAGAGAGAGAAGCGGCTATGCTACGCGGACAGGGAGTTGCCCTCTTCCGTCAGGAAGTTGCCAAGGGTATGACGGAAGCTGCTGAACAGATGAAGCAGGCAAATCTGGATACAAATGTGATCCTGTTCAGTATGTGGACCGAAGCCATTAAGAATTTTGCAGAATTTGGCAAGGGCAATGTTATTTTCCTTGACGGCAGTAGCCAGGGCATGGAAAAAACAATGCAACAGATCATGGCAATGATGCAGATGAAAAATGACCAAAAAAGCGACAGATTTGATAATCGATAGAAGATCTAAAAGATCAATTCATGATTATTGTGATTCTCGTGTTCAGGAACTTTATGCCTGTTCTTTGAGTAGTATATGAAAGCGATAAATAAAGAGATCACAAATAATACCACCAGCATTACCTGTAAATTATTGAATGCAAAATTCCAGGGTGTTTTATACCAGGTCCATTCGCCCTGGCTTGAAATGCTTTGAGCGGAATAACTGCGGTCCAGCCAGTTTTGTTTTGATTGCTCCATCAGGTCAGACAAATACCCTGTGGAAAAATACCTTGTATAAATAAAACTCACACTGCTGAATAACACCGAAGTTGTAATGCTGGTGATAATCGCCACCAGACTAAGATTGCTCCAGCTTGCAGTGGTCGACCTGCTATAGCGTGACATAGCGATCCACAATGTGAAGGCTATTGCAAAAACAAATATTATTGTAAATGTGAGATTAGCGCCTGTAGTGTCGGCTGGTAATAATATCCTGCACATCGTGCCTAAGATCAGAATAATGGTCAGGATAAGTCCTGTGATGATCCCGGTATTGATGGCTTTTCTCATAACCTAATATTTAGTGGTAAAAAAGGATATTCATCATTAAGATAGGCATATTCTTTATTTCGGCCAACTATTAGTTGCCGGATCGTTTGTGTTCAATTGTCAGGCCAAAAACCCCGGATACTGGCCTGACCACTTTCAATTTCAGAGCATGGTTTTAAACACCAGAGCGAGCATCGAATTTCTTCTTTAAAATATTTGCACAACCTTTAAAATGCGTATTGAAAACCTCCCGGCGCCTTTCACAGAACATTTAATTTGAAGTGAAAAAAATGCTGATATGATTTCGTAAAATCGCTGCAGTTCAATTCATTATTGGCAAAGTTTTAAGAAATATTAACCAGGCCCCGGCGTTTTAGGCACACATTTGTTTACATTTACAACACTTAAAATTTCACATGTTGATGAATTGGTTTTTTTTACAAGTTGATACTGTTGGCGCTGCTTTACAGACAGCCGGCGCTGTTACCCCGGTTAAAGAGATAAGCATTATTGATCTGTTATCAAAAGGTGGGGTACTGATGATCCCCTTAGCGCTTTTGTTTGTTGCCGCTATTTTTGTTTTTTTTGAAAGATTATTTTATATACGGAAGGCTTCGAAGATCGAGGATAATTTTATGAATATTATCCGTGACAATATTGTTACCGGTAATGTGGGAGCCGCACGTTCTCTGGCAAAAAACACCAATAATCCGGTTGCCCGTATCATTGATAAAGGCATTCAGCGGATTGGGAAACCCATCGATGCCATTGAAAAAAGCATGGAAAATGTAGGCAAGCTTGAGATGTACAAAATGGAAAGGAATTTAAACATCCTTTCATTGATAGCCGGTATAGCGCCCATGTTTGGATTTTTAGGCACCATTATCGGGATGTTCCAGTTGTTTTTCAGGCTGGCATCTACTGGTGAATTTACGATTCAATCAATGGCGGACGGTATTTATACAAAACTGATCTCTTCGGCTGTTGGGCTGATCATTGGATTGCTGGCATATATTGCTCACAGTTATCTGAACACACAAATTGACAAGACCGGTAATCGGATGGAAGCCTCCAGTGCCGAGTTCGTAGATATTTTGCAGGAACCGACGAGGTAAGGTCAAATGGTAGAAGTTAGAAGTTAGAAGATAGAAGTTAGAGGTGTTTTGTAGTAGAATCTGTATTTTTCTGACCAGCTTTTGATTATTCAGTAATTATATTAAAAAATCTTAGCGTTAATTCGCGCCCAAATTAGCGTCCATTCGCGTAACATGAATATAAGAAGAAAGCTACGCTCACATGCCGAAGTACACACAGGTCCCCTGAACGATATTTTGTTCATCCTGCTGATGTTTTTTCTCATCGCTGCGACGCTAGCCAATCCAAACGTAATCAAGCTTTCGACGCCCAAAGCAAAAGGCGATACAAAAACCAAGCAGAATGTTGTTGTGAATATTGATACCAAGGATCAGTATATCGTGAATGGAAAAGTAATTCCGCTAAATGAACTACGCGCAACACTGCATCCCATGATCATGAAAGACAGTGCCAATGCAACCATCGCCATCAATGCCGACAAAACAGTAGCAGTTGATGAAGTAGTAGCCGTTATGCGCATAGCCCGCGAGCTTGGGGCAAGAACAGTGTTAATGGTTGATAAGAGCGGTGTTCAGTAGAACAACCTTTAAATTTTTCATGGTAGTAAAGTTTACTGCCTTTAATATATTTCGAGGCAAATTTCAGTCGAAATCAGGCATAGGAAAAGCCAATAGTGAATGAGCTGGGAGGATTTGTGGATGAATTGTAATAGGTCGTGGAACAAGGTCTGACGATCTCCGTCTGAGCTTATGCACAAGAGAACATTGAACAAAAATTGCAAACACGGGAAATCTCTTTGTTAGTCATAAACATCCTTATAAAAAGTCTCTCAGATGCCTCGTACCTCGGCATGACAGGAGGGTACAGGTGTGGATAAGGAACAGTAATGAAGAATAATAGATATGAGAGAATCACAAAGTTTAGGAAAGAATAGGAAAAATTGACTATGGTGCATACATGGTGTGACGATCCCCGTTTATCGGTCAATATGACAATCCCCTTTTTTGTTTAATTTTTAACTCGTATCATTCTATCCTTACCCTGCATATCTTTTTTTATTTCAATGTTGCCAAATCCGTTTTCAGAAAAAATCTGTACCGTTTCAGTTGCAAGCTCTTCATGTATTTCTGCATAAATGCTTCCGCCGGCTTGCATTTTTTCTTTTGCGAAATCAGCAATAGACCTGTAAAAAAGAAGCGGGTCATTGTTTTCTACAAACAATGCAAGATGGGGTTCATACTGCAAAACATTTTGCCGCATTGTGTCTTTATCTTTTAAAGGAACATAGGGAGGGTTGCTGACAATGACGTCAAATGTAGGAAGATGTTCCCATTGCACAGGATCTAAGAAGTTCATATGCAGCAGGCCGATATCAGTCTGATTCATAGCCGCATTTTTTTGGGCTACTTCCAGTGCTCCCTTGCTAACGTCGCAAGCAACTATTTCTAAAAGGGGTAATTTTTTTTTTAAAGCAATTGAAATGCATCCGCTGCCTGTACCCATATCGAATATTTTTACATCACTGCACTGGTCCTCAGCTTGCGAATTCATATATCGTATTTCGTTCTTCGCACTTCGTACTTCAAGAATTACCCATTCCACCAATTCTTCGGTTTCCGGTCTTGGTATCAATACATGTTCATTCACAAAAAATTTCAAGCCATAAAACCAGGCTTCATTCAACACGTATTGTACCGGCTTATAAGTAAGCAGGTCTGAAGTAATTTTTTCGAGCAATGCGATCTTATCCGTTAAAAGGGATACCTGTTTATGAAGGATTCGGTCGACTTTTTCCCATCCTGTAAGATGTTCCATTACTAGGTCGGCAATATTGGATGCTTCCCGGTTGTCATAGATCCCGTACAACTGAAAAACCAGGCGTTGCTGCGCTTCGTGAATGGTCATGCATAAATGTAAATGTAAAATGTAAAAATGCGATACCGCGCTACAAGAATTGTTTTAGCCAAGTAAGTTACCTTTGCAACCTGCCCCTGGCAGATTCACCATTGACCTCTCCCGAAACATACATGCAGCGTTGCATTCACCTTGCAAAAATGGCGGCGGGCAAAACGGCCCCCAATCCAATGGTTGGGGCTATGTTAGTACATGAGAACAGGATCATTGGGGAAGGCTATCACCAATATTATGGCGGTCCTCATGCTGAAGCAAATTGTATCGGTTCCGTAAAGGAAGCTGATCGACATCTGATCAGCGAAGCAGTTCTATATGTATCGTTGGAACCCTGCGCTCATTTTGGAAAAACACCACCCTGTGCCGATCTTATCATTGAGAATAGCATTCGGGAAGTGGTTGTAGGTTGCCGTGATCCGTTTATAGAAGTAAATGGCAAGGGTATTGAAAAATTACGGGATGCCGGTACTAGAGTTACGACCGGTGTGCTGGAAGAGAAATGCAGGGAACTAAATAAAAGGTTTTTTACATTTCATACCCAACACAGGCCTTATATTCTTTTAAAATGGGCCCAAACACAAAATGGAAAGATTGCAGCCCCTCCGAATCCCCCCCAATCAGTTGATCGAGATGCCTTACATGAACGGTTGTATATAAGTAATGAGTACACCAATAGGGTGGTGCATAAATGGAGGAGCGAGGAGGCTTCGATTTTGGTAGGTACAAACACAGCTTTGCTCGATGACCCTGCATTGACGAACCGATACTTTCCGGGAAATTCACCGGTAAGGCTTGTTGTAGATATGGATCTTGAATTGCCTTCGGGCTTAAAAATATTCACCGATGGGCAGGCTTACACAATCATCTTTAATTCAAAAAAACATGAGATAAATAATCTCTCCTCTCATGCTGAGTCACAGGGGATCGGATTTTACCAGGTCACTCACGATGTAAGTCTCGTGCACCAGATTGTCCATGCATTGTATCAGCTAAATATTCAAAGTGTTTTGGTGGAAGGTGGTGCGAGGCTTCTTCAATCCTTTATTGATGAAGAATTGTGGGATGAAGTAAGAGTAATTACCAATTCAGAACTTCAGGTGCCTGATGGCCTTTCTGCCCCTTCACTTTTCAATCAACGCCTGATCGAAGAAGATGCGATTATGTCCGATCAAATTCATTACTTCGCAAACAATTCATCAATCGTAAATCGTACATCCTAAATCGTACATCATCAATCGTACATCGCTTCATGCTTTATCTGATCGGCAGTATCATTTTTACCTCTTGGTTGACACTTTCTTTTAAAGTCATAGAAAAGTTTGGGATCAATAATCTGCAGGCGATCGTATTTAATTATTTTACCTGCGTCGTGACCGGTTCGGTGATCAATGGAAGTTTTCCTGTTCAAAAATCCACGCTTACCGAACCATGGTTTCCCTGGACACTTGTTATGGGAATTATGTTCGTGCTGTTGTTTAACCTGGTAGCTTTAACTACACAGAGACTGGGCGTTGCAATTTCATCCGTGGCATATAAACTCTCATTAATTATTCCATACTTATTTTCTATTTACCTGTATAATGAAAAAAGCACTCTATTAAAAACAGCGGGTATCGGACTTGCATTGGCAGCTGTATTCCTGACCTGCTACAGAACTTCAAAAAAGAAGGTTCAAGACCCATCTGGCTTCTTAATCTGGTTTCTTCCTGTAGTCCTTTTTTTCGGCAGCGGATTCTTGGATACTATGATCAAGTATGTTGAACAAAGCTTTATGAGTGGCTCAAACAATAATTATTATTTGATCACAGCTTTTTTGGTTGCCGCCCTGGCCGGAACGGTCTTACTTGGTGTGCAATTATTGCAGAAGAAACAGCGATTATCCGGGAAGGCAGCGTTGGCGGGTTTAGCCATTGGTGTTCCCAATTACTTCTCTATCTGGTGCCTGGTAAAAGTTTTAAAAGAGTATGGAGAAAACAGTTCGGCTATCATTCCGATCAATAATATGGGAATAGTGTTATTCAGTTCGGTAATCGCCTTTCTTTTTCTCCGTGAAAGATTGTCGGTATTGAATTGGATGGGAATAGCGTTATCGCTTGGAGCGATAGCGTTGATTGCGTATGGGTAGTGAATGGTGAACAAATGTGCGCCTCTGTGCCTTCCCTCCTTTTACCTCTGTGGTTAAATTTGGTCTTACACATAAGACTTCTTCGAATGCAAGAGTTTTTAACCACAGGTAAAGGAGGGAAGGCACAGAGGCGCACAGATTTTTTCATTCCGGACGCTGATTTCGAAATAGCTTTCAAATAAATATAGAATGATCGAAAAAGATTTTTATAATACGATCGACAAGCCGGGAATTGCTGAATTCAAAGATCGGGGAAGCAAATTTGTAGCCTATGCTTTTCCGATAGTCACTGTTAACAATTTTAAAAAAAGATTGGAGGAAGTAAAAAGAGAGCACCCAAAAGCTACTCACCATTGCTTTGCTTACCGGCTGGGAACTGATAAAAATAATTTTCGCGTTAGCGACGACGGCGAACCCTCGGGAACTGCAGGGAAGCAGATCCTGGGACAGATCGACAGCAGGAATTTGACCTACATTTTCATTGTTGTAGTGAGATATTTTGGCGGATCATTACTAGGTGTACCCGGATTGATAAATGCATATAAAACTTCTGCTTCCCTGGTTATACAGGTAACGCCTATTGTTCAAAAAGCAATAGAAATAATCTATACACTGGAGTTTGACTACACAATGATGAACAGCATGATGATAATTATAAAGCAACTGAATTGTTCGATCATCAACCAGGAAACGCAGTTATTTTGCCGGTTTTCCATCGGCGTGCCGGTTAAGAGGGAGCAGGAATTTTTGTACAGGGTGGGAGAACTAAAGAATATACAATTAGGGAAACACAAACCGGTCTGACCGTCCCGGTCTGACCGGTTTGTGTTTCCCTAATTGTATCGCTAGCGTATGTGCGCACCGGTCAGACGGGGACCGTCAGACCTGATTTCATCTGCGCCGGTCTGAGGGTCCTCTGTCTGACCGGTCTTATTAATTTGAAAGGCCTAAATATTGTTTTACTTCATCGTAATTATTCCAATTAACTTTTGGAGCTTTCTGACCTGGCACTGCTCCCGGGATGAGGATATATCGGTATTGCTGGCGCTTTACTCCACTTTGAGTAAATGTAGAAACATCTCCATTTGAATAAAGATCAATGTTCTGCAATCGGAAGGTGGTCTCGATGTTTAGACCGGTAAACATTGGATCAAAATAGGGAAGAGGAAGAATAACAGGCACAGTTGGGGTACCAAGGTTTATGTATACTTTTACTTCACCCGTATTTAATATTGTAGTGCTCAGTTTTGGCGCGGCTATATTGCCAATATAACCAAGTGTATCGATAACCACTCCCGCAGCATTTTTAATGGTGTCTGGCTGATAAATGACGTCAAGCCATGCCGAATAAATAACATTGGCTGTTCCGGTATCACCTTTGGGTCCTTGTGTACCAGGACCACCAGCTGGTCCGGGCGCTCCTGCAGCTCCTGCGGGACCCGCCGGTCCTGTAGAGCCATCCTTACCACAGTAAGAAAATAATAGGATTACTGCGAACAGTAAAACAGAAGGCATAGAAAAAAAATTCTTTCTCATAAGAAATTAATTTGATTATTAAATAATAGGAAAGCAGTGATTGTACAACGCGTAAACACTAAATATATTATCATTATAAATATAGGCATAAAACGTGTCGGCACAATGCGAATCTCTTTCGTCTTTCAGAAAGGCTAGTTCATCGGCCAATAAAAAAAAAGAAAGGTAGTCAACCACCTTTCTGTTCAATCTTCACTATGTACTTCCCTTACTTTAAATTTCCCGTGAAAAAGAATGCGGGTGTTTGCTGGCTGTTAAATTGTCCCAATACACCTACACTTGTTGCAATCGCCGACAATTGAAAAGTATTATTATTGATATGATTTAGAAGAGGTGCCATATCGGTGGCAATCAAACCTGCATTTCCGTTTTGGGTCACCAGGTTGAATTTAAACAAACCACCAGTGATGGTGTAAGTATAGCTATACTGCGCAAGAAATCCGGAATTTCCCTGGAATACGATAACATTCAGATCCATTGTTCTTCCCTGGGCATCGAATAAAAATTCCATATCGTCTAAATCCAAATTGTATGGACCGTTTTTAATAGCGGTCTTCGATGCATTGTATTTCGTGACAAAGTCTGCCGACTGATTTGGTAACCTTGTAGTGGGTACTGTAATTGTTTTAAATGCAGCACCGATAACACTGTTCAGCGAAATGCTGAATGCAGGCGTTGCGGGAGTGGTTATTTGTACTTTAGTAGTTCCCTGCATGATATAATAGTACTGATTCGTACTATCCCAGAAAATATCCTGAAAAGTAAAACCCCCTACAGAAACCGGTTCCTTTAAATGCAAGCCGGTCGTTGTGTGACTGAATGGCGCATTAATCGTAATAATATTTCCCGTCGCATCGAGGTAACTAAACGTGAGCACGTATAAAAACAGATCAAACGCCACATTTATTTTTACATTCCCGGCGCCTGGCAGAACGATGAAAGGTTTTGTGTTTGCATAGGTTGAGGTGATAGTAAGAATATTGGCCAACGCACCAGCGAAAGCCGCGTCTATTTCTGCCTTTGTAGTTTTTATCAGAAAGGCATCGCTGCCATTGAAATTGCCTTTTAGCTTAATTGTATCCTTTGGTGTAGTTTCTGTGAATGCAAAATCGAAATCGGTTCCCCAGCCAAGACCTGGTTGGTTTGCCGGACTTGATGAAACATCCGGATCCGGGTCAGCGGCAACGTGGATATAGCTGTAAGTATCAAATATCAACGACGGTCTTTGAACCGCTTTTAAACGATAGCTGCTTTCCTTTGGTGTCAGAGCCATATCAAGAGTGAAATCGGAAACCATGGTTACCCGGTTTGCGTCAGTGAACTTTACGTAGTATGTAAGTCCGCCTACTTCAATATCCTGGCTTCTCAAACCCGAAGGATACACAAACAATTTCCATCCCGGGGCCTGTGCCAGTGCGGTTTGGTAATTCTCCAAAGTCTCAGCAATGCGTTCATCCGGGGTTTGTTCAAAAACCATATCGGTTTCCTTATCACACCCTGCCAGGGCCACGGTTAAAATCAATATATAACTCAGTATTTTTTTCATAATGATTACTTAATGGTAATTAGGGTAAAAGCCTCGCTAAGAAATACGTACCGGGAGATGTCTGCGGCGTGAACTGGATCCGCGGAAATAACGATACGCTGGGATCCCTGTACCACGAGATGGTAAATTTGTTATTAGCAAAATAGTTAAGCAATGGAGTGACCGCTGTTTTTATCAGGGTGCCATTTCCATTAGCAGAAACATAAGTAAAGGTGTACAGATTACCAGCATCCTTTGTGGCAGTATGTGTAAAGTCTGCAAAGAAAGTAGTTGTGCCCTGGCGTATATATATACGCAATACGGCAGTAGTAGCTGCAGTGTTGATCACAGCCATCGAATCCATTACAAGGCCAAAACCAGGAATAGCCGCTACGGCTGTTCTGGATGGATTATAAATTGCGAGGAAGGCTGCGGGTTGGGGAAGCAATGGAGAAGCCGGATTTACGCTCGCCCGGGTAAAGATTTTTCCAAATCCATATGCTTCGGCGAGAGTAGGTGGTGGCACCAATGCATTTAATGCTGCCTGAACACGTGTTTGGAGACTGTAAAAATCTATATTCCAAACCTGGCGTAAATAGGTGACGACTAACTGTTCCTTGGTGCGTAGAGATTGTTGGGCTGTTGCATTTGTTGAAGCAACGACTTCATCAAACTTGGTTCTGCCGAGCATTAACATATTGGCGATCATTTCAACAAAATCTTCATCAGAACTTGCCATTGAATAGGGTGTAATATATCCCCACGCCAATGCCTGGGCCTGTGATACGTTAAACCATGTGGCCGTAAAACCAGGAAGGCCAAGGTTCGACGAAATGAATTTGTAATCCTGGGGATACATCACGTTCTGGTGCAGGATATGCCCAAATTCGTGATGCGAAGTCTGGATCATCCGCTGAATGGACGTAACAGCATTCCTGTCGAAGTTTTGGTTGATGTCGAAATACGCAATATTGTTTCCGCCTTCGGCCTGACCAAGCAGCACGGTACCATTATAATTATATTCTACACTTCCCACCAACACGAATTGCTTTGGCGAATATTTTTTCATGAATAAATTACTACCTGTTTCAGCATTGTATGGATCGATCCACACGCGTTTGAGGGCCGACATTGCTGCAATGATCTTGCTTTCATCTGGAGGAGTTAATGTTTTATCGAGATTGAGCTCCCATGGATCCCATCTGTATTTAACAGCAATATTATATGGAGTGGTGAGGCTATCCAGTAACCATTTGTCAATAGCTGTCCTTGCAACAACTTCACCTCCCAAGCCAACAGGCTGTGGTAAATTCAGGTCTTCTGATTTTTTACAGGAAGCAGCAACCAGAATTACACAGCTTACCAGGAACAACTTATTTAAAACTTTCATATTCATTTATCTTTTTTTCAAAAATTGGTTTATTGATTATCGCGCATTTGGCTCTAATCCTGCCTGCTTTGTTAATGGTGGCAATTGCAAAATGCGGCGTTTATCATCGGGTGTCAATTCTATGCGTTGTCCCTGTCTTGTAGTATGTACAACAGGGATCTTCAGCCTGAGAATATCAAACCAGCGCAAACCTTCATGCAGGAAAAATGCGCGCTTAAAATCAAGGACCGCCTCGATCATTGCAGGAGCAGCCGCCAAACCATAATAGTTCATTATTTTCTGCTGGGTTACGTTATCTGTTGCCGGATTGTAATCATCAATATTCTTGCTGATAAACGCATTCATGTCGTTAATAGCTGCCGTAGGATTGTTCAACCGAACATATGCCTCGGCCCGGTTTAGCAAGGCTTCTTCGCCGGTGAATAAAGGAACGGTATTATAAGGCTCGCCCGAATTGGCATTTAGATTTTCCCGTACAAAATGTTCGTAAAATTTAGGGATGTTATACACGTCGGGTGTTGCTCCGTACAGATCGTATGCGTATATCCATCCGGAAACATTGGGAGAAAGTAAAATATCTGTTGCTACATTCTGCCCGAGGCCATATCGCAGCGATGCATAAGCGCGGCCCCAGATTGAATTGGCTTCCTGCAGCAATAAATTCCCCCTTTCGGTAGACTTTGTATACTCTGCTTGGAGCTCGTAATACTGAAGGCTAGTGAGCGTAGTATTCCAGTTGCGTAGGCTTTCTGTTGCGGTGCCTCCCAAAGCCTGACCGCCATAATTGACAACACTATTATAGTCTCTTTTGAACATATAGAAACGTGCAGCAAAAGCTGCAGCCGCTTTCTTATTGAAATGGAATTTTGGTACGGTTCCATAGATTTTATCATCGATCAATGGAAGACCTTCTTTGAGATCTTTCTCGATCATCTCATAAACAAAAGCCACCGTTTTGCGCTCGTATAGAGCAAAAGTTTCTTTCTCAGGCGCAGTTACATAAGGAATACCCGGATCAGTAGCCGCCGTAGCAGGATCGTATGCTTTTGAGAACAATGTGACCAGCATAAAATGCGCATAGGCCCGGGCAACAAGGGCTTCCCCTTTGTGTGGGTTAAGCTGGTCTTTGTTTATGGAAGCTTCAATGATCTCCATGGCCTGGTTAGACGCTGCGATGGCTTTATAGCAGGAATTCCAGTAAAAGTCGGGCCCGTCCAGATCATCCGGAGATGATTCCACTACTTCGTACAAATATGACTGGCGGTTAATCCTGTCTACAAAATCATATCCCGTTCCGCCACTTCCCTTATCTTCTGCGTTGTCCGACATCGACTCCGTAAACAGAATATAACTACCCTGCGGATACGCAGAAGTTAATAATTGCGCAATTTGTTCAGGCGTTCTTATCTGGGTTCTGTTATCAGGTTCTTTATCGAGATATTTTTTACATCCTGCCAGAGAAAAGGCGCCAAACAAGGATGCGTATAAAATAATTTTTTTCATACTGATATATTTAGAAACCTAATTTTAAAGAGAATGTAAATTGTTTATTTATAGGTAATGCAACGCCACCGGCATTAAAAAACTCCGGATCCTGACCGTGTAAATCCGGATCGGAATAAATCAGCCATAAATTATTCCCTACTACATTTACGGAAACTGTCTTAAAAGGAGTCCCCTGTATCAGTGTTGTGGGTAAAGTATATTGCAACTGAACCGATTTGAGTCTTACAAACGACCCATCCACAACCCGAACGGTCGAATAGTTGTAATTGTTGTAAGGATAAGCATTCGCATTGTTTAGATCCTGGGCCGCATACGCATCTGTAATAGAGGGAATGATGGTGAGTTTTTCATCTCCGGGCAATGACCATCTGTTTCTGAAATCATTCGGTAGGGCATCAAGGTCTGAATATCCGTCCCTGAAGACAGGATTTAGCCTGATCTTATTACCGGTCTGGTAAGAGATGTGAAAATTCAGGGAAATGTTTTTGTAGGTAAATGTGTTGGTAAATCCTCCTACAATTGTTGGATCAACGGGTCCCTCATATTTAAGAAAATCTGTTTTATCACTCTGCAGAAATACGGCTGTGCTGGTATCGCCCTTGTCACTGGCAAACGTTGGCACTCCCAGTTCATTCAGTCCTGCAAAAGGGATCGAGAACAAACCCCGGACCGGGTAGCCTTTTTTGGCGCCACCTTCAGGGATGACCAGGTCAAAAACAAGTGGAAAGTTTTCTGCTCTTGTTATTTCATTGGTATTGTAGCCAAAGGTGAAATTTATTTGCCATGAAAAATTCTGTGTGCTATAAGGTTTGCCACCGATGCTGAATTCAATACCCTGTGATTTAAGATCGGCATAGTTTGCTGCCTTAGTCACTTCGCCACCAATACCGGAGGTCCTTATTAAGTTAATAAGATCCAGGCTTTTTCTTCTATAAGCATCTACGGAAATATTCAGGCGATTTTTCCATAATCCTACATCAAGACCAATGTTCGCTTCATATTTTTTCTCCCAGGTCAGGTCCGAATTTTCAAGGTTTTCAACATCAATAGCCAACTGCCTGTCGTTCAGGTAAGGCCGATTGGTAAGTTTTGTGCGCAGCACTGCCAGTGAATTGGTGGCATTGCCATAGTTCGCGTTTAACCCATAACTTCCACGAAGTGTCAGGTAACTGATGGTAGCAATATCCTGTATGAAACTTTCCTGCGCAATATTCCAACGTCCTGCAACAGTCCAGGAATTCAACCATCTTGCATTTTCAGACCGTCCAAGCCGGTTAGAGCCATCCCTTCGTAAAGTTCCTTCAATAACATACTTCTTATTATAGGTATAACTCAGGTTTCCGAAATAACCGACAAAGCGCTCATAATCGTTGCCCATTCCATAATACTGCAAACTATTTTCGATGAACTGTTTTAAAATACGATAGTCTACAAAAGGAACGCCTCCATTTTCGTATTGATAACCAAAGCCGGTATTATTGGCATTTTGCCGATCAGTGTATTTCACTTCCTGACCGATCAGGCCCTGTACCTGGTGGATATCCCTGAAAGTTTTGTTTGCAGACAATGTATTGCGGAAAGTATAGTTCTTCAATTCATCTTCCTGGCGGTTGTAAAAACCACCATAAGGTAAAACAACCACAGGTTGTGCTTCAGGATCATCCGGATCGCGGTACAAGAACCTATTGGCAGCAGCAATTGTAGCATTAGGAGCAGCACGATATGCATTTGCCTGGTTTGAGTTTTCGGTTATCTGATGTTCCTTGGTTGTTTTTACATATCGGAGAGCGCCAATGAAATTATAGGTTAACCAGGGTGCGATCTTGTAAGAAGCATCTCCTGTTAAGCTAACATCCATCAGGTTTAGCTTGATATAATTATTCCTTACCTCATCTATGATGTTGAATCTTGAATAATTTCTGCGGAAGAATTCAAGATCGCCATTTTGATCGTATGCAGTTAAAACTCTGCTGGTATTTAAAGCATAGCTGAAAGGATTGATGTCAAAATCACGATCGTATGATCCTTCTACGGGATTGCTTACACGACTAATGGTACCCGGCGCCTGTTGTTGCCTCACGGATCCTGCAAGTTTAAAACCTGCCGAAAAACGATCGCTTAAAGTGTAGGTATTGCGAATATTCGCAGTATAACGCTTCACGTTATCGGCTATCGTCCATCCCTGGTCATTATAAAAACTGGTAGAAAAATAAGATTGAGCCTTATCTGTTCCATGTGAAAGGCTTAAGGAATGTTCCTGGGTCAATGAATTACGAAATAGCACATCAAACCAGTCGGTATTCACTTTTTGATAGCTCATTAAGAAAGCTGTTCTCGCTTCCGGTGTGTTTTCAAGTGCAAATTGCCCGGTTACAGGATCCACGGTCCTGATCAGATCAGCCATTTTACCGTATATGCCGGCGTCCGAACGGTTGGCAATGCTATTAAAATCAAGGGCACCTTTGCGTTCCAGCTCAGCATATACTGAAAGCTGATGTGCCGAATTCATAATATCATACGAGTCATAAGTGGGTTTTAGCTGAACACCAAAATTCCCTACATATGAAATCCTTGGCGTACCGGTAGCCCCTTTTTTGGTGGTGATCACAATCACCCCATTCATGGCACGGGCACCGTATAAAGCCGTTGCAGAAGCATCTTTTAAGATGTCGAAACTTTCAATATCATTTGGATTTAAACCTGCTACCGCAGATCCCAATAAGGTGTTGGGATCGCCGCTTGCGAGCTGGTCATTTGAAATGTTCACAATATCTTCCAGAACCACGCCATCAATTACCCAAAGGGGCTTGTTATCTCCGGTAATGGAGGTTGCGCCCCGGATACGGATTTTTGGAGCTGATCCATAGGTTCCGGAAACGTTTTGAATGGCAACCCCGGCGGCTCTTCCTTCAAGCATCCGGCTGATATCGGTCACCCCGTCTGTTTTGATCTGATCGGCATTCAATTTTACAGCGGCACCGGTAAACTTACTTTTTTCGATGCGTTGAAAGCCGGTCACAATAACATCCGTCAACGTACCCGCTTCAGGCAATAAATCCACTGAAACGGTGGTCTGACCGCCCGCTAATTTCACTTCCCTGGTCAGGTACCCGACGGTGCTGATAACAAGCGTGGCGCCGGTTGGAACACCATTGAGCACAAAATCCCCCGAAGGATTTGTAACGGTTCCCCGCCTTGTACCCTTTATCACAACTGATGCACCCGCTAAAGGGGTTCCAACACTATCCAGGATACGGCCCCGGATCGTTGTATCCGCGGGTATATTAAAATTGATGGTACCTGACATGCCTGATCCAGCAAGCCCGCTTTCTTTCTGACTAATCTTTATTTTTTTCGGGGGATTGGGATCGGCCAAAACAGGCAGGCTGATTGAAATGAGAAATAAGAGCGTTAAGACTTTAAGCAATTTTCTCAAGTTCGACAGTCGAACATTGGATACTCCCAATGTTAGTTTAGTCATATTCGTGCTTTGAAGGTTTAAAAAATCCGGTTTCTGAAGTCTTGCCATGACAGTATAGTTAGTATTCGTTATCCCAGAAGAACAGCCGACTGGATGTTTGGGTTCAATAAGTGTATATAATTACAGAATTTTACCGGGAATGACTTATTTTTTAAGGATAATTTTATAAAAGAGTTCATCCAATGCAACGGCCAAATCCCTCATTTTGATCGGTTAAATATCCTTGTATTTTTTCTTTGCAGTTAAATAAAAGTACAAGATCGTTTTATCTCATTTTCTCTTCTGTTATGACAACCCACTCTCTATTACTGCTGCATCCGATCAGTCAAAATGATCATCGGTAAAACCATTGAACGAATTGCAGTTCAACGACAAAAGCAATTACTCCCGGTTACTGCATTGCATTCTTATACGGTATACTGCACAAATCAGTTTGGTGACCGGTAGCATAACCGTATATAAGTCCTTAAATAATTAATATCGGGCATGACTTGTAGTCGATGGCAATATTTCGTGTCCTTTTTCTGGCGGAAAGAATTTACAACTGATCTTTATTTAGCCTTCATTTTATTTCCTTTCGGATTATGTTCGAGCTCAACCAGCCCGAGCTCTTCCATTAAGGGCGGAATGTACATTCCAAACCTACCCCGTAACCCTTTTTTTAAACCATACCAGCCGCCGACAGGATTTTTGGAGGAGCGTCCCCAGGCTTCAACAGTTCCTTCCTTTGCAGGTTTTTGTTCGTCGGCACTTCCAAGTTCCATCCAATCACCGTGTTTCTTTAACATGGAATGTAGATCATTTATACAACGCCAATCATAATGTAAAATGGTTTTGCCAACCGTGCAAACGAGGATCGGAGTTGTGTGGGATTCGTCTTTGTACATTGTATACGCAGATGTTCCGGGTGGGGTTTTCAGGTCCCACGGGTCTTCCTTTGTTCCTTTTTCCTTAGCCATAAGAGTTTAATTGATGATTACAACAAAATACCGAAGATAGAATATCTGTGAAGACCTATATACGGTATAAACTTATATACTTTTCTCTTGATCGTCATCATTCTTCAATAAAGTATGAATAGGGTGGGGGTAAATGGAGTAAACAAGATAAGATCGCTGTCAGCGGACAACGGGCAATTTTATTTTAATGGCAGATCGGTTTCTTAAGAATATCATGAGACTATCACGCCGCAACCACATATTCAATCAATCAAAACCATAAATTACAACTTTAACTCACACTTCGTTTACTTAGTGGTTTCCTTTGTGTCATAGTGCCTTCGTGGTGAACAGTTTGCCACCAAGTCGCTAAGACACAAGGAAGACAGAAGGGACACAGGAAGGTCATTTTTCTCAAGAATTCAAATCGTATCGCTGTTCGGTTAACGGTTTTCCAAAGGCGGAGGAATTCTTTTCTTCGGTTAATACGAATCCCTCTTTTAGATATAGGTATGCAGCAGCCTGCTGTTCGTGCGTTGTCCAGAGATACGAATGGGTATAGCCCCTGCTCTTTAAATGGGCCATATATAAACGCATGAGTTTTCGGCCAAGTCCGATGCCACGATAAGCCGGTTCTATAATGAAATAGCGCAACTGTGCGGTATCATTCCCTCTATCCATTAGCAATAAAAAGCCAATGATCCTTGTCGCGTGTTCGCAAATCCAGACCCTGTCCTTTTCCGGATTGTACATTGCGTAAAATTCAATTAGCCCGTTGGCTACATATGCTTCAAATGCAATTCCGTAATCATATTCTTTTTTGTACAGAATTCCATGCAGGTGAGTTATATAACCGATGTCACCGGCCTGAAGCTCGGTGCGAATGATAATATCGTCTATTGTCATTGAGGGGGTCATATAAGATCTTATTATTTAATTGCTGAAAGAATTCGTTGTATTTCTTTCATGTGATGCGTGAGCCGGGTTAGTTTCTGATCGTCCAGATTTTTGAACAACTGCATTACCTGATCATTGGAAGCCTTGTTCAGGATCTCAAATTCTGCTATTCCTTTTTTTGTGAGTGATAAAAGCACAGCGCGTTTATCGTCGCTTGACCGGATCTTTGCAATGAGTTTCTCTTTTTCAAATTTTACCAGCATCCTGCTCAGAAGGCCTTTATCGATGTGAAGGATATCAATGATGTGTCTTGCTGTGTGATTGTTGTTATGATATAGTTCATAAAGTATTCTTACTTCCGGCAACGAAAACCGGCTCTCTAAAATATGCGTGTTTAACAAACCGAGTATACCGGTATAGAACCGATTAAAAGATCTCATGTCGTTTACATACTTCCCGATCATACATAAAGCTATTAAATATAGTTGATAAAGTCAACTATTTTTAAAATAAGAGATTAGCGTTTATCAGTGCGAATTGATTCATCAAATTTTTAATAAAGAATGAACTGGAGTAAGAGTCAGGATAAAGGTTGGGATGACTTGCTGATGAATCTCCCGATGAAAATGGATAAAAGTGAAAAAAACAAAAATGTAAGAAACAGGAAAAAGCAGTTTAAAAATACTGTGCTATAGCCCAGTTTGTTTACATCGATGAACGGGTAGGGATAAAACCCTGAGGCTTCTCCGCGCAGCAAAATAAATATTATGTACACAAGTGGATATAGCAGCCAGGTGAGTGCATTTATCCATTTCAGTCTGGTCTTTGGTGTAAATATGTACCAATAAACAATATACAGGACAGGGATAATTGAATGAAGTAACTCGTCAACCAGGCGTTGCATGCCTTCAGGTTTCCACAGGAATCGCAAAATGAGGTTATATACAAGGCCTACAACGAAAATATACACGGCAATTGCTGTAACGGTCGCGGTTCTTGTGAAAAACTTGCCCCAGGAAGAGTTGGGTTTTAAAAAGGAAATAGTTAAACACAGTGCAACCAGGATATTTGTTAAAATGGTATAAAAGCTAAAATAACGGATGATCGTTTCCGGAACGGATGTTACCCTGTTAATTATTATAAGGTATAGCTGGGCTATTACTGCAAACCAAGCAACAGCCGATCCAATCCCTCGTAAAAGAACCACGATACGGCTTCGTTTTTGTTCCATTCTTATTTCGGCTTTGCATCAAGTTAATGAAAATAAATCATTGCACAACTCACTCGGTTCGATCGTTTTTTAGCAGACTAGATGTTGGTTTATGTAAACGCAGCAACTCTAATGTGTGATCGAGTGAGTGTGTACTTCTCCAATTCTGGTGCCCTGGGATGATATACAAAGGCCTTGTAAATTTATTTTTCACGTTGTTAATCGTAATCGGCCATTGCGCCAGGTTAGCGTCTTTTATATTGCCCAGGTTCGTAGCTTCGATGCTTTTTATTAGTCATCCTCCATACAATATTCTTTCGTTTTCAAACCAGATAACAATATTGTCTTTTGTGTGCCCTTCACCTCCATAATAAGTTTGAAAAGAATATTGTCCGATGTTAAATATTGTATCGTTGTCAAAATAGGAAGACGCGGGGTGTAGGTTATATTGCTTACACAAATTGAATGTCTGTTTTGAAGAAAGCGTTTTTATTCCTCTTGCCTCAAGGAATTGGAACCCACCGGTCCTGTCTTCATGGTAATGCGTTGCGACGCACATTACAACTGTTTTATTATGTCTGCTTTGAATACTATCTAAAAACGGCTGTAATTGGGTCGTGTCCCATGGCGTATCGAACATGACAACGCCAAGGTCTGTTACCAGGTACATACTGTTTGAAGGAACCATTGTGCCGTTAAATAAATTGTAAGTAGTATATAGGTAGAAATCTCCCGTTACATGTGAAATTTTTAAAGGAGGATCATTCTTTTGCCCTGAAAGATTTACAGACAAACAAAATGCCGCAACTAAATTTAAAACTTTGATAGCCATTTTCATAGAATGAACAATATATGCTGTCAGGATTGTTTTATTTCCATGCGCGTGATCAGTCCTTCTTCAATACTATAAATATGATGTATCATCTGGTCGGCTAACACATTGTCGGATAAGTCTTTTACTAACTGATGCACTGTTACATTCATCCTGCCATCATCCATTTTATCAAATTGAAGTGGTTTTACCTGAGGGTTAATTATGGCCCATTGCCTGGTCCAATAATTTCTCACTGCTTCATGACCGTGTTCAATGCCTCCTTCCATTCCGTTTGGCCAATCCACATCGGGATGCATCATGGCCAAAACAGTCTCGATGTCGCGGTGATTAAATGCATTGTATGCATTCGTCAAAATTGTTTCATAGGGCTCCGGATTGATCATTTCGATAGGCGTCATAAAGAATCGGGTTTTACAGAATAAAGATATGAAGTTGACAATTAGGTTCTCCACATGAAATAAGCATTCATAGTAGAACAAATGTCGGGGAGCGATATAGTATCATATGAAAGATTTTCAATTTGATGATCATTGGTGTATAAAAAGAATAATTTATGACCTGGTACAGCAAACTTTTCTTTTCGAACGACCCCCATCAAGCCATTACTGCTACTAAGTGCAAGCCGGCCATGGCTATTTTTTCATCACCATTGATCACTGTATTTACCAGAGCAGCTTCAGGAGTCATTCCCCTGGTAAAAAGTTTCCAGGCTGTATCGGGTTGCAGAATAAGGGAAGCGCTTATTTCTCCATGAAGCTCATCAGATAATTTCCAGTCGTTGTCACCCCTTACCAGAAACCAGGTTCCCCCGATGTCCGTGGATATGGTAAATTGTACAATCGTCCCTTTCTCCGCAATTGTATCCCGGTAGGTATGCGGAAGTCCCCGAATGAAAGTTTCCATTGCGGGATAAAATAATTCCTTTGTCATGAGCTCCTGCTTGCCGGTAGCATCCCTTATTTGTTGCTGGTGATGCCATTTTTCCGTGTACTCACGGGCTATATGGAACCAATTTTTCGACACCTGTTCCCCGGCCCAGGCAACTGAAAAAATGGCATCAGCATAGGGATCCAGCTCAGCTAAATATTCCGAGTATTTTATTCCGGTCATTTCCAGTAATTCGGTTATAACGGCCGGGCTTACCCTTTTAAAAGTATCGACCCATTCAGCGTTGAGCCTGTTTAAATACTCAACAAGATGCTGATATGAATTAATTTGCTTTTCAGGGGTCAAAATATGTTTATCACGTAAAAGGGATAGCGTTCTGAGATTGCCATCCAGCAAATGTGCAGCAATGTCTTTAACGGTCCAGCGTTTTGCAATCGTTTTTTTATTCCACTCATCAGCGCTTAAAGATTTTAAAAGCCCGATCAGTTTCGCGTCAAGAATAGGAAACAGATGTGTTGTTTTAATCATTTTTTTTAGATGTGTGGGTAGCCCGGGATTCTCAATAATAATTGGATCATTGTGATATTTTAGTACATTTACTCAACCTTACTTTTAGTTCAGTATTTAAGTTACAACTCTCTTCTACTATTTTTCCGACGGTGGCAGAGAAATTACTGTAGATCCCCGCCTCTTGATATGGATCCCAATCTCTTTTAAAAACCTTTGTGCCTGTCTGTCTCCATCGAATGCCATAGATCATTTTCTTCATTTTAAACTTTACGGTATGCAAAAGGTTTACTTTTTCCTTGTTCTTGTCCTCGGTTTTTTTTGTACAAATGCCCAGCTTGTCTTCAGTGAAGGTTTTACGGGATTGGCTGATGGTGATTTAGGAACCCGGGTTTCATGGCAACAAAACGGCTCCGGACCCGACGTGGCGGTTGCCAGTACAACGCCATTGACTTATCCAATGTATGGAAGTGGGCTGCAGTACATCAATGCAGCAGCAGTTGCCGGAACAGATCCGCACAAATCTTTTACTGCCATTCCTACTGGTGGCACAACCTATGTTTATTTATCATTCGTAGTTAGAGTAACTTCTTCTGCTCCCAAAATTAATACTGACCCCGATCTATCCATATCGATCCGTAATATTGGTAACGCAAATGTACCGTTGCGTTTTTATATCGGGGAAAATAACCTGAACACGGATATTCAATTTGGTATTCAAATTGGCACCAATACCTTACCCCAATTTTCTAGTGGAACTTTTTCGTATGGCGTAACCTATTTAATTATTATCCGCTATGAAATTACCCCGGGTGCAACTAGTGATGATGCATATTTATACATCAATCCTGCCGTTTTCCCTTCCGAACCAACAGCATTCCCAACAGCTGCAACCGGTGCTGCCGTTATAAATGGTGGAGAGGCTGATTTTGGATCTTTATTGAATGCCCTGCAAATAACCCAGAGCAGTGCAACTGAGTCACCCAATGCGGCCTTTGATGCATTTAAAGTTTCATATAGCACCATCTCGGCAGCTCAGGCATGGACGGCGTTAAATGTTACACAGGCAGCTTTACCCGTTTTAATGAAATCTTTTAAAGCACTTAAAGAGAACAACTCAGTAAAGGTTTTGTGGGAAGTAGGCGCCGAGTTTAATGTGAAGGGATATGAAATTCAACGCAGCCAGGATGGAAGTCATTTTGAGCCAATTGGATTTGTTGACGCTGCGGCAAAAACCAATTATTCCTTTATTGACACAAGGCCTTTGGCGGGAGCTAATTTTTATCGTGTATCAACGATTGATAATGACCGGCGTTTAAAATACAGCAGTATTGTAAGTGTTAACGGAAGGAAGGATCTGTATATTTCAAGGTTCCCTAACCCTGCAACACGAAAGTTAATAGTACAACACCAGGAAGTTTCTGCGCCTGCAATTCTACGTATAACTTCATTAGATGGAAGAGTGGTCAGGCAGCTAAGACCGCCACTCTATTCCGTACAAACAGATGTAGATGTAAGTAGCCTTCGTGCAGGAAACTATGTGCTGGAGTTTGTAAACGGCGGAAAACGGATAAGTACAACATTTACCAAACAATAACTACAGCCACGAATTACACGAATTAGCACGAATTTTAATTCGTGCTAATTCGTGTAATTCGTGGCAAAATTAATTTGGAAATTAAAATCCTCTTTGTGCTCCGTCCATCGGAATATCTCGTTTCAGCATCTGGTTGCGGTTAGCCATCTCCCAGGCAGTATAAAAAACGAGCTGTGCTCTCTTACTCATCAGGCTGTAATTGATTTTATCGGGAGTATCGGTGATGCTATGGTAGTCGCCATGTGTGCCATTAAAATAGAATATGATGGGAACACCTTTTTTTGCAAAATTATAATGGTCGCTGCGATAATAAATCTGTTCCGGATCATTGGGCTGGTTGTATTTGTAATCCAATCCAAGCTTTGTATATTTTTTATTTACCGATTCACTGATCGTTCGCAGATCGGAGCTTAATTTATGATCGCCTACCACATAAACATAATTCAGAGAATCGGCCTGTTTCCGTTTTGGATCGATACGACCGATCATATCTATATTCAGGTTGACAGTTGTTTTTTCCAGGGGAAATGAAGGGTGGTTACTGTAATAGGCAGAACCCCAAAGACCTTTTTCTTCACCCGATACTGCCATGAAAACAATGCTTCGCCTCGGTCCTTTGCCTTCCTTCTTTGCTTTTACAAAAGCCTCCGCAAGTTCTAAAATACTTACCGTTCCGGAACCATCATCATCGGCGCCATAATATATTAGTGAATCATTTCTTTTTCCGAGGTGATCGTAATGGGCTGTAAGGATCACGTACTCGTCTTTTTTATCTGTTCCTTCAAGGTAGCCCAATACATTGCTGCTTGATAATTTATTAACAGTCTTGTTGAATTCGAGCAGCACATTGGCTGCATATACTCTTGATTGCGGATTACCGTTGGTCATTGCTTCTCTGGCCGAATCATAACCAGTACCCATAATTTCCCGGGCGATCTGTTCTGATATCGTAAAGGTGTTTGGATAGTTTGTGTTCCGAAAGGCATTCACATACATGGGAGCCCGGGCAGTGGACGGGTTTCGGGGAAAATTGATCTGCACGCTAAGAATGGCAGCGGCCCCATTTTTTAAAGCAGCTTCCTGAATGCCCGCCTGCCCTACGGTTCTCCTTTGGTTCTGAGCGGAGGGAGGGATGCCGGGTAAAACCAGAACGATCTTTCCTCTTGCATTTATTCCTTTGTAATCGTCACGCATAGAATCGCTGAAACCATATCCAACAAATACTACTTCGTTTGCCGTCATCACCGATGTATTTGAAAAGCCGGAATTGATCGCAAAATCTTTAAATAACTGAAAGGGTTTGCCATTCACTTCAATGGATGATCTGATCAATGAGTCCTGGTATACGGGGTAATTCATTAGATAAGAACCGTTGTTTGCGGGCAAAAGCCCCAGAGATTTAAAATAATCCTCGATATACACAGCGGCCTTGCGCTGTCCTTCAGTTGCCGTTTCCCTGCCTTCCATTTCTTTGCCTGCAATAATATACAGATGCTTTTTCAGGTCGTCGACAGTAATAGAATTAGCAAATGACCGCGGATCGGCTACTTTTTGCGCCTGGATAAAAGAACAGATAAATAAAAAACAAATCAAAAATGATTTTTGCATGTTTATGTCGTTTGTGGTTTGTCGTTTACCGGACTAATCATAGCTTAAATGCAAAATATATACTCAGCCAACCTCCAACCTAAATTATTCCCCTTCGCTCAATTCAAGCCATCTTAATTCTTTTTTATCCATCAATGCATCGATCTCTCCGATACGAACCGAAAGTAGCTGCAGTTCTTCAAACGGAAGATTGCCATTGTTCAGTTTTTCATTTGTAAGTAACTTTTCTTTTTCAAGTTTTGAAATCTCTGATTGTAGCAATTCAAATTCTTTTTTTTCCTTGTATGTCAGTTTTCGCAACGAACCATTGGTCACAGGCAACTGGCTATCGCCCGCACGCTCCTGTTCTTTCTTATCAACTATTGGCAAACGCTCCACAGTCACTTTTTCTTCCTCTTCTTTTAACCAGATCCTATACTGCGAATAATTGCCGGGAAAATCACGAACAATTCCTTCCCCTTCAAAAACAAACAGGTGATCTACCAGCCGATCCATGAAATAGCGGTCATGGCTTACGATCAGTAAACATCCCTGGAATTCGGACAAAAAATTCTCCAGTACACCGAGTGTAGGAAGATCCAGGTCGTTCGTAGGCTCATCCAGAATTAAAAAATTAGGATTACTGAAAAGAATCGATAATAAATGTAATCGTCTTTTTTCACCGCCGCTTAATTTTGAAATATAAGTGTATTGCTGATCCGGTGGAAATAAAAATAAATTCAGGAATTGTGCCGCGCTTAATGATCCACCGCCGGCCAGAGGAAAGTTTTCGGCAATATTCTTCACGAATTCGATGACCCGGCTATCTTCTTTTACAATCAGGCCCTGTTGCGAGTAATTACCAAAAACCACCGTATCTCCTATATTGATCTTTCCGCTATCCGCTTTTTCAAGTCCCTGCAGCATATTAAGAAATGTTGATTTTCCCACACCATTTTTTCCTGCAACACCGATGCGATCGCCTTTTTTAAATGTATAATCGAATCCTTTTAGAATTGTCAGTTCACCATAACTTTTATAAACTTTTTTCAATTCAGCTATTTTACCACCAAGCCTGCTCATCTTCATGTCTAATTGGAGCTTCGCATCCTCCATTTGTTGTTTTGCCTTTTTCTCAACTTCATAAAAATTATCCTGGCGACTTTTACTTTTAGTGGTTCTGGCCTTTGGCTGTTTTCGCATCCATTCCAGCTCTTTGCGGTAAGTGTTCCTGGCTTTATCAATACTTGCCGCTTCACTTTCAACCCTTGCTGCTTTTTTCTCCAGGTAATTCTGGTAGTCGCCTTTGTACACGTGCAGGTCGCTTCCATCCAGCTCCCATATTTCTTCACAAACTGCATCCAGGAAATAACGGTCGTGTGTTACCAGCAGGAGAGTAACATTTTCTTTACCCAGATAATGCTCCAGCCATTCTACCATTTCCACATCCAGGTGATTGGTTGGTTCATCCATGATCAACAATACATGTTTGTGCTCGAAGCCTATATCGATCAGTGTTTTGGCAAGAGCTACCCTTTTTCGCTGTCCGCCGCTTAGCGAACTGACGGTTTGCTGTAAGTGATGGATATTCAGTTTGCCCAGGATCTGTTTCACTTTGGTATCAAAATCCCAGGCTCCCAGTTCATCCATTTTGATGAGTGCATCTCCCAGTTTGTCAAAATCCTCGGAGTCACTCAGCCGTTCATATTCTTTGATCGCGTTAATGACAGGGTGATCATGAAAGAAAATATTATCGAGTATGGATTTATTCTCTAAAAATCGGGGTTCCTGTTCGAACAGTGCTATATCAACTTCTTTGTGAACCCATACCTTGCCACTGTCGGCTGTTTCCCTGCCTGCAAGAATTTTTAGCAGCGTTGATTTACCACTTCCATTTCTGGCTACCAGGGCAATTTTATCACCTTCTTCTATATGAAACGAAATTTTGGCGAAAAGAGGTTTGATGCCATAATTCTTTGTCACATTTTCAACCGAAACATAATGCATGTGGCAAAGATATTCCTTAACGGTTAGAAATCAGCGGCCGGAAGTGCCTTGTTGTAACTATCACATTTTTATGCTGTTTCAACGGAAAAAAGTTTATTGTACCTTACTGTGAAAAATTAATTGATCGTTTTTGAACATATATGCCTGGTGTTTTTATGGATGCTTTTTTGCATTCAGCACTCTGTTTTTGCCACGGCATGGTGGAAGCAGAAAATGTTCATTCTGCTGGGAAGATCGTTCAGATACTACCGTTTTTTTTATTCGTTTTTTGCTTTTCTCAATTTAGTTCTGCTTTTATATTTTCAATTCGCTATCAATAGCCCGGCTTTGTGGAAGGTTTCCGGTTTGCTTCAGCTTACATCGCTGGCTACAGGCCTGAGCGGCCTGGTCATCATGCTTTCATGCATTCGTAAATATTTTTCAGTTGTAACCGGAATAAAGGCTTTTGCCCGTGAGAAAAACCAGGTTGCAATATTGCAGACCGGAGGATTACACAAGTACACGCGTCATCCTTTGTACTTTGGAACCCTGGTATTTATCTGGAGTTTTTTTTTATTATTCCCGTTAGTCAATAACCTGATCGCATGCGGGGTCATATCAGTGTATACCCTGGTGGGCATACATATTGAAGAGCGTAAATTGATTAATGAATTTGGTGAATCGTATAAATTGTATACCCGCAGAGTTCCCAGGTTGATCCCTCGTTTTCCTGGCCGTCGCCATAAACTTGGACAATCATTTCAGGAAACTATTTAATGAGCGGGATTTATTGATTGATTGATAAATTTGCAGGATGAAAAAGTTGAGTTCGCCGATAAAGCTTGCATTGATCTTCCTCTTATTCGGGATAATATGGGTTTTAGCCACAGACTTTATATTATCTATTTCCTCACATGATCAACCGCAGCTTGAAAGATTTCAAAGCTATAAAGGGATTTTATTTATGGTACTATCAGCTTTGCTGATCTTTTTTGTGAGCAGAAAACTGTATGGCAATATTGAAAAAGCACGACGCGAACAGGAAGAAGCTTTACAACGGTACAATGTGTTGGGGATGGCCACCAACGATGCAATCTGGGACCTGAACTTCAAGACAGGGGAGTGTTTTACCAACAAAACCTTGCAGGAAATTTTCGGGTATACCGCCCAGGAATTGAGTGATAACAATATCTGGTGGCGAAATAACCTGCACCCGGAAGACAGCGACCGGATCATCGCAAGGCTTGACGCAAAGTTAAAGGAAGGGAGTACCATCTGGCAGGATGAGTACCGGTTTCGTTGTAAAAATGGGAGCTACAAAACTGTCTTTGACCGTGGATTCGTTATCAGAGATGCAAAAGGGAATCCGGAAAGATTAATAGGTTCTATGCAGGACGTTACCGAACAGCGCATCCTGCAACAGCAGCTGATCGATCAAAAAGTAAAACATACGCATGAAATGACCCAAAGCATTATCAATGCGCATGAAGCAGAGCGAAAAAAACTGGCGGAAGAACTTCATGATAATGTGAACCAATTGCTGGGGGTTGTAAAATTATATGTTGAACATGCCCGGGTTGATCCTCCCGGAAAAAATGAGGTATTGAAAAAAAGCTCCGAATATTTGGATCTTGTGATCAGGGAGATCAGGCAATTATCAAAAACGCTGACACCACCCACTTTAAGTTTAAATGGTCTTGTTGCATCGATTACGGATATGATCACATCCATAGAACAGGCCAGGAATATTGTTATTGAATTGGATGCAACCGGATTTGAAGAAAAGCTACTGTCCTCTTCGAAACAGTTAATGACTTATCGCATCATACAGGAGCAATTAAACAACGTTTTGAAACATTCAGAAGCCGATCAGGTAAGCATTGCCTTACGGCAAAGCAATGGTGTGGTACAGTTGACGATCAATGATAATGGGATCGGTTTCGATACACAAATGGTTAAGCAGGGATTGGGATTGAATAATATCCGCAATCGCCTTGAAGTAGTGAATGGGAATATGAATATCCGGTCACAACCTGGCGGAGGCTGCACACTGGTTATAGACTTTCAAAATGATTGATCCGGATCTGATCATTTTTTCAACATTACCAGGCAAACGGGATTGGGCACGCTTATTTCTTTTCCGGTAGCTGTTAACTGCCCCGTTAGTTTATCGCGTTTAAAAATGACAATATTGCTGCTTTGCTGGTTCGCCACCAGTAAATAATTACCTGTTGGATCGATGGTGAAATTACGCGGTACCGTGCCCATGGTTGATTGGAAACCTTTTGCCGCTAATTTTCCATTATCATTATTAACCGAAAAGATCGCAAGATTGTGTGCATCACCACGATTGGAAGCATATAAAAACTTGCCATCCGGCGACACATGGATATCTGCGCTTCCTTTAGCGCCAGTATAATCAGGCGGATGCGAGCTGATATTCTGGAGCAGTTTGAAAGTGTCCTGTGAATATTGAAATACAGAAATTGTTCCCTGCAATTCTTCTATCAGGTATGCATAAGGGAGTGTTGGATGAAATGTAAGATGTCGTGGACCGCTGCCTGGTTTTGTGCTCACAAAGGATTGCTTTTTTGCAGGTGTGAGGGGTTTTTTCCAAAACACAGGATCAAACCTGTATATCATCACTTTATCGATGCCTAGATCGGGAACCAGTAGCAACCGCTGGTCGGGAGAGAATACCGCTGCGTGAACATGGGCCTTCTCCTGCCTTTGCTTATTGACCCCACTTCCACTGTGGGCGATGAGCTGCCCCTGTGATTTTAAACCTCCGTTTTTTTCCACCTGAAATGCGGTCAGTGTACCACCGGTATAATGCCCAACCATTATCCATTTGCCGGTCGCGTCTGTTGAAATATAACAGGGTCCTTCCCCGCCGCTGGGTTGTTTATTAATGAATGTAAGTTGACCCGTTGCACGGTCAAATGAAAATGCACTTACTTCACTCAGTGCTCCGCCGCTGTTCTGATTCACCGCATATAAATATTTGCCGGAAGGTGATAATGACAGGAACGAAGGATTGGACACACCTTCTGCAATACTCACCGGAGTAAATTCGCCGGTGCCGGAATTGAAAGAGTACACATAAATTCCTTTGCTGCCCCCACTGGTATATGTGCCTGTAAATAGAAAAAATTCCTGAGCAAACAAGCCGCCTGCCAATAACAGGAAAAGTATCGTTACAAGTAATCGCATAATGAATTGATTGTTGGTTAAAATGCAATTTACGGAATACGGTCGACCGTATTCCTTAGCCATGATAGTCGATACGCCTCCTGATATTTTCTGACACTTCGGAATTTGCCCAAAGTTTACATAAATAAAGCCCCAGATCAATTGACGCTGAAACTGCGCCCGCGGTTATTGTATTTTCATCATTCACTACACGATCCGTAAGCACTTCGCGGCAATACGGTTTCAATGTGTCGTACTCCTGGAAATTGGTTGTAGCTTTTTTATCCCTCAAAAAACCGGCCGCACCGAGGATCAGACTTCCGGTGCATATCGAAATTTTATATTTGCAGTCAACAGCCGTTCTTATCCAGCCCAAAAATTCCGAATCGTATTGCAATTGTCTTGTTCCGGATCCGCCTGGTACAATAATAGCATCATATTGATCCAATGGCATTTTAATTTTTGAAGGCTTTACCGAGAGTCCATAAATATCTGCAGCAGATTCCGTGAAGCAACAAATATCCCATTCAAGATCCGGAAGGTGTTTACCGGATTTTAATTTGCTGACGGGTTCGTATACCCCAATTAGATCGAGCCAGGTGATGCCATTAAAAATAATGTAAGCAAGGTTCATAAAGATTTTTATCTGTCTGACGATCCCCGGCCTGACGATCCCCAGTCTGACGGTCAGACGTTCTCCTTCTAATGCAACTCAAAAACAGCTTCAATCTCAACCGGAATATTATCGGGCAGAGAACCCATCCCCACTGCGCTTCGCACCCCAATACCATTGTCCTCTCCCCATACTTTTGCAAACAATTCGCTGCAGCCATTAATAATGTACGGATGTTTTGTAAAAGAAGGAACACAATTGACCATCCCTAACACTTTGATCACGCGCCTGATTTTATCGAGGCTGCCGATATTGGCTTTGATGGTTGATAAAATAGCAAGTCCTACCTGCCGCGCAGCAAGCTTGCCCTGTTCCATATCCATGTTCTCCCCGATACGACCGATAATCAATGACCGGTCTTCCTGCACGGTGCCATGGCCCGAAACATATAAATATTTTCCGTCAACAAGGCAAGGTTTGTATACACCCAGGGGAGAGGGCGCCGGAGGAAGTTTTAATCCAAGTTCAGTAAAACAATGTTCCGGTGTTTTCTGTTCCATATTATTTGATAAAAAGATTTAAGATCAATACGCCTATCAATCCAAGGATCGCTACAATAGTTTCCATCAGCGACCATGAACGGATCGTTTCCTTTATACTGAGGTTAAAATATTCTTTGAATAACCAGAATCCGGAATCATTAACATGTGAAAACATTAAACTGCCTGCTCCAATCGACAATACCATGAGATTAGGGTTTGCACCGGTTTGGATCATTAAGGGGTACACGATGCCGGCAGCTGTCAACCCGGCCACGGTGGCCGACCCTACGCAAAGGCGTATTACGCAGGCGATCAGCCAGGCAAGTACAAGTGGTTCAATGTTGAGCCCCTGAAGCCGGCTGGCGATTTGAGCACTGACGCCACTATCGGTAAAAACCTGTTTAAGAGCTCCGGCTCCTGCCACGATGAGTACTATGACGGCAATGTCTTTTACTGCATCAGCATATTGTACCATGATCACCTTGATACTTTTACCTCTCTTAAGCCAAAGCGTGTATGTAGCAACAATAAGAGAGATGAGCATAACAATGGATGGATCCCCAATAAAAGAAAACAGGCTTCTATTGGTCTCATTTTCTTCCAGAAAATATGGAAATACGGTAGTTATGATCAATAATAGAACCGGCAACAACGAAGAAAAAAAACTATTACCCGTACCTGGAAGTTCTTCTTCGGTTAGTTGTTTGGGTTGAAAGGTCTGCAATGGAACCGCCCTGATATTTCTAATGGTTTTTGCAAAGATGGGTCCGGCAACAATGATTGTGGGAATAGCAATGATGATACCATACACAAGTGTCAATCCCATATTGGCATTGAATTGGGCAACGAGCGCGGCAGGGGATGGGTGTGGCGGCAGGAAGCCATGGGTAACCGATAATGAAGCCAGCATCGGCAATCCCACATAAACAGCCGGTAATTTCGTTTGGTATGCAACAGAAAATATCAACGGCACCATCAGAACAAAGCCAACATTGTAAAACAATGGGATGCCCACTATAAATCCGGTTACCATCAGGGCCCAGGTTATATACTTCATTCCGAAAGCTTTCATCAACGATTGGGTGATCCTTTGCGCGGCTCCACTTTCTGCTACAAGCTTTCCAAGCATAGCACCGAGTGATATAATAATGATCAGGGAACCCAACGTTGCGCCGATGCCTTTTTCAATCGATTTGGTGATCTTGTCCAATGGAATGCCGAGTAACAAACCGGCTATGATCGAAACAATCAAAAATGCAAGGAAGGGATTGAATTTGCCCCAGGTGATCAGCAATACGAGTAGCAAAATGCTGAACAAAACAATTAGTAAGGTCATTAGTTGGCAAGGTTGATTAGATAAAGCCAGCTCTCAGTAATTCAAACGCCCGTTTAAATTTAAAGGAAATACCAATACATGTAAATAGTTTGTTGAATTCGTTCCGCAGATAGTTCATGATAATACAGGTTGTAGCAGGGATACAAGATACCTGGATACAAGATGCCGGATACAAGACGCTGGAGGGGGGCTTTAATTTTAAAGGCCTTTCGTACCTATGGATTTGCACATTAGATATCAGCCTATTAATTTAGAATTTCTTCAGAATTCGGAATTATGTTTACCTCCTTATTGAAATACAATTGGGTAATCAGGCTCCCGTTTCTGTTAATTATTCTATTAACCTTATGGATTTTGTACAAAAGGTTTTTCTCTGTTTTACTTTGGCATGCTGTGTAATTAGTTGCGCCCCTAAAAATCGTGTTACCCGTTCATATGTATCTGATGAATTAAAAAAACGATCCGGGTTTGATATTACAAAGGCAAAACAGCCCGGGCAGTTGGAGCTTCCGCCGAATATTCTGATTTCAGACGGGATTACTGAAGATGAAGCGATTGGCATTGCATTGTGGAATAATGGGCAGTTCCAGGCCGATCTTGCATCTATTTCAATTTTGCATGCCGATGTAATAGATGCGGGTATCGTATTAAATCCTTTGCTGCGATATCTTTCACCAAATGCAGGTATCATGGCCTCTGGCTATATCAATTTCGCGTTTGATTTTTTGTGGTTACGACCCAGGCGGATTGCCGCTGCTACTATTGAGGCCGAACGCAATGCGGGCGTGATGATCCAGCGTGGTTTTGCATTGATCAGGGATGTACAATTAACGTATGCGGACCTTCAACTTGCCCTGGATAAGGCCGCGATCCTGGCTGAGAACGCCCGGATCCGTGGTGAGATGAGCAGGTTGTCAAACATACGTTTGCGTTATGGTGAGATCAGCGAACTGGAAGCGCTCACTTTCAGGGCCGACTCTGCCGCTGCGGTGGATCAATTGGTCAAAGCAAATCTGGATACCATTTTTCAACGTAACAGGTTATATACTTTACTTGGATTTGCGCCCGATACAACATTATCGTTTCAATCAATTAAGGATACCCTCCTCTCACAAAAAGTGTCGAGAAGCGACTACCTCGAATTGGCAGGAACCTATCAACCCGAATTGCAGGCTGCAAGATTGGCTATTGAATCGGCAGGCAAACGGCTTGGTTGGGAACGGGCAAGGATCCTTGCGTTCACTGCCGTGTTAAACTACGAACGTCTTGACGGTGCCGGTAATAACAAATGGCTTCCCGACGCTTTTAATCCGGGTTTTCAAATTGAAATTCCAATATTAAACCGCAACCAGGGAAAAATTGCCAGGGCAAGGGCGGAAATGGAACAGGCATCTTTTCAATACGTTGCTTTACGGCAGCGAATTGCATTGGATGTGTCGGATGCTTACAACCGCTATGAGCAAACGTACAAATCCTACGAAGCCTGGAGTACGGGAGTTATACCATCCCTCGAGGAGGCCGTAAGGCTTGTTCAGCTTTCCTATGAAAGAGGTGATATTTCTTACCTGCCGGTGCTGGAAGCGCTACGCCAATTGGTGAATGGTAAATTAAGAAAAGCAGAGATTGAAGCCGAGCTGAGGCGTTCTGTCAGTCAACTGAATTATGGTATCGGTAACAATTCTGAACTCAAATAAAATGATAAGATATATTTTTTATAGAATCCTGTTTTTGCCATTGGTCCTGTTCCTTTTTTCTGCGTGTCGTTCCAAAAGCAAAGATTCCAAGGCTGCTCCCCCGGCTGTTCAAAGTCATCCTGTGAAGGAAAGCGAGTTGAATACAATAACGCTGACGGAAAAGGCAGTAGAGAGATTGGGAATTGAAACGGTTGAAATAAAGGAAGCATCCATTGGCAATAGCCGGGTATTCAGTGGTGAAATTATTGCCATGCCAGGTAAAACAATTACAGTAAGTGCGCCCGTGGCCGGAACACTGATGACCCCTGGAAATGGACGGGCTATCACACCGGGTCAACAGGTGGTAAAAGGACAACAGTTATTCAGGCTGGTGATCCTGCCGTCGGAAAAAGATCTCCTGAGTGTGCAGGAAGATGTAACACAGAAACAGATCCAGCATGATGTTGCAGTAGAAAAAGTAAAACGTGCCTCGCAATTATTTGAAGAAAAGGCGGGTAGCCTTCGGGCAAAGCAGGAAGCTGAAGCAGAACTTGCAGGCATTGCGGCACAATTACGGGTTGCAGGAAGCAGGCTCGAATTATTAAAAGGAAACACCACAGCCGCTCTCGCAGACAGGATGTCGACATTGCAGTTGCAGGCACCTATTTCGGGTATCATACAACAGGTTTATAGCAGCCCGTCTCAGGTGCTGGCAAATGCTGCACCCATTGTTGACATTGTTTCGCTAAACCCGGTTTGGGTGCGTGTGCCTGTATATGCAGGTGATGAAACGGCGATCAATAGCCGCGTTTCCGTATCCGTTCGCGGCCTGTCTGATTTTGCCGGTTCATCCACGTCAGTCATGGCAACCCCTGTTCAGGGTCCGCAAACCTCTGATCCCATCGCCACTTCGATAAATTTATTTTATGAGATCAATAACAGCAAGGGCGATTTCAGACCTGGCCAGAAAGTGAGTGCAACTCTGCCGTTCAAGGGCGTACAGGCATCACTGACCATTCCTTATTCAGCGATCCTGTACGATATTCATGGCGGCACATGGGTGTATGAAAATACAGAACCAAGAGTATTTATTCGAAGGCGGGTAGAATTACAAAGAGTGGATGGCAACATGGCTGTTTTGCAAAGGGGCCCTAAACCAGGAACTAAGATAGTAACAGCAGGAGCTGCTGAAATTTTCGGAACTGAATTCGGAGGAGGTAAATAATGCGATGGCTTGTATCAACTTCATTGCGCTTACGATTGATCGTGGTTGTACTGATGGGCATCCTGCTCGTTGTTGGCAGCCGTATTGTGCAGAATGCTTCTTATGATGTATTTCCTGAATTTGCGCCCCCTTACGTGGAGATACAGGTAGAGGCTCCCGGCTTATCCACTGCGGAAGTGGAAGCGCTGATCGCCGTACCCATAGAAAATGCATTGAACGGAACACCCTACTCAAGCAGGCTTCGTTCTAAATCCGTATTGGGTCTGGCTTCCATCGTCCTTGATTTTACAAAGGGTACGGATATTATTGAAGCAAGGCAACTGGTACAGGAAAGGCTTTCTCGTGTAGCGGCACAATTACCGGCAGTGGCGCGTCCACCGGTCATGCTCACCCCTTTATCTTCAACGAGCAGGGTTTTAAAGATTGGCGTTAGTTCCAAGACTCTATCTCAAATGGATATGACGACCCAGGTACGTTGGACCTTACGTCCCAGGCTAATGTCGGTACCTGGTGTGGCGAATGTGGCCATCTGGGGTCAGCGAGACCGGCAGTTGCAGGTGCGTGTGATACCGGAACGCCTGTATGCAAACAACCTCCAGTTGAGCCAGGTGTTGACAGCGGTACGTGATGCTACCCAACAATTTGGTGGTGGTTTTGTCGACATGCCTAACCAGCGGATGGCTATTTCAAATGTGCCGCATATTTACGAAGCACAGGATCTCGCAAAAATTACCGTGACTACCAGGAACGGCTTACCTGTACGGCTAGGCGAGCTTGCAGAAGTATCGGAAGGCTTTAGGGCACCCATCGGTGATGCCATTATTAATGATGGTCCTGGCTTATTGCTGATCGTTGAAAAACAACCGCAGGCAAATACCCTTGAGGTTACGCGAAAGGTGGAGGAAATCTTAAACGCCATGCGCCCGTCCATGAAGGAAATGGTGTTTGATTCAACAATATTCCGTCCGGCAACTTTTATAGAAATGTCGCTGAACAACCTGAACAAAGCATTATTGATCGGCTGTATACTGGTGATCATCGTATTATTTTTCTTTTTGAATGACTGGAGAACGGCGTTGATCAGCGTGCTGGCTATTCCTCTGTCATTATTAATAGCCATGATCATCCTGCATTATCGTGGCGGCACCATCGATACGATGGTATTGGCCGGGCTTGTAATTGCATTGGGAGAAGTTGTTGATGATGCTATCATTGATGTTGAGAATATAGTACGGAGGTTAAGACAAAATGCGCTGCTTGCTCAGCCACTACCGGCCATCCGGGTGGTGTTCCAGGCTTCTATGGAAGTTAGAAGCGCAGTGGTGTATGGTAGCCTGATCGTGGCACTCGTACTCATGCCTGTATTTTTTCTTCCTGGTCTTTCAGGTTCTTTCTTTCAGCCGCTGGCCTTATCTTATATACTGGCCATTTTGGCTTCCCTGTTTGTAGCGCTGACACTTACACCTGCACTGTCTCTTATTTTACTTAAGAAAAAATATTCTTCCAAAAAAGCTATTGAGCCAGAGAAAGAACCCAGATCGGTCCGCTGGCTGAAACCAAGGTATGAGAGAATTTTGCACCGTAGCATTGCGAAACCAAAACGCACCCTTGCTGCATTGGTCGCAACAACGGTTTTATCATTCGGGCTTTCTTTTTTTCTTGGTGAAGAGTTCCTGCCCCATTTCAAGGAATATGATTTTTTGATGCATTGGGTTGAAAAGCCGGGTACCTCACTGGAGGCTATGAGCAGAATTACCCAGCGTGCCAGTAACGAATTGAGAGCGATACCCGGTGTTCGAAACTTTGGCGCACATATCGGAAGAGCTGAAGTAGCCGATGAAGTAGTAGGACCTAATTTTACTGAGAACTGGATCAGTGTTGATCCCAAAGTAGATTACGAGGTAACGGTTGCTAAAATCCAGGAGGTGGTCGATGGGTATCCCGGTCTATACCGCGATGTACTGACCTACCTCAGGGAGCGGGTAAAAGAAGTGCTGACAGGCACAAGTGCCAGTATTGTGGTACGTATTTACGGATCTGAACTGAATGTGTTGCAGGAAAAAGCAAAGGAAGTGGGCGCTGTTTTATCGACTGTTGAAGGTGTTACAGATCTGAAAGTGCAGCCCCAGACATTGGTACCGCAGCTGGCTGTAAAATTCAGTGCAGATAATGCGGCGCGATTCGGATTGTCAGCCGCCGAAGTCAGAACCGCCATCAATACATTAGTGAATGGCACAAAAGTGGGAGAAATATATGAGGACCAGAAGATCTTCGATGTTGTAGTGTGGGGAACAGCTGAACAACGTTCCAATATAGAAAGGATTCGCGATTTGCAGATCGATATACCACAGGGAGGACGTGTTCCCTTAAAAGATGTAGCAGATGTATATGTTGCTCCAACGCCCAATGAGATCACCCGTGAATCTTCTTCAAGAAGGATCGATGTAACCTGTAACACAAAGGGCAGAGATCTCGGATCTGTAGCCAGGGATATAGAAGAAAAATTAAAGGGAATTTCTTTCGCGTCTGACTATCACCCGGAAATATTGGGTGAGTACGCTGAGCGGCAGCAATCACAGACCCGCCTGTATAGCCTGATGTTGCTGTCTTTGTTGGGAATATTTCTAATACTCTACGCCGATTTTAATTCATACAGGATTGCGTTCCTGATATTGCTAAGCCTGCCCTTTGCATTATCGGGATGTATTCTCGCTGCCTGGATTTCCGGTGGTGTTTTATCACTAGGTTCACTGGTTGGCTTTGTAACGGTTTTAGGGATTGCTACAAGAAATGCCATCATGTTGATCAGTCATTACCGTCATTTGGAGCAGCAGGAAAATGAACCGTTTGGAATAGGATTGATCATAAGAGGTGCGTTGGAGAGAATGACTCCGATATTGATGACTGCGCTCGCAGCATCGCTCGCCTTGCTTCCCATTGTGGTCAGTGGTAACAAACCCGGACAGGAAATTGAATATCCGATGGCTATTGTGATCCTTGGAGGACTTACCACGTCAACAATACTCAATTTATTTTTTCTGCCATTGATATATTGGCGATTTGGGAAGGGGAAAAAAAGAACTGATGATGAAGTTGACGCTTTGCATGAAGACTTGTCTCATTTGCCGACATAACCGACTCTTAAAATGTGTCTGCCATTAATTAAACGATGAACATCAATAGCTTTGTTTTATTCGTGTAATTCGTGGCTGAATTTTCTCTTAAATTTCATAAGCGCACTATCATGAAAATTTTAGTCATTGAAGATGAAGCCGAATTGTGTAAAAGTATCGTTGCCTACCTAAAGGGAGAACAGTATATCTGTGAAGTGGCGGAAACCTATACTACCGCACTAAAAAAAATAGATTCATTTGAGTACGATTGTATCTTACTCGATATAACGCTTCCCGATGGAGATGGGCTTAAGATCTTAAGCGAACTAAAAAACAACAATAAAACGGATGGGGTAATCATTATCTCGGCAAAGAATTCCATTAACGACCGCATTACCGGTTTAAATCTCGGGGCAGACGATTATCTTGCAAAACCTTTTCATTTGTCTGAGTTAAGTGCACGGATAGCAGCAATTATCCGGAGAAGGAGATTCACCGGGCAAAATAAAATCGTGTTCCATGAAATATCCATAGACACCATTTCCAGGGAAACGATGGTTCACGGATCATTAATGGAATTAACCAAAAAGGAGTACCAGTTGTTGTTATATTTTATCGTGAATAAAGGAAAAGTGATCTCCAAAAATGCAATCACCCAACATTTATGGGGCGATGATATGAATGCACAGGACAATGCTGATATCATCTACACGCATATTAAGAATTTAAGAAAAAAATTACAGGAAGCGGGAAGTGGCGACTACCTGAAAGCCGTTTATGGCATGGGCTATAAATTTACAGATTCATGAAATTGCAGACAAAATACAACAGAGCTACTATTACTGTCGCCATTATCGTTTTGCTAATCGCGAGTGCCGTGTACTATTTCTTCGTGTGGTTTGCATTGATTGAACAGGTGGATGAAGCGCTTCGGGTAGAGGAAGTAGAAATCTATCACCATATTAAAGTTCATGACACATTGCCTGCAGAGAGCCATTTTATAGATCAAAGGATTGAATTTGCAGAAGCAACAACTTCTGTAAATAGAAGATTTGTAAGTAAAAAGGTTTTAAATCCGTTGGATTCGGAAATGGAAAGCAGCAGGCAGTTGATCTTTCCTGTTCACGTGAAAGGTAAGCATTACACCGCTATCGTTACAAAATCCCAGGCGGAAGCAGAACATTTGTTGTTGCTTATTTTGGGCATCACTACAGTCGTCATTTTATTGTTACTAATGATGCTTTTCATTTCAAATCGCATACTCTTGAAAAAAATATGGAAGCCATTTCATTCAACACTTTCGGCCATGAAAGAATTTAATCTTTCAAACCCAAGACCCATTGTCTTTGAAAAAAGTGATATTGATGAATTTAATGCATTGAATTCTGCATGGACACAAATGACCCAAAAAATAAACCAGGATTACGAATCACTTAAAACTTTTGCCGACAATGCTTCTCATGAAATGCAAACTCCTGTAGCGGTCATTAATTCCAAACTCGACCTGCTTATTCAGGATCATCAACTGAGTGAAAAAAGCATGCATCATGTACAGGCTATGTACAATGCAGTTCATAAACTCACTAAGCTGAACCAGTCTTTATTATTGATTACTAAGATCGAAAATAACCAGTTCAAGGAAACGCATACCATTAATCTGGCCGATGTGGTGAAGGAGAGGCTGACGCAATTAGAAGAATTAATTCATTCGGGACATTTGTCAGTAAAAACTGATTTCAAAAAAAGCACGGTAATTATCCATTCAATGCTCGCAGATATATTGATCAATAATTTAATTGTTAACGCTATCAGGCATAATATAAACAACGGGGTTATCTATATTACTACAGCCCCCGGCTCAATCAAAATCAGCAATTCCGGCGAGGGAACAAGCCTGGATCCAAATACCATTTTCAACCGTTTTGAAAAGAGCAATGCGTCGGAAGGAATGGGTTTGGGGCTTGCCATTATTAAACAGATTTGCGATACCTATCATTTTAAGATTAATTACGCCTTCAAAAACGCACTGCACAGTTTTGAAATAGTATATGCGTGATCATGGAAGAACTTAGCAATAAAAAACGTACACATTCTTTCCTGAAGAAACTTCCACTCGAGATACTGGTTATTGGGATTTTATTTCTGGCAGCACTTTTTTTATTTACATTTATTGCTCATGAGGTTGTTTTTGAAAAGGAAGATCTTTTTGATAGCAGGGTAATTCAGTTTTTCTCTCCTTATTCATCCTCCCCTTTTATCGATATAATGAAAGTGTTCACTTTTTTAGGTTCAGGAAGATTTCTTATTCCTGCTTATATTGTTTTAGTTGGGTATTTTTTGATCAGGCGTAAAATGATTTATGGCCTCCATATTGCCATTATGGCCGTTACCAGTTCTGCTTTGTCTTATTACGGCAAGCGGATTTTTCAACGTGCAAGGCCTGACTCCCCTTTAATACAAACTTTAAAAACCTATAGTTTTCCCAGCGGCCATGCATTATCGTCCTTTATATTTTGCAGTATACTGATTTATTTGGTATGGCGGGGCAATATGCAACGTGTATGGAAATGGACACTTTCTATTTTGCTATTTTTGGTTTCAATCACAATTGGCCTTAGCAGAATTGTTCTGGGAATGCATTACCCTTCAGATGTTTTGGCCGGGTTCTGTCTTGGGTTTGTATGGGTCATCCTTTCTTTTTACCTGCTGAATAAAATACAGCCGGCACATCGTGTTTCAAATAATTTACTTGAAAACGATACAAAAATGACGAAAACCCGCTAGCTGGCAGGATTTTTTAAGAGATTCATAGGCGGGTGAAATATTCAAAATCGGCTAATTTTCATACATGAATGGATATCAACAGGCTTATTTAAAGAAATACACGCATTACTCTTTATGTCTCTTTTTCTTTTGCATACTATTCGTGCGGCCATACGCCCAGGATAGTGTAAAACCAAGTTCTTCTTCAGATTCCAGAACTGTGGTTGCAGGAGAACAGTATGGGACCAGCGGATTTCATCAATGGTTATGGGGAAAACATTACCGTAAAGAATGGACAGTCCCGGTCAATGTTGCCACCGTGAGCCTTGATACGGTTGATGGCGGGCTTATGGCTTACGAGTCTGGAGGTGGTCGCCAGAGCAAATCATTGAAGTTAAAAAATCCAAATGGCAAAGAATATGTGCTGAGAAGTATTGATAAATCATTTGGAAAAGCCCTTCCCGAAATTTATCAGAATACTTTTATAGAAACGATTATAAACGACCAGGTGTCTATTGCTCTTCCTTATGCAGCGATAACGATTCCGGGTATGGCGGGTGCAGCCCGTATTTATCATACTGTTCCCAAAATTGTTTTCGTTCCTGAACAGAAAAGCCTGGGAGAGTTCAATAAGGAATTTGGAAATCAGCTTTATATTTTAGAACAAAGACCAGGTGGCAATTGGATTGAAGCTGCCAATTTTGGCAATTCACCTGAAATTGTGAGCACCGATAAAATGCTTGAAAAAACGTTTGAAGAAAGTGATCATCGGGTGGATCAATTGGCTTTTATCCGGGCACGATTGTTTGATATTTTTGTGGGCGATTGGGGAAGGCATGAAGACCAATGGCGATGGGCCACTTTCGAGCAGGAGGGGAAAAAAATTTACCGACCTGTTCCAAGAGATCGTGATCAGGCTTATACAAAATTTGACGGCGTACTTCTTTCAATGCTGAAGGGCGCAGCCGGGGCAGGTCATCTGCAAACCTTTAACTATACTATCAAAGATATTGGCTTATATAACTTTTCTGCCCGTCATCTTGATAGACAGGCGGCTAATGAAACAACACGTGAACAGTGGGTATCTACAGCAAAGGAATTACAACAATTGCTGACGAACGAAATCATTGAGTCATCAGTTAAACAATTGCCCCCAGAAGTTTTTCCAGTGTCGGGTGATGAAATCATTTCGAAATTAAGATCACGCCGTGATCTTCTTGTGGATTACGCAAACGAATACTATTTACTGCTTGCAAAAGAAGTAGAAGTGGTTGGAACGAAAAAGAAAGAGCTTTTTGAAGTGAGCAGGATTGATGAAGAACGCGTGTCAATAACTATTTATGATATTAATAAAGAGGGGGCAGCAAGGGCAACTCCTTTTTATTCGAGAACATTTTTAACCAGTGAAACAAAGGAAATCCGGTTGTATGGCTTGGGTGAAAATGATCAATATGTTATGAGGGCATCAACAAACAAAGGCATCCGGGTCAGAATAATTGGCGGCAATGCTAAAGACTCTTACTATGACTCCTCACTTTCAATGACAGGCAAAAAGAATATCGAAATTTATGATGATCAGGATAACGATTTTAGAACTTCCGCTGCAAAATTGAAGTTATCGGAAAGTGATTCTGTCCATGTGTATAATTATGACGCGTTTGAATATAATTCGAAGGGCGTTAAAAAGATTCTTTTTTACAACAATGAAGACAGGGTTCATATCGGTATCGGATACCAGGCTGAAAAACAAAAATGGCGCAAGTATCCCTTTGCTTCTAAACAGGAAGTGAATGTGAAATATTCATTAATGGAGGCTGCGTTCAGTACCGAATATAAGGGCGTGTTTACGGAAGTCATAGGCAAATGGAACCTGGCATTGGATGCAAACTACGATTGGATACGCTGGATTAATTATTTTGGAATTGGCAATTCGACAGAAAGAGTAAAAACAGGAAGCGAGAACCTGAATTATTACAGAATGCGTACACGCCAGTTGTTAACCAGCATTGGCATCAACAGAACATTTGGCCCATATAGTCATGTTGGTATTTCAACTTTTTATCAAACATATGATATTGTTAAGGATAACGATCGATTTGTAGCTGAGCATCCCACTAACATGAATGGAGGTGACTATGCGAAGAAAGATTTCGGCGGGGCAAGAATCGATTACCTTTTCCAAAAAGTCAATGACAAGGTTCTTCCGACAAAGGGAATAAAATTTGTATCGTCAGTTTCCTATACCCGCGATTTGAAAGAAAGCGAAAAATCATTTGGCCGTTTTTCTTCGGCAGTAACGTTTTATGTGCCTCTGTTTGGATCGTTTGTATACTATCTGAAAGCTGGTGGGGCCACGCTTACAGGAACTCCGGAGTTTTACCAGTTGAATGTAATAGGAGGCGGCCAAACATTAAGGGGTTACAGACGATTGCGTTTTTATGGAAAATCAAGTGTGTACGGTCAAAATGAATTACAATGGATCAGGAATGTCAGGGGAAGGTTATTCAATGGCAAGGCAGGATTATTGGGATTGGTTGACCTTGGCCGTGTATGGTACCCGGGTGAACACTCAAACAAACTGCATATAAGTGCAGGCGGGGGCTTTATGCTGGCTCCGTTCAAAAAAGTATCTGTTGTGGCTACTTATGCTGTCTCCCGTGAAGATGCAACGGTTAATTTCCGCTTCAGTCGCAATTTGTAATACTCATTGTTAAGATCTTTAAATTTCCTTATAATCTGAATTTATCATCATCAATAAAAGAAATGGAAAAAGCAACAATTTTGGAAGGGTATAGCGATCTGGAGAAAGGCGCATATCTCGGAGCAATTGCATCTATAGCTACGGCCGACCGCGTGGCAAGCGATGAAGAATTATCGTATTTGCAGGCACTAAGCGAATCAGCGAATTTATCTAAAGAACAGACTGATTTAACACGTGAGGCTGCAACTACGCAAATGTCTGACGATGACTTAAAGCGTTGCCTGGATGTTCTAAAAACAAGCGAGCTTCGTTTTTCACTCGTAAGTGACGTGATCGCCTTTGCCGGATCGGACCAGACTTATTCAGACGAAGAAAAACAAGTTGTTGAAAAAATAGCTCAATACTTGGGAGTGAACAGTGAGCAATTTTCGCTTCTCAATCAATTCACAAAAAAAGCTGTATCAGAAGCACCTGCACAGACAGAGGCTTTGGAATCGGAACAAACGACTCCTCAAAATTTTTTAGACAGTCTTGGGTTCGGCGATAAATTGAAAAATGCCGGCATAAATTCTAATTCTTTATTAAAAGGTGCATTGGGTATTTTAGGTCCGATTATCCTGGCGCGAATGTTTCGCGGAGGACGAAGGGGAGGTAGTGGAATGGGTGGTATGTTAGGTGGTGGTGGTGGTTTGGGTGGCGGACTTTTAGGTGGGTTATTAGGAGGCGGCGGACTGCTTGGTGGTCTACTGGGTGGAGGTAGGGGATTTGGGAACGCAGGTGGAATGCTTGGACGAATATTAGGTGGCGGTCGTCGCTGGTAATTACAAGTACAGTCTTATTGCATGGTGCAGGTAGGTTACAATTAGTATAAATAATCTTCGCGCACTTTCTACAATAATCATATTGCATATTCTGCAAATTTCACAACAAACGCTTTTGCCGGATCAGTCACTGTCAACTGATCAATATCTGAGTGTGCAATCGCGGGCTTCATAACTTCCAAACCTTTACCCGTCATAATAAAACTGCCCGCATCCTGATGCATATATCTATGTTCTTTCTATGTATCTATGATTCTATGTGGTAAAAAACTCTTGCACAGTTTTGAAGACTATCCGGTTGCAGTTAATTTACCACATAGAATCATAGATACATAGTAAGAACATAGTAATAAGCTTAGATTAAAATTGTTCATTTAATTTGCATATCCAATTTGTAGTTATTTCGTAGACAGAATCACTCATATCAATCAATGTCTCTGATGTTAACAAATAAACCTTTCATGGGAATTGAGATCGGCGGTACTAAACTTCAGCTTGTAACAGGTTCTGCTGACGGTAATTTGCTGACAAAACACCGCTTTCAGATAAATAAGAAAGAGGGCGCCAATGGTATTAGAACATTCATTGAAAAAACAGTACGTGAAAATTATAGGAAGAAGATTGCAGCTGTCGGAATTGGATTTGGCGGGCCTGTGAACTGGAAGACGGGAAAAATAGCCACTTCATTTCACATCGAAGGTTGGTCTGACTTTAACCTTGCAGAGTGGCTCGAACCAATTGTTGAAGCTCCTGTTTTTGTTGAAAATGACGCAAACACGGCTGCTCTCGGCGAGTCAATTCATGGAGCAGGAAAAGGATATAAAATAGTCTTGTACATTACAATTGGAAGCGGCGTTGGCGGAGGACTCATCATCAATAATAAAATCTACCATGGCGCCATTCCGGGTGAGGTTGAAATTGGCCATCTACAAATGAACCGTTCTGGAGACACTTTTCAATCGCTTTGTTCCGGGTGGGCAGTGGATGAAAAGATCAGAAAAATCGTTGCTAAAGAACCTGATGGAGTACTTGCAAAACTTGTTGGAGATAATACTTCCGGGGAGGCCATTTTTTTAAAAAAAGCATTAGAAGAAAATGATTCAAAAGCATGGAATATTTATAACGAGACGTTCGATGATCTTGCGTTTGGAATTTCGCATGCCATTCACTTGTTTCATCCGGAAATAGTAATACTGGGTGGTGGGTTTTCCTTATTGGGAAAAATATTGAAAGAAAGTATTGAAAAGAAACTGCCTGCCTATTTGATGAAAACTTTTCATCCGGGACCGATTATTGGTCTTGCAACGCTCGAAGAGCTGTCTGTTCCGGTAGGAGGCATTTTATTAGCCCATCAAAATTTTGACAAATAAAGAGTATAATATGGAAGATTATGCAATCGCCTATATAAAAGCACAGAAAGCTGCGCTTGATTCCATTCCCGTGGAACAAGTGGCTGAATTGATCCGGAAATTTAAAAATGCATGGAGCGACGATCGCCAGATATTTGTTTTTGGAAACGGTGGCAGCGGTGCCAATGCCTCTCATTTTGTTACCGACTTAGGTAAGAGCGCCTCTGATGTGGTAAAAAAACCTTTTCGCTGTCTTTCACTAAATGACAATGGCCCATGGATGACTGCTATCGGGAATGATTATAGTTACCAGGAAGTATTTTCTAGACAGCTCATGAATTATGGCCGCGCCGGCGATCTTGTATTCACTTTAAGTGTCAGTGGAAATTCACCGAACCTTGTGGCTGCATTTGAATGGGCGAAGGCAAATGGACTTTATACAATTGCCCTGGTTGGCGCCAAGCGCGGACAACTGGCTGAGCTGGCAGATTTTGTTATAGTGATCGATTCAACACACTACGGCCGCGTAGAAGACGCCCATATGGGGATCTGCCATATGATATGTTATGCGTTCGTTGAACATCAGGTAAATATGGGTAATGATAAATAATTAAAATAGTCATTATTCACCACATAAATTCATAACACCTATTGCAATATCATTAGCTAAACATAATAAATATGCCGCGTTGAGGTAGGCTCGTCAACTTAAAAGTAATACCGGTTTTTGCAATTCTATTAGGGATAAAATGCAGGAACCACCCATACCCTTGATGGAACAATCCCGTCAGGGATTGAAAATCGATAGAAAGGAATATCTCCATAGACAATCCCGAAGGGATTAAATATCGGCACCAAGTACGATTATCCAAAGGCTATACAATATGTCATAGAAAAATCCCGTCAGGGATTAAAAATCGGTAGAAAGAAAGATCTCCGAAGCCAATCCCGGAGGGATTAAATATCGGCAGCAAGTACGATAACGCAATGGAAATGCCCCATGCATAGAAAAATCCCGTCAGGGATTAAAAATCGGTAGAAAGAAAGATCTCCGAAGACAATCCCGGAGGATTAAATATCGGCAGCAAGTACGATTACCCGTAATACAATCCTCCAAAAGATAGAACATAGTTACCGTCAAAATTATAGCACGGCTTTAAAAATATATTTTTCATCGTAAGAGATTTCGAATTTTTCTAATAATTCTTTGTATTCCTCAATAAATGTTTTCTTCTTATGGTGGAACTCCTGGTTCTCAATGTACTTTATAACATCAGGCAAATGTGATTTGGAGTAGGAAAAAGCGCCGTAACCTTCCTGCCAACTGAATTTTCCATTTGTAAATTTATTGTTGTTAATCCATGCCGACGAATCTCGTTTAATATTTTGCATTAAGTCTGATACCGATTGTAAGGGCCGCATTCCAATCAATACATGCAGGTGATCTGGCATTCCATTTATCGTCAAAAGCTTGTGATCATTATTTTGCACAATTCCGGTAATATATTTGTAAAGCTCATCTTTCCACAAACGCTTAATCAAAGAAATCCGGTTTTCTACGGCAAAAACCAGTTGTAGATGCATTTTAGTATAAGTGTTGGCCATTTGAAAGTTTTGACAAATATAATTTCCAGATTAAAAAAGGCCGAGATTTTTTCAACCGCATTTCATGTTTTTTACTCTTGGTGAGATAATTCATTCCGCTACAATATTTCATCCCTAAGGGATGTTTTGTGAGACATTTTTTTGTCTACCGATATCTCATCCCTACGGGATGATTTTCTTTTCTTTGTTTTTCTACCGATATTTCATCCCTGGCGGGATGAATGGGCATTTGGAGCTTCTCTTAACTTAATGACATTGCCCCAACAGGATGTTTCTGTCCAACAATGTCCCGCTACAGAATGTGTCATGCACATTTATCATCTTGCTACCGGTATTTCATCCCTACCGGATGTTTTGTGTGACATTTTTTATCTACCGATATCTCATCCCTACGGGATGACTTTTCTTTTCTTTGTTTTTCTACCGATATTTCATCCATGGCGGGATGGAAGGGTTTAATCTTTGCGAGTTTGAATTTTATGGGATGCAAATAAATATTTTAACCCACTATAGAAATTCTCCGTAGATATTTTTTTATATCACAATTCAGAAGAAGCCAACGGTGTAATCCCTTTCTTGATCCCCTCATGGTTTGCATCAATATGTTTAATGATCAGCGAAGAAGGAATATGTTCGAGCCATATGCTTTTGCCCTTCACGAGTTTTTCCCAGTTGTCGTAACTCACCAGCATCAGGTCGAATCGGGCAAGCATCGATTTGTCAATTGTTCTTCCCATCCATATCTGTATGCTTTCCTGGCCGGTTTTATTAATACGCAAGATTTCTTCCTGCCAACGGCTATCGCTTTGCGACAAACCGCCTGCATCTAAGATGGTTACTGATGAATGAATGCTATGAATAAACTTTCCCCCATACTTCAGTAAGAAAAGATCGGAAGGTGAGAATATTGGGATAAGGATTTTTCTCGCTTCATAAAAATCCTTATCGATGAATACCCCCACGCTGCAATGTGCATCAGCAATAAAGCTGGTTGCCTTCTCATCCATCATGTCATTGACCGGAAGCAATTGCGATAATCTATTAGTGCCGAGCAATGTTTTTAAAAGATGAGGTGGATATAACAACTTCACGGTTGCTGCAACGTTCCCCACAAATGTTCCTTTTAATAAGGACTTCCCGGCATCCACCAGTATAAAATCATATTGTTCTTCCTGCGTAATTTTTGCAATTTCTTTCCGCACATCCAGCACGGGGTGGTATATGGTTTCTACGTCGACATTCAATTTTTTCGCTTCACTCCTGATTTTGCTAAAGCTTTCTTTCTCAAATTCGGGGATCTGCCAGGGATTAATATCGGCATTGTAAGAAATATTGATTGCGGTAATATCAACGGGTATCGAATGTTTTGCCAGCATCTGGTTTGCCAGGCGTAGGAGTTTCCTTCCGTTAAGGGCTGCGCCAAATGAGAGCAAAATCCGGTAAACTTTTTTTTGCAAAACAGGTTCAGGCAGTTTGGTATCGATTCTTTTATCGGGCATCAGCCAATTGATCAGGTCGAGAGCTGGTCCCGTCATAAAGGTGGTGATCAATGCCATCAATACCATCATCGCAAAAATTTCCGGCGATAATATTCCCAGGTCGTACCCGATGTTCAGTACGATCAGTTCCATCAATCCCCTTGTATTCATCAAAGCGCCTATTGATAAGCTGTTCTTCCAATTTTCTCCCACAATTTTTGCCGCAAGAGCGCTTCCGCCAAATTTTCCCACAACGGCCACCAACACAACAAATCCGCAGGTGATCCACATATCCCCTTCTGTTAGCAACCCGATCTGTGTACGCAAGCCGGTAAAAACAAAAAACAGTGGCAATAGTAATACAAGACTTACATCCTCAATTTTGTCAACTACTATTTTTCTGAAATTCAGATCCGGCGGCATGACCACACCGGCGAGGAAAGCCCCGAACAATGCATGGATGCCGATGATCTCGGTGGTGTAAGCGGACAATAGCATCAGCATAAAAACAATGGCGAGTACCGGTTTACTGACCATTTCACGGTTTGCATATATGCTTCCGAGTCGCCTGAAAAAAGGACGGATTACCAAAAGCATCAGCAACACATACGCAAGTGCCAGCCCGATCGTAAACAATGCGCTAACAAAACTTCCAGCCTTTACAATGGCGATCACTGTAGCCAATATGCACCAGGCTGTCACATCGTCTGCAGCGGCACAGGTGATCGCTAATGAACCGAGATTGGTTTTAGTAAGGCCTCTTTCCTGTATGATCCTTGCTAAAACAGGGAATGCTGTAATACTCATTGCAATACCCATAAATAAAGCGAAGGACAAAAATGAGATGGTATCGGGTGCATGCGCGATAAAAAGATAATAGGCGAGGCCCATGCCAAGGGTGAAAGGAATGATAATACTGGCATGACTAATGATCACTGCCCCACGGGCCTGTTTACGGATCATGTTTACATCGAGCTCCATGCCGATCACAAACATGAACAGTATCAAGCCCACCTGGCTTAAGAACTGCAGATTGCCTAGTGAGGCCACCGGAAATATAAACTGCGACATCTCCGGAAAGAAATTGCCGATGACAGAAGGCCCCAGCACAATTCCCGCCACAATTTCACCAATCACGGTGGGTTGACCGATTTTATTAAAAAGAAATCCAAATACGCGGGCACAAATAACAATGGCTATGATCTGAAGAATAAGTACTGCCAGGGGATGCTTAAGATGGTTGTTAAAAGAATTGCTGAAAAGCTCAAAACTGTTTGCAACCGACGTTTTAGAAATGGTCTGTTCGATCTTGGTAGTTCTTCCATGCTCCAGTATTTTACCGCGTTCAACAATCCAGTAGATTGCCAATCCGAATATGATTACGATCACCAGGTAAAACAGCAGGCTCCAATGCTTCTTCATGGGTATGTTCAGCTGATTCTTAAAATTAATTCCCGTTATGACAATGATAGTGCCATAAAGATAAAACCTATTTTAAGCTTTTGTTGCCTGATTTTTTTTCAATCGGACTTTTCTCATTAAAGGCCGATCGTCTCGATCATTTCCTTACTATTCGTAACACTATTTCCATATCCTGTATAAAAATCGCATCCAATTGCCATGCATTACATTTCGGATATCTGCATCACTATAACCGCGTTTCTTTAAAAGGGGAGGAATGTTTTGGAGATTGGCGATGGTATCGAGGTCATGGGGAGATTGTTCCGTTCCGAAAGCACCGTCAAGATCAGATCCTATTCCGATATGAAGTGCATTGCCCGCAACCTGGCAGATATGGTCCATATGATCGATCATCACTTCGAGGGAACAATTCAGCTGGCGTGGATTCGATTGCTGGCGGACCCAGCCGGGTACCATCATCCAGGCATCGAGCGCTGCACCGATCACTGCACCGCGTTCAACAAGCGCTTTGATCATTTCATCGCTGAACTGGCGATTGTGGTCTACCAGGCTTCTGCAATTGTTATGACTGGCCCATACTTCCCCGTTAAAATGATCCAAAGCCTGCCAGAAAGCATCGTCACACAAATGAGTGGCATCGAGGATCATATTCCAGTCCTCCATTTTCTTCAACAATTCCAAACCGTTTGCATTCATCTTACCGCTTGCATCTGTGCCGTTGGCATAACGTCCGGGTCCGTAATGGGCAGGCCCTAATGCGCGCAATCCGTATGCATACGCTCTTTCTAAATGCTGCACCGTCACCAATGAGTCGGCCCCTTCGAGGCTTAAGATATAACCTATGGGTTTATTTTTGTTATCGTTGTCATCCTTCCATAATTCATTATGGATCTCCAATGAACGACGATCTTTTATCTGAACCATTTCACCCTCATCTTCCATAGCCTTGTACCAGGCAAGCTGACCCTGTGTTTGCGCCCAGGCTTGTTGCGGTGAATGCCAGCCAGGCAACCAACTGCCCGGTTCAATATACCGGCCGATCTGTGTGGCCACAACCATTCCTATATTTCCTTCCCTCAGCGCAGGCAATGAAACAGTACCGTTTCCGCGATCAGGTTTGTCAGTCATCGCTTTTTCGCGACTGCGGATATCCTGAATGGGTTGCCGCAGGTCACGGTTCCATTCCAGGGCATTCATACTAAGATCAAGATGAGCGTCGATCGTAAACATGTTGGTGAGTGGTCAATGGTGAATGATCATTGATTGGAATTAATTAGGTCGCATAATATTTTAAAGCATTTGATCATAAGAAATCCTAATTGTTCCAGATTTTTTTCAGTACAATAATTTAAATCGTAGGAAATATCTAAGGCTGCACCAATTTCAACGATTGATTCCCGGGCAATTTCATAAAATCTTTTTCGTTCAGATAGGGATTTCCTGGAGGCCCCTTCAGCAATGTTAAGATGTACGGATAATGGCCAACGACAAATTCGTGCCACTAGAATAAACCTCTCTTCCGGAGGGAAGGCTTTTGTGATTTTATAGCATTCCAACACAAATGGTCCTGAAAACTGGTAAAGATCTAACTTTTGGTGATTAAGACGTAAAAACATGAATAAGTTTGATGGCGATTATATGAATATATTCACCATTGACCATTCACTATTCATCAATGACTTTTTCACCATTACAAACTGATCTTTCTATCTCTGGCAACGTTCTTCCATTCACCGGTCACCGTTCCATTTTCTATTGTATAAGCTCTTTCATATAAGGCAACCGTAGGACAGATATGAAATGGTAATCCATAGAGAAGATCACCGGTTTGAAAGGCATGACCGTCAGGTATCTGAGCCACCAGATGTTCTTCACTATGACCTATGAATTGCAAGCCCCCTGCATTTAAGAAATGAACCCTCCTGCTTAACTCTCCTTCCGAGGCGATGGATTTATGTCCCAGGTCTATACAAATCTTATTTTTATCCGGAATGGAAATGATCCTTGAAATAACAAGGGCCGCCGGTAAAAAAGGCTGCTCTTTACAAAGATCCTGGTAACCTTTATCCCAATAAATAAATGTTCCCGGGCTGCACTCGATATCTTTTCTTTTGCAGTGAATGGAAAATGTCGGTGTTCCCCCCGCAACTATAATGGGTTCGGGGAACATCTTCTCAATCAAAGCTTCCCTCATCTTAATAACCGCTGCAAATGTTTCATCACATTCCTGCTTGCGGCGTTCAAAATCTATATTACGGACGTGGCCGTCATATACATGCAGGCCAACCGTAAATATTCCCCCGCCATCAACATAATCGGCATATAGTTGGATGCATTCGAGTCCCGGAGCTATACCGGTACGGTTCATGCCAGTATTCAGATCAATATAAACAGGAATCCGCAGGTTGTTTGAAGAAAAAAAGAAATCCATTTGCGCGGCTGCGTGCGGATGATCGATAAGACAGGAAAATATTGTTCCTGTAAATGTTCTGATCAGCTCCGCAAACCGTTTCAATTTTGGGCCAACAGGCTGGTAAGCGAGTAATACATCCGTAGCACCGCAGGAGGCCAGCATCTCCGCTTCGGAAATAGTAGCACATTTGAATTTGCTGATGCCCGCATCCATCATCAATTTGCAGGCTTCTGATGACTTGTTTGTTTTCACATGGGGCCGCAATCGCTGTACATCATCGATCATGGAAATAAGCATTCGGATATTTTCCTTAACACGGTTGGGAAATAAGATCAATGCCGGCGAATCCAGCTGATCAGCGTTCCTTAATTCATACCACTCGTGATTTGATGATGCCATTCTATATGTTTTCCGATCTCGAAATTATTCATCTTTTGTCATGTTCTTAGTGAACCCTTTCTTTGTGTCTTGGTGCCTTCGTGGCAAAAAGGTTGCCACGAAGGCACCAAAGAAAACTACGAAGAACACAAAGTAGGTTGTTCCATATGTGTCGCTTTCTCCTGAATTCAGAATTCTAACTTAAAACTTAAAAATTACATGCAGAACTTAATTTCCTAAAACAGGAACAGACATTAACACCGCAGAGAAATGACAGATGGCAGCGGAGAGTACAAATAAATGCCATACTGCATGGTGGTAAGCAAAAAATCTTTTTATATAAAAGAGAACGCCGATAGAATACAATATCGCTCCGGTAATAACCAATGCCGCTATTGCAAAAGGCATATTCGCAAAAAATTCTTTTGCACCGATAAGAAGCATCCAGCCCATTACCAGGTAGATAATAGTAGAAATGATTTCAAAACGTCCGGTATAAAAAATCTTAAAAAATATCCCTAGTAAAGTAAGGCTCCATAAAACGGATAAGAGCATCATGCCGAAATTATTATTTATAAAAATCAGGATGAATGGCGTATAAGTGCCGGCAATGAAAAAGTAGATGCTGATATGATCAAGTATAAGGAATAATCTCCGGATTTTTGATTTTGTATACCAATGAAATAAAGACGAGAATGTAAACACCATTAAAAAACTACATCCGTATATGGCTGTTCCCAGTATGACAGAGCCGGCTGAACTTTCCCACGCGTTTAAAATGAGTATCGGAATACACACAATCCCAAACAGAACTCCCAGTACATGTGTAAAACTATTGATCCTTTCTTCCCTCAGATACTGATCCGGTGAATATGTTTCCATTCTATAATTTTTATCCTGATTATTGATAATAAAAATTTATACCATCATTATTGTTGACGAGCAAGATTAGATATTATCATTACAGGAAACCATCACTATATACGGTAAGATATCTCCCCGAAGATGTTCCAGGCAATATTCTTTTTTTGAATTTTCTACCGTGAATAAGTCACAAAACGAAAGGATGATCGTCTGCTTACTGGCTAATCGGGAAAAAAAGCAGCATGAAATCCGTAATTAGAATAGAAAATCAGATTTTCGAACAAAATATTAATTTCGCTTTTCCGGCAATAGCCGGTGTAACCAGAAAATTTATTCACATACCTAATACTTCTTAATTATGAAACGTGCTAACTGGCTTTTTACCTTATTCGTGCTTTGTTTGTGTAAGTCCACTGTTATGGCCCAAACCAAAGCGGATATTTTCAACGGATCAACCGAAATTACATGGCTGGGCATCGATTTTACGCAGGCTAAATTCATTGGATCAGCCACACAGTTTAAGGATGCGGGGGAGATCAGCAGCAGCGAATTCCGGGATAAATATGTTCCGAGCTGGAACCAGCTTTTTATTGATGAACAAAAAAAATACGATGTAGCCGGGGCTGTAAAACGGGCTGAGGTTAAATATGCAATGGAAATTACTGAGAAAGCGAACAACGGAATTAAAGGGAACTTCTTCTCTGAAGACCCTAATGATTACAAAAAGCTCGACGAGCAAAAGATCGCCGGGTTGGTAAAAAATTATGATTTCCAGGGAAAACCAGGCATCGGTATGATATTTTTTATAGATGGTATGAGTAAGAAAAAAGAGGAAGCTTCCGGCTGGGTTACTTTTGTGGATATGAAATCAAAAAAAGTTTTATTTACCCAATACGAAACCGGCAAGGCCGGAGGATTTGGATTCAAGAATTACTGGGCTAAAACTTTTTGGAATATGCTCAAGAAAACTGAAAAAATGAAAGGGTAATATTTACATGGACCCAAAGTACAAATGCAGCTCTTCCGGGCTGCATTTGTATTTATCGAACATATGTGTAGCCATAGCCCGCAACTCTCCGGCATTTTTCCTGATCAGGCTAAAAACTTTTCTTTTCACTGGCCCCGGTTCCGGGTTTATTTTTATCAGCATTCTTCACGTATTTATCAAGCCACTGATTTTGCTCCCATAGCATATGCAGTATATTTTCTTTACTGGTATAGCCATGACTTTCGTAAGGTAGCTGTACGTAGCGAACAGTTCCTCCATGACCCTGGATCGCGTTGTACAATCTTTCGGTCTGTATGGGAAATGTTCCGGGATTGTTATCCATTTCTCCATGAATAAGTAAAAGGGGTGTTTTGATTTTATCCGCGTAGCTGAATGGACTCATATTGTAATAGACCTCCGGCGATTGCCAGTAAGTTCTTTCTTCTGCCTGGAAGCCGAATGGGGTCAGCGTCCGATTATAGGCTCCGCTCCTTGCAATTCCGGCTTTGAATAATTTGGTATGGGCCAGTAAATTGGCTGTCATAAATGCACCATAGCTATGCCCGCCAACGGCAACACGATTACTGTCTCCTATTCCCATTTTGGCAATGGCCTGTATTGCGGCATGTGCGTTCAGATATAGTTGCGGAATAAAATTGTCGTTCGGCTCTTTTCCATCTGTTCCGACGATCGGCATTTCAGCGTTGTCCATCACGGCATAGCCCTGCGTTACCCAAAACAGCGGTGAACCTCCGCTGATGGTGGTGAACGTGTATTTAGATCCACGCACCTGGGCCGCATCGGCGGCAGATTTATATTCGCGGGGATATGCCCAAATTAATACGGGTAGCAGGCCATCTTTTTTCGCATCGTATCCTTTGGGTAAGTACAAATCTGCGGTGAGATCGATGCCATCTGCCCTTTTGTATGAAATTTTTTGCTTGGCAATTCCTTCAAGCTGCGCGTATGGATTCTTAAAATCAGTGATGGCGATAAAAACAGGTTTCTTTTTGCGCAGTTCTCTCAGGTAATAGTTCGGGGTTTGAACAGGACTTTCTCTTCTTGTAACAAATAACATTTTTTCGGCATCGATCACGTTCACTACATATTCGTAATAACCTTCTTCGCTTTGCCATAGTAGTTTTCGTTGTCCTGTTTTCAGGTTCCAGCTTTGCAACAGGGGTAGATTTCCTTTTGGTCCCGCACCGTTGGCATCAAGGAGTAGCTCACCATTTTTTTGTACCAGTAATACCTCTCTTCCAAATTCATTTTGTTTCGTAACAGGCGTTCCGATATCTGCATAATTATCGTTGCTGCTGCGTTCATACAGACTGTCTATCGATCCCGTTGAGGGGTTTAATTTATTGATGCGACTTTTTCTTTCTGCAAATGATCCTTCATAAACAAGAGCAAGATCTTTATTGCCCCAGGTGATTCCATTGTAACGGCGTTTTGTTTTAAATAATTCTTTTGCCTCACCTGTTACGGTGGTCGTCATGAATGCATCGCGGTATTCAGATTTGCTTTTGCCCAATCCCTTATCGAGCGCCTGTACGTAAGAAATTGTTGCAGGTTCGTCATCGCGCCAGTCAAATTGCCTGGGAAAATTTACCACATCATCAAATCCAATTGGTTGTCCCTCATTAGAAGGATTTTGTGCCAATACTTTTACCCGGGCGCCCGTATTCGCATCCAGAACCTGAATGGTATGTGGAAATCCAAACCAGGGAAATAAATATGAAAATGGTTTATTGATAGCGCGGACCAGCAAATATTGCTTATCGGGTGAAATACTCCATGTTCCATAAATGCCAGGTTGGCCCACAGCCACCATCTTTTGATCTACTACTGATATTTTTTTCAATTGTGCGGTGGAATAAAATTCGAATAATGCTTCATCATACCCTGATTTTATAAGGTCCTGGTAAGTTCGGGATGCAGCCGCCTTTCCCTTGCTTTCCTGTATCACCGGCCCGGTCGGAGCGAGTGGTTTACCCGGTTGCTGATCGAGGGTTTTCGTCACTGCTTTGTAAATAATCTCGTTATCACCGACCCAGGCGTAGGCTGATCCCATGACTGCATTCAACGGTTCGGCAACAATTTGTGTTGCTGCCTGCGTGGCCACATCGATCACCCACAATGAAATATCTTTATTTGTAGCATTTGTAAAAGCAATTTTGTTTTGTGAAGGATTCCATTGCACAGCAGATCCGCGTATTTTTTCGGGCAACCCCTTCACTTCGTATACTTCTCCGTTCTTAATATTCTTCAATTTGAATTCCACGCTGTAAACCGACCTGCTCGGCCCAAAATTGTTTGGGTTGATGCGAATACCGGCTATGCGTAATTCTGGTTGAGCCAATTCCTCCACAGAAGGAAGCGGACTTCTTTCTAATAATAGCATCCATTCTCCTTTGTTATCCACGTTCACGAAAGGCGTCGGTTTTGCGAGTACAAGGTCCAGAATATCCTTCGGAGGTGTTTTGTATCCCTGGTCATCCTGTGCAAATAGAAATACTGCTGAAAATAAAAAGTAAAAGAGTAATAGGCTTCTCATGTACTGTAGTTTGTGCCTGAAGGTAAGCTGTTCAGGGGAATTAGGATAAAGGATACAGGATACTGGATACAGGATGCTGGATACAGAAACATGTACAGAATAAATACAGGGTGTTTGATATTATAGGTATAAGTGGACAGATCAAGCATAAATTTTCAAGATTGAATTCAGACTTCACGCCGATTTTTTCCCTATGTCCAGTATCCAGCATCCAGTATCCTGTATTCTACCCACCCTTCTCAAAGTTTTTTTTGGTGCAACCGGATTAGCGGTTATTTTTGCGATCTGTTATGAAACTATTTGTACACATCCATCATCATCATACTTACCTGATCAGGTAGGCCGGTGGTGTTTTGTGTATCTGTATAAAACATGTAAGGGCTTACCAACACGGTAAGCCTTTTTGTTTAACCCCCCGTTCCCGAAAGGGAAGTAAAAGGGAATTAAAATGATTTCCAAGATGGTCCTAAAAATAGCTATTCAAAAAGCAGGACGTTTATATGACGATTCGGTGAAACTGCTGAAAGATTGTGGGATCGATTTAAAGAATGGTGTCAACAAACTGAAAACCGAGGCCGATAACTTTCCGCTCGAGGTCTATTTTCTACGTGATGACGATATTCCGCAATATGTTGAAGACGCTGTTGCCGATATTGGCATCGTCGGGGAAAATGTACTGCTAGAAAAAAACAAGCAGGTCCAAACCGTTGAAAAACTCGGTTTTGGAAAATGCAGATTGAGCATTGCCGTCGGCAGAAAAGAAATCTATGAAGGGGTGAGCTACCTGCAGGGAAAAAAGATTGCGACGAGTTATCCTGTATTGGTGCAACAGTTCCTGGCTGAAAATAAGGTAAATGCCGAAATACACGAGATCAGCGGATCGGTGGAAATTGCACCGGGAATTGGTTTGGCCGATGCCATTGTAGATCTTGTAAGCAGCGGAAGTACCCTGTTCATGAACGGGTTGAAGGAAGTGGAAACCGTTTTGAAATCAGAAGCGGTGCTCATTAGAAATAGTGAGCTAAGCGAACAAAAACAACAATTGCTTGAGAAATTATTGTTCCGGATACGGGCTGTAAGAAAAGCAAGAAACAATAAGTATATTTTACTCAATGCGCCTAATGAAAGCCTGAGTGAGATTATCAGTCTGTTACCCGGAATGAAAAGTCCTACTGTACTACCGTTGGCCGAAGCCGGCTGGAGCAGTGTCCATAGTGTGCTGAATGAAAATGAATTTTGGGAGATCATAGAAAAACTGAAAGCCGCCGGTGCACAGGGAATATTGGTGGTGCCGATCGAGAAAATGATAGTTTAGTGCTGATTAGCCGATTAGCCAATTAGCCAATTGGATTATCGGCAAATCAGCAAATCAGCAAATCGGCTAATAGGCCAATAGGCTAATTGGCTAAAATAATTAAGTATGCAGATCATAAGATATCCCGAAAAAAAAGATTGGAGCCAGCTGTTGAAGAGACCTGCAACGGACTCGGCGAATCTTGAAAAAAAGGTGGAGAAAATATTGAAAAGTGTGCGCAAAAAAGGTGACAGGGCCCTGCGCAAATACACAAAAAAGTTTGATGGTGTTGTATTGGACGAAATGCTGGTAACGGAAATGGAAATAATGGAAGCGACTAACCAGGTATCCAATGAATTAAAAGAGGCGATTCGTTTGGCAGGGGCCAATATCGAAACCTTTCATCGTTATCAGATCCAGGAAGCGGAGTGGATCGTTACCATGCCGGGTATCATGTGTTCACGGAGGGCCGTTCCTATTGAGAGGGTCGGATTGTATATACCCGGAGGAACGGCGCCTTTATTCTCGACGATCCTGATGCTCGGAATACCTGCCAGGCTGGCAAGATGCAGGGAAGTTATTCTTTGTACTCCTCCCGGACCTGATGGTAAATTGCATCCTGCTATTTTATTTGCAGCACAATTTGTGGGCATTCATAAGATCTTCAAGATCGGCGGCGTACAGGCCATCGGTGCAATGGCATACGGAACCGAAACTATTTCCAAAGTGCATAAAATATTCGGACCGGGTAATCAATTTGTTACCTGCGCCAAACAAATGGTACAAAAAGATGGTATTGCTATTGATATGCCCGCGGGGCCCAGCGAAGTTGCCATTTTTGCCGATGAGTATGCTGACCCCGAATTCATCGCTGCTGATTTATTAAGCCAGGCCGAGCATGGCGCAAATAGCCAGGTGTTATTGGTCTCCGACGATGAGATCTGTGTGGAGAATGTACAGTTCGAGATACAAAAGCAATTGAGCGAATTACCCAGGAAGGATATTGTGATCAGGGCATTGGCAAACAGCAAGGCTATCCTGATACGGAATGATGAGGAAGCAATGGAGCTGTTGAATGAATATGCACCCGAACATTTGATCCTGGCTTGCAACCGTGCCGATGAAATGGCCGAAAAAGTAACGAATGCGGGTTCTGTTTTTATAGGCCAGTATTCACCGGAAAGTGTGGGTGATTATGCCAGTGGCACCAATCACACGTTGCCCACCAATGGCTACGCGAAAGCCTATAGCGGCGTGAGTGTGGATAGCTTTGTGAAAAAGATCACTTACCAAAAGCTATCCAGGGAAGGTCTGCAGCAGATAGGAAAAGCAGTGGAACTGATGGCAGAAGCCGAAGGTTTACAGGCGCATAAAAATGCCGTGAGCATCCGGCTCGCAAAATTGTAACCGGTCTGACCGTCCCGGTCTGACCGTGCATCAGGTATGCCATACCTGTTTATTAGGACTAATCTTCATAGGTCAACAGGTATGGCATACCGTATTGACCAAAATAATCAGTGATGTTTGATCTGAATAACCTGTTACGGGAAAATATTAAGAAGCTGATCCCTTATTCGTCAGCGCGCGATGAATTTAAAGGGGAGGCACGGATATTCTTAGATGCAAACGAGAATAGTTTTGGGTCGCCTCTTACAAAATGGTACAATCGATACCCTGATCCATTACAAAAGAAACTGAGACAAAAACTGGGTGAAATAAAAGGAGTGCCACGGGATAATATCTTTTTGGGAAATGGAAGCGATGAATGTATCGATATTTTATTGCGCGCTTTTTGCGAGCCGGCAAAAGACAATATCATTATTTGTCCGCCGACTTATGGAATGTATGAGGTAAGTGCAAATATTAACGATGTACACGTAAAAAAAGTTCCACTTACTTCAAGCTTTCAACTGGATCTGACAGGTATTGAAGAAGCTGTGGATGATCATACCAAAATGATCTTTTTATGTTCACCCAATAATCCTACCGGTAATTCCCTGAATAAAGATGATGTCGAGATCATTCTCAATAATTACTTCGGATTGGTGGTGATTGATGAGGCCTATATCAATTTTTCGCGGTTTCGTTCATTTACACAGGAACTGAATGAGTATCCCAATATTTGTGTATTGCAGACCCTGTCTAAAGCCTGGGGACTGGCGGCACTTCGTGTAGGAATTGCTTTTGCTTCAGAAGCCATTGTACAAATAATGAATAAAATAAAACCCCCGTATAATATCAACCAGGCATCCCAGGAACTGACACTTGAGGCACTGGAGGAGGTAGGACAGGTGAATGAAATGATCCGGGAAATTATTAAACAGCGGGAAGAATTAATTCGCCAGTTATCTGAACTCTCCATCGTTCAAACGATACATCCCAGCGATGCAAACTTTTTGTTGGTAAAGGTGAACGATGCAAGAGGCATATACAATTCTTTGCTCGAAAAAGGAATTGTTGTGCGAGACAGAAGCAAAGTGGAGTTGTGCGAAGGGTGTTTGCGGATCACAATAGGAACGCCAAAAGAAAACAATGATTTGGTAAAGGAGCTTACAGATTTTGCCCGGCAAATTCACTAAGTTTACCTCCTCAAAAACAAAAATCAATTATCATGAAAAGTCTTTGCTTAAAGCTGTGTTTGATATTCGTGATGGGCATGTCCGGCATTGTACAAGCTGTTGCAAATGATACAACAAAACTTGCAGAAAAAAACGGGCAACGTGATGTAGATAATGTTGTTCTGAAACTGCCTGCAGGTTTTGGAGCCGTTACGGTAGTAGACTCACTGGCAAGGAACCGGCACCTGGCGGTCAATAGCAATGGAGACATTTATGTAAAACTGGCAAGACTTAAAGACGGCAAAGGCGTTTTAATATTACGCGAAAAAGCAAATGGAAAAGCGGAGGTTGTAAAGAGTTTTGGTAATTATGGAGGTACAGGCATTGCTTTTAAGAATGGGTATCTCTACACATCTTCCGATTCAGGTGTATATCGTTACAAACTCAATGAAAGGGGTGAAGTGATCTCGCCGGATGCCCCTGAAACAATTGTGAGAGGGTTGGTTGCCGGAAGACAGCACCAGACTAAATCAATTGCTCTTGACAATGCAGGTAATATCTATGTAAACATCGGAGCTCCTTCCAACTCCTGCCAGGTAGAAGACAGGGGCAAGGGCTCGAAAGGAAAAGATCCATGCCCTATTTTGGATTCCGCGGGTGGTATCTGGCAATTTAAGGCCGACAAGCCGAATCAATCATACGCCGAAGGAATTCGTTACGCTACGGGCACCCGCAATATTGTAGGATTGGATTGGAACAATACCGTGAATGAATTATATGCTATGCAGCATGGCCGCGATAATTTTTACCAGAACTGGTCCGAATTATATGATAGTGTTGAAAGTGCAGAGTTGCCGGCTGAAGAATTTTTGCAAATTAAGAAGGGTTCCAATTTCGGTTGGCCTTATTGTTATTATGATCAAGTGCAGAAAAAGAAAGTGCTGGCGCCGGAATATGGTGGTAATAAGACCACCCAGGGCCGTTGCGAAGGGATGGACACACCTATTATTGGTTTTCCGGGTCATTGGGCTCCGAATGCTTTATTGTTTTATACAGGAAATATGTTTCCTGAAAAATACCGCAACGGTGCATTCATTGCTTTTCATGGATCATGGAACCGTGCACCATTGAAACAAAAGGGATACCAGGTGATATTTGTGCCCATGAAAGATGGAAAACCTAATGGAGAATGGGAGGTTTTTGCCGATGGTTTTATGGGAGTTCAGGAGATAGCTGCACCAAGAGACGCACAGTATCGTCCCTGTGGATTGGCGCAGGGCAAGGATGGGTCATTGTATATTTCAGATTCGGTAAAAGGAAGGATCTGGAAAATAATCTATAACGGAAAATAATATTTAATGAAAAAGGGAATCATCATTTTTTCTTTATTGTTTGTTGTGATTTATCTGCTTGCTCAAACAAAACCTAAAACGGCAAGCCAGGGAGGCACAGATAAGGCTTCTGTAGACCGCGGTAAAAAAATATACGACATCTATTGCCTTGCCTGTCACCAGGCGGATGGTTCAGGAGTTCCCCGTCTCAATCCGCCCCTGATAAAAACAAAGTGGGTACTCGGAGATAAAAAAGAATTGATTACCGTGATACTCAAAGGGATGGATGAGCCGATCGAAGTAGATGGGGAAGATTACAACAATGTAATGGCCTCTCATGCCTTTTTGAAAGACCAGGAAGTTGCCGATGTGTTGACGTATGTAAGAAAGAGCTTTGGAAATAAGGCCTCTGGCGTTATTTCATCCGAAGTGAAAACAGTTAGGGCTACGATGAAATAATTGGAAACTGATCGGAAAATTTTAAAAATTGCGAAATGTTCTAACTATGTGTTTTTCTATGTTTCTATGATCCTATGTGATAAAAAAAACTCTTGCGCAGTTTTGAATACTCCTTGTTTACAGTCAATTAACACATAGGATCATAGAAACATAGAAAAAATATAGAATTTCTAATCGGCAGGAAATAATATTTTAAGTATTTCATGCTCTCTTATTACGAATAATCACTCAATTTTGAAAAGACTACTCTTTATTGATCGGGATGGGACAATAATCAATGAAGCTCCACCTACTTACCAGATTGATTCATTCGATAAGCTGGAGTTTTATCCGCATGTTTTTAAATATCTCGGTAAGATTGCAGCTGAGCTGGACTACGAACTCGTGATGATCACCAACCAGGATGGTATGGGTACTGCGTCATTTCCTGAAAGTACATTTCTACCGGTTCACAAGCACGTGATGAAAAGCTTTGAAAATGAAGCGATCCATTTTGCGGCGGTGTACATCGACAAGACATTTGCGAAAGATAATGCGCCTACCCGTAAGCCACAGACCGGCCTTTTGAAAAGCTATATCGACAATCCACAATATGATATCGCCAATTCATATGTGATCGGTGATCGTATTACCGATGTACAATTGGCAAAAAACCTTCATTGCAAAGCAATCTGGTTAAATCTTGATTCTTCATTAGGCGCCGCGGAAATAAAAGACGAGGTCGCCGCGCTGCAGGATGTGGTAGCATTGGAAACAACCGAGTGGAGCAAAGTGTACGAGTTTCTAAAACTTGGCTTGCGCCAGGTTATACATGAACGAAATACCAATGAAACAAAAATTCATATCGATTTAAATATCGACGGCAGTGGTATTTCTAATATTTATACAGGGTTGGGATTTTTCGATCATATGCTTGAGCAGATCGCACGCCATGGCAAAATGGATATGACTATCCGTACCAAAGGAGATCTCCATATTGATGAACATCATACTATCGAGGATACTGGTATTGCATTGGGTGAAGCATTTGCTAAAGCGCTTGCAGATAAAAGGGGAATGGAGCGTTATGGATTTGCGTTGCCGATGGATGAAGCAGATGCCAAAGTGCTGATCGACTTCGGCGGCCGCAACTGGCTTGTTTGGAATGCTTCGTTTCAAAGGGAGAGAATAGGGGAGATGCCGACCGAAATGTTCTTTCACTTTTTTAAGTCCTTTTCCGATGCTGCAAAATGTAATCTCAATATCGAATGCCACGGAGAAAATGAACACCATAAGATCGAAGCGATCTTCAAAGCCTTTGCTAAAGCAATTCGTATGGCGGTAAAAAGAGATCCCCTCAGCAATTACCTGCCCAGTACAAAAGGAATATTATAAAAAAACTTTGCAATTTATTTTTGCCGAAGCGTTATATATCTGTGCGCCTCTGTGCCTCCCTCCTTTACATCTGTGGTTAAATCTCTTCGCATTCGGAGACTTCTTAAACGTAAGACCAATTTTAAGCACAGAGGCAAAGGAGGGAAGGCACGGAGGTACATTGTGAGCATTATTTGTTCGGTGTTTTGTAGATCACCCCATCCTTCATCACCAGTGTAATTTTCCGGATGTTCTTTATATCTGCGGAAGGATCTCCTTCTACTGCAATAATATCGGCGAATAGCCCTTTTTTTATTCGTCCTATTTTTCCTGCATATTCAAAAACATCTGCATTGACAGATGTTGCCGAACGTAACACATCGATGGCCGGCATGCCGTATTCTGCCATCAGCTCCATTTCTTTTGCATTATCTCCGTGTGAAAATACACCTACATCGCTCCCTGCGCAAATAGTTACCCCAGTTTTCATTGCCAGTTGAAAACTTTTTCTTTTTTGAGTAATTATTTCGGGCTCCGGATCGATCCCTTTTTTCCATCCTTTATATCCTTCATTGGCTTCTATCTCTGTCAGTGTAGCGCAGAGAGCCACTTGTTTTTCTTTCATCAGCTTAAATATTTCTTCCGTTCCGCCATCACCATGTTCAATCGTAGATACGCCTCCCATGATCGCTCTTCGCATCCCCTCCGGGGTTACGGCATGTGCTGCCACCTGCCGCCCACCACTCCGGGCAATTGCAACGGTCCATGCAATGGTTTCCGTTAAAAAGGTTGGTCTCGCTTCTCCATCTTTTCCATAACGGTAATCCGCATATATTTTAATTACATCGGCGCCTTTTCCAATTTGCGTTCTTATTTCCCGGGTAATGTCTTCAATGCCGGCCACCTCAGCGGCGCCCTGGGGGAAGTCGACATCAGGAGATGCTGATTTTGGTCCATAGGTCCCTTTGGCAACAATAGCCCTGGTTGCAATGATCATACGTGGCCCTGGTATAACTTTTTTTTCAATGGCCTTTTTCAATCCTGCGTCATCGTACATGGATCCTTCGGTTCCCAGGTCTCTTACTGTTGTAAAGCCTGCCATCAATGTGGCCCTGGCATGATTCACAGCCCTTGCAGTACGTTCTGCTCTGGACTCCTGCAACACCTGGTCATTCCAGCTTGTTTCATTATAGGGATGCAAAAATAAATGGGAGTGGGCTTCTATCAATCCTGGCAATAAGGTTGTGCCAGGCAACTCGATGATCAGTGTACCGGCTGGCAACTTGAAACTCATCGCACCTGCCTGCTCTATAATATTGTTTTTTATGAGAACAATCCAGCCCTTATGCATTTGTTCGCCATCGAAAACACGATCCGGTTTCAATAATATAAAGCTGTCTTTTTGCTGTGCATTCAGATCAGTCAGCAAAAGGAAAAACAAGGATGCAAATATTGTGGATTTTTTTTTCATATTTAAATTTTACGGAACGTATAAAGAACGTCCTGCCATTCCGTTTCCTCTTCAAAAACCGATTTTGCAAAACTGCATAGCGGAATGATCTTGATATTATTTGATCTTGAATAATCTACAGTAGCCCCCACCAGTTGCTTGCCCACTCCTTTTCCGCTTAATGGATGATCAACTTCTGTATGTTCGATGATTATTTTATCGGCCGATGGAATGGAATATACCAGTTCTGCAACAGTGTTACCATTGTCTTCTATATAAAATATTCCTTTGCCATCTTCTTCTTTATGTTGTATCTGCATCATCTATAATTTAAAAAAAATCTTTTTTCTGTATAAAAAATAACATATCAACCATTCAAGCGAAAAAATGAATAGCGAAGTTATGATCAGTTTCGGTGTTTCCGGGACGCTTGCAAAATCCATTAAGCCATTTGAAAGCCTTGCTATGTAGTCATTAAACCAACGGCTGCCCACGATCTCAAAGAATAGATAAATAAAGATCGCATTCATACCAATAATGGTAAAGAATTTCAAATACCGGCGATGACCCCGCAGGTCGATCCACCAGTAACACAGTGCAAGTCCTGATATGCACCATCCCAACGAAGCAAGCGTGAAAGAGCTGGTCGCAATTCTTTTGATAATGGGAGTGATTCCGCCCACATCGAGTGCATAACCTGCAAAAAAACAGATCAGGGCCCATAAGAGCAGCGATCTTATTTTATTCTGTTGGTATAGCAACAGTTTTCCGGCAAGAGCTCCTGCAATAGTATGAACTGCAGTAGGGATACAATTAATAGCAACCCATCCACCTTTATTGATCTTATTCATTAAAAGAAGATCCATATAGTTCCCAAAATTGTGCTGGTCTGTAAATGGCTGATCAAATCCAGGAATATTGGTATAGCGATACAGGAACTCAGTAAGTAATAAAAAAGCTAGGCAAAAAAGTATTTGTGCAAAATTCTTCCATCTGAAAATAAGAAAAGCTACGAGGGTCGTGAAAGAAAGTTGGGTTAATACATCCCATAGTTCAAACGACAGCCCTTTAGGTCTGACGGCATAATCTAATACGCCCCAGAAAAACAACCAAAAACAGCGTTTCAGAATTTTGCGGAAAGATTGTTGCCAGGTAAAGCCCTGCTGCAGTTGTTTATGTAATGAGAAGGCCATTGCCGTTCCGGCAATAAACATGAATGCGGGCTGTATAAGATCCCAGAACCGCAGTCCATTCCAGGGATGATGGAAGAACTGTTGAAAAAACAAATGCAATGAATTGTTTTCTGTTGCATCTGACAAATGATCATACAAGGCAGTACTTTCCAATGCAAGCAATACCATGATAAAGCCTCTCAAAAAATCAAGGGATAATAAACGCTGCGCATCCGTATTATGGTGGGGAGTTACTCTAATCTGGACTATTTGATGAAAAAAATAAACAGAAAATTGGTAATAATCAAAAATGCCTGCATATTTGCAGTGCAATGAACAAACAAATCAATAATCAACAGTGGTGGTGGCATACAAACTCTTTCCGGGGCTTGTAACTGCTATTGTTGTTGATGAACATCATATTCAGGCCCCGATATAAATCGGGGCCTTTTTATTGGGGGTATCTGAGATTGGTTAAGATTTTTGATAAGTCTGACCTGGGGAGTAATAGAAATGTTTTAGCGAAATAAATAGTCTCAAAAATTCAAAATAATCTCAAACATCGTGGTTAAGATTCAGTTACAGACAGATTGCAAAAAATTGCTAGCCGATGTTTTTACGCCTGTAGGAATCTATCTCAGGTTACGGGATCGTTTTCGCGATACGGTATTATTGGAAAGTACAGATCATCATGTGGCCGAGAACAGTTATTCTTTTATTTGCGTTAATGCCATTGCGGGCATAGAAATCAGTTCAACGAACAGAATTGAACGGAAATGGCCCAATCAAAATCCCGAAAAAATGGAGATCAAAGATCGCAGTGAAGTGCCGAAACTGTTATGGGAGTTCATGCAGAGGTTTGACATTTCTCATACGGCAGGCAAAGAAAATCATTTCGCACAGGGGTTATATGGGTATACAACTTTTGACGCTGTTCAATTTTTTGAGACTATAAAGCTGTCGACGGTCGACGGCCGTCCGTCGACGGACATTCCCTTAATGCGGTATCGCCTGTATCAATATGTCATTGTGCTCAATCATTTTAAAGACGAGTTGTTTATCTGTGAGAATAAAATAGCCGGACTTGAATCGGATTTGCAGGTTGTTGAGTCTCTGATCCGCAGCAAGGATGTGCCGGTATATCCTTTCAAAGTAAAGGGTAATGAGACCTCTAATATGGATGATGCCGGGTATATAGAGATGGTACAAAAAGGAATTCAAAGTTGTCACCGCGGAAATGTTTTTCAAATTGTACTCAGTCGTAGATTCCAGCAGGGATTTACAGGCGATGAATTCAATGTGTACAGGGCTTTGAGGAATATCAATCCATCTCCGTATTTATTCTTTTTTGATTATGGCGATTATAAACTAATGGGATCTTCGCCCGAATCACAACTGATCATTCAGAATGGAAAAGCGGTTGTACATCCTATCGCGGGAACTTTTAAGAGAACCGGTGATGATGTTACCGACCAGATTATGGCGGATAAATTACTATTGGATGCAAAAGAAAATGCAGAACACGTAATGCTCGTTGACCTTGCAAGAAATGATCTGAGCAGGGTTTGTGATGATGTGGTGGTGGCGCATTACAGAGAGGTGCAATATTATTCGCACGTGATTCATCTTGTAAGTGAGGTGACTGGCAAAGTGCGTCCCGGCGCCAATCCATTCGATTTAATGGCAAAAACATTTCCGGCAGGAACGCTGAGCGGTGCACCAAAATTCAAGGCCATGGAATTGATCAACGGTTATGAGACCACTGCGAGGAGTTACTATGGTGGTGCCATCGGCTTCATGGGTTTCAATGGCAGTTGTAATCACGCCATCATGATTCGAACTTTTTTAAGCAGGAACAATACACTCACTTACCAGGCCGGGGCAGGGGTTGTAGCTGCATCCAATCCTGAAAGCGAACTGCAGGAAGTAAATAACAAACTGGGCGCGTTGAAAAAAGCGATCGTGTTTGCAGAAAATATAAATTGATTTGATTCAGATTGAAGCGGAAAAATGAACACTATTTATAAAAAATATTATTCTCCATCCTCAGTAGGGAAGGCCGGGATGGGGCCGAAAATATTAGTCTTCGACAATTACGATTCCTTCACTTATAACCTGGTACACCTGGTTGAAAAGATACTGCACCAGAAAGTAGACGTTTACCGGAATGATCAGATTGGGCTGGAGAAAGTGAAAGGATATGATAAGATCATTTTGTCTCCTGGTCCTGGTATTCCTGAAGAAGCAGGTATGTTGTTACCATTGATCAGAGAGTATGCTTCGAGCAAATCAATCCTTGGTGTATGTCTTGGTCACCAGGCAATCGGCGAAGCTTTTGGAGGCAGCCTGATAAACCTGAGCACAGTATATCATGGCGTGGCTACATCCATTCGGGTACTGAGTGGTGAATGGTCAGTGGTGAATGGTGCATGGTCAATGGTAGAAGGCATTGACTCACCACTCACCACTCACCACTCACCAAATGATTTATTCAAAGATCTTCCCGGAGTGCTGGAAGTTGGCCGATACCATTCATGGATCGTTTCTGATGAAGGATTTCCGGAAGACCTTGAAGTGACGGCCAGGGATGAGAACGATTATATTATGGGACTGCGACATAAGAATTACGATGTGCAGGGCGTTCAGTTTCATCCTGAAAGTGTGTTGACACCAATGGGCGAACAGATTATGCGAAACTGGTTGAGTATTTAGCGGATGATTAAAATGGATTGAATTAGATGAAAAAGATTTTGCAATTTTTATTTGAACATAAAACATTAGACCGGCAGTCGGCTAAAGATGTATTGCTTAACATATCAAAAGGCATCTACAATGAATCAGAAATAGCTTCATTCATAACGGTGTATCTGATGCGCAGCATCACCATAGAAGAATTGCAGGGATTCCAGGAGGCATTGCTTGAATTATGTGTACGGATCAATTTGGATGGTTATTCGGTGATTGATATTGTTGGCACAGGCGGTGATGGCAAGAACACTTTTAATATTTCCACACTGGCTTGTTTTATCGTGGCAGGTGCAGGCCAAAGAGTTGCCAAACACGGAAACTATGGAGCTTCATCAATCAGCGGTGCATCGAACGTAATGGAGCGGCTCGGATATAAATTTAAAAACGATCAAGGCCAGCTCAAAAAAGAAGTGGAAGAAGCAAATATTTGTTTTCTGCATGCCCCTTTGTTTCACCCTGCGCTTAAAACAGTTGGGCCTATCAGGAAAAACCTGGGCGTACGTACATTCTTCAACATGCTTGGCCCGATGGTGAATCCGGCTTTTCCGCAGTTTCAACTCGTTGGTGTCTATAACCTGGAAATGGCGAGAATATACAATTACCTACTGCAACAAACGGAAAGATCATTTACCATCATTCATAGCCTGGATGGCTATGACGAGATTTCGTTGACAAATGATACCAAAGTTATTACGAATGAAGGCGAAAAAATAATGACACCTGAGCAATTGGGTAAGCGCACCGTAAGTGCACAGGATATACAGGGAGGGAACAGCGTGGAAGAATCAGCGAAGATTTTTTCAAAAATTTTAAAGCGGGATGGAAGTTGGGCACAAAATGCAGTCGTTCTTGCCAATGCGGCTATGTCGCTTCATTGTACAGGCAACTACCTCGATTATGATGAAGCCTATGCTGCTGCCGTGGAAAGCCTCGAAAGCGGAAGGGCAGACGAAACTTTAAAAAAATTAATTGAATTGCAGTGGTGAGTGGTGAGTAGTGAGTGGCGAATAGGAATATATCTTTGTACATTTTAAATAGAAATTCATAATCACAACTCACCACTCACCCGTCACCAAATGAATATTTTAGACCAGATAATAGCTTATAAAAGATCGGAAGTGGCGGATCAGAAACTTGCTGTGAGTATTGGAGCATTGGAAAAAACAGATTTTTTCTTGCGGGATACCTTATCGTTAAAACAATTTTTACTTGATAAAAACAGGACAGGTATTATCGCTGAATTTAAAAGAAGATCTCCATCGAAGGGAATTCTCAATGAAAAATCGAATGTTGCCGATGTCACTGCGGCTTATGCAAAGTATGGAGCATCGGGATTGTCAGTACTCACCGATAATAATTTTTTTGGCGGGTCAAATGAAGATCTCGTTACAGCTCGTTCAAACAGGATACCTATTCTTCGCAAGGATTTTATGATCGATGAATACCAGATCGTAGAGGCCAAATCAATAGGGGCCGATACAATTTTGCTGATTGCAGCCTGCTTAACGGCTATTGAGGTAAAACAGCTGGCACAAACAGCAAAAAAATTGCAATTGGAGGTACTGTTAGAGATTCATGAGGAAAGTGAGATCGGCCATATTTGCGAAGAGATCGATGTGATCGGTGTTAATAACCGTAACCTGAAAACATTTAGCGTGGACCTGGATCAGTCCGTACGATTGGCGGAAAAGATAGGGACCAGCAAATTGAAAATTGCAGAGAGTGGTATCAGTAATCTAAAAAACATTGCGTATCTAAAGCGATATGGTTTTGATGGATTTCTGATCGGTGAGTACTTTATGAAACAAAACGATCCGGCTGAAGCTTTTGAGAAATTTGTTAATGAATTGAAAGAAGTCTGATACGATTGCCGCCATGTTCTTAACACTTAAATCTGAATTATGAGAATTAAAGTCTGCGGCATGACACAACTGGAGCAAGCGGAACAGCTTGCTGACATAGGTGTAACATTCGGCGGGTTTATTTTTTATCCGAAAAGTCCCCGTTATGTTTTTAAGAATATCACAACGAGCCAGATCAGGAAGCTGAACAATATTAATAAAGTCGGCGTATTTGTCAACGCAAGTATTGAAGAGGTTTTACATATGGTAGATGAATGCCGGCTTCATATGGTGCAGTTACATGGTGACGAAACTCCCAAATACTGTGAAAAAATTGCTGACTATGTTTCGGTAGTGAAAGCATTTCGCTTAAGTGACAATGATAATGTGGATTGGATGATACGCCCTTACATGGACATGTGCGATATGTTCATGTTCGATACAATGGGTTCGGGCTATGGAGGTACGGGAAAAAAATTCGACTGGAATGTGCTGAAACAATCATCTATCGGGAAGCCTTTTTTTTTGAGCGGCGGCATAGAACCGGGAGACGAAGAAAAACTGAAGGAGTTTGTGGAAGAGCCTGTGGCCAAAGCGTTGTTTGCTATTGATATCAATAGCAGGTTCGAACTGAGCCCGGGAGTAAAAGATATGAAAAAGGTCAAAGCCTTTGTTAAAGGACTGACCGGTTGAATGAATTAGCCCAACTGCCTGCCGGTAAGAAGGTATGCTGTTTAGGTGATATGCCAACGGTAAGTTTGGTGGATTTATGGAAAAGATAATAACAATAAGACAAGCTACTGAAAACGATCTGCCGGAAATTCTGGCGATCTATAACGATGTGATCCTGCATACAACCGCCGTGTATGATTACGAGCCTCACACAATGGAAATGCGTCGCGAGTGGTTCAACCTAAAGCGGGAACAGGGTTTCCCGGTTTTTGTGGCATCAGAGGATAAAAAAATTGTAGGATTGAGTTCTATCGGTCCATTCAGGGCCTGGGCGGCGTACAGGTATTCAGTCGAGAATTCAGTATATGTTGCCAATGATTACAAGGGAAAAGGAATCGGAAAATTATTGATTCCACCCTTGATCGATTCAGCAAGACAATTACAGCTACATACGATCATTGCAGGGATCGATGCTACTAATGTAGCCAGTTTGAAATTACACGAACATTTTGGATTTAAGGAAGTGGCACATTTTAAAGAAGTAGGATATAAATTTAACCGATGGCTGGATTTGAAATTTTTGCAACTGATTTTGAGGTGAGGGGTTTAAGGTTTAAAGTTTAAGGTTTGGTGAGGTGAAGTAACAAAATTAAAAAGTGAGTTTTATTCTGTATTCAGAATTCTCTTTCAAAAATAAAAAATGTCAACAACAACATTTCAGAAACCGGACACATATGGCTATTACGGAAAATTTGGCGGTGCATATATTCCCGAGATGCTTCACCGTAATGTGGAAGAGCTGAAATCGCAGTACCTGGAGATAATGTATGAGCCTTCTTTTCAAAAAGAGTTCCGTGAGCTATTGCAGGATTATGTGGGGCGGCCAACACCGTTATATTTTGCAAAACGATTGAGTGAACAATTTGGCACAAGGGTTTTTTTGAAACGGGAAGATCTATGTCATACGGGAGCGCACAAAATAAACAACACAATTGGTCAGATTCTATTGGCGCAAAAGCTTGGAAAGAAAAGGATCATTGCAGAAACCGGAGCAGGCCAGCATGGTGTTGCCACCGCTACGGTTTGCGCATTGAAAGGTGTTGAATGTATCGTATATATGGGTGAAAAAGATATTGAGCGGCAGGCGCCGAATGTTGCCCGTATGAAAATGCTGGGAGCAACAGTTATTCCTGCAAGAAGCGGCAGCAAAACATTAAAGGATGCTACCAACGAAGCCATCCGCGATTGGATCAATAATCCGGTAGACACACATTATATAATAGGCAGCGTTGTGGGTCCGCATCCTTATCCGGATATGGTGGCACGGTTCCAAAGTGTGATCAGTGAAGAAATCCGCTGGCAGTTAAAAGATAAAACGGGAACTGAATTGCCTACACATGTGCTGGCATGTGTAGGGGGCGGAAGCAATGCGGCAGGTGCATTTTATCATTTTCTCGATGAATTGAGTGTTCAGTTGGTGGCTGTTGAAGCGGCGGGTCACGGAATAAATAGTGGTTTCAGTGCGGCCACTACACAGCTCGGCAAACCCGGGGTTCTACACGGAAGTAAGAGCCTGGTAATGCAAACAGAAGATGGGCAGGTAGTGGAGCCGCATAGCATTTCAGCAGGATTGGATTACCCGGGCATCGGTCCGCTGCACGCTCACTTATATGAAAGCGGGCGTGGTATTTTTTTAAGTGCCACTGATGAAGAAGCTTTACAGGCCTCATTTGAAGTAGCAAAGCTGGAAGGAATTATCCCGGCATTGGAAACTGGCCATGCATTTTTTGCATTGAGGAAATTGAAATTGAAAGCTAATGATGTGGTGGTCGTATGTTTAAGCGGAAGAGGTGATAAGGATCTGGCGACATATATGAAAAGGTTAGAGTGATAAATATCCTCGCAAAGACGCGAAGGCGCAAAGAAGTCAAAAGGTAATTTACTCTTGTAAACTTTGCGTTCTTGCCTCTTAGTGCAAATAAAAAATATGAACAGGATACATCATTTATTCAAAACTAAAAGCAACAATATTCTCAACGTCTATTGCACGGCCGGCTATCCGCAACTCGATAGCACTTTAGAGGTGATGAAGGCATTGGAGGAAAATGGCGCTGACATGATCGAATTGGGTATGCCCTACAGCGACCCCTTGGCGGATGGACCGGTGATACAGGCCAGTGGAAACATTGCGATCGCCAATGGGATGAAAATAAAAGTGCTTTTTGAGCAGCTCAATGGAATGAGAAATGCGCAGATCGGAAATATACCCGTAATACTCATGGGTTACATGAATCCTGTTTTACAATACGGTTTTGAAAAATTTTGTGCAGACGCTTCGTCAGCAGGAGTGGATGGATTAATATTACCTGATCTTCCCGAATATGAATATGAAACACAGTATGGCAATATTATTGAGAAGTATGGGTTGGATTTTATTTTCCTGGTCACGCCTGAAACATCAGAAGAAAGGATCAGAAAGTTGGACGAACTAAGTAGTGGTTTTCTATACGCGGTATCTTCCTCATCTACCACAGGGAAAGATAAAAATATGAATGATGTTACCGGCTACTTACAAAGATTAAAAAAGATGGAGCTTAAAAATCCTGTATTGGTTGGTTTTGGGATCAAAGACAGGCAAACATTTCAATTGGCCTGTGCTCATGCCAATGGGGCGATCATTGGTACGGCCTATATCAAGGCATTGGAGAATGCAAAAGATGTCAAACAACGCACAAGAGACTTTTTAAACAATATTTTATAAAAGAGCGGAAAACGGGATTCGAACCCGCGGCCTTCAGTTTGGGAAACTGATGCTCTGCCAACTGAGCTATTTCCGCTTGCTATTTGAAAGTTACAAATGAATTTTAAAATTATAAAATACAACGCCGGCAATATTCAATCAGTCCTGTACGCATTGGAAAGGATCGGTGTTTCTGCTGAAGTAACGGATGATATTGAAAAGATCCGGTCGGCAGATAAGGTGATCTTTCCGGGGGTAGGGGAAGCAAGCAGTGCGATGAAAAGTCTTAAGGAAAATAATCTCGACAAACTTATCAAAGAATTAAAACAACCGGTACTCGGTATTTGCGTCGGTATGCAATTATTATGTGATCATTCGGAGGAGAATGATACGGAATGCCTGGGAGTTGTTCCCGTACAGGTGAAAAGGTTTCCCGGAAATGCAGAAATAAAAGTACCCCAGATAGGCTGGAATAATATTTACCAGTTAAAAACCGGCCTGTTTAAAAATATACCGGAGAACAGTTTTATATACAATGTGCATAGTTACTATGCAGAAGATAGCGAGTATTCGATTGCTATCTGCCATTACGGAGTTGATTATGCGGCCGCTGTTCAGAAAGATAATTTTTACGGCCTGCAGTTTCACACAGAGAAAAGTGCGGAAATCGGCGAACAGATTTTAAAAAATTTTTTGATCCTCTAGATGGCTGGTATGCAACACCTTCTTTGTGTCTTCGTTGGGGGTTTTGGGTGTTTGCCACAAACAAACCAAAAAACAACAACATCAAAGAAAAAAAAAAAACATTTGAGAAA
>JACMLY010000116.1 GCA_014379345.1 Chitinophagaceae bacterium
TCAATTTCAGCAAGGCGAGATGGCGTCGTTCATTGCAATTATGATCGTTTTGGCAGCTGTAGCAAAATCGGCACAACTGCCCTTTACTTCATGGCTGCCGCGGGCCATGGAAGGTCCAACATCCTCCAGCGCCATTTTTTATGGTTCCTTATCAATTCATATCGGTGTATTCCTATTGTTACGAACCTATATTTTTTGGAAAGATATGTTATGGATAGTATTGCTTATCATTATTATTGGGGCATTAACCAGTATCATAGCAACTTTCATTGCAAGAGCACAACCAACCGTAAAAACACAAATTGCTTACGCATCGGCTGCCCAAATCGGTATTATATTTATTGAGGTTGCGCTAGGGTTCCATGTGTTGGCATTGATACATTTTGCAGGTAATGCTTTTTTAAGAACTTACCAGTTACTCGTATCACCTTCAGTTTTGAATTATTTAATTCATCACCAGTACTTTCACTACAAACCGAATCAGGCAGCAGGAAATAATAAATGGGTAAATACTATTTACACACTCGGCATTAAGGAATGGAATATCGATAGAATCTTATATCGCTTTTTATGGATGCCATTCAAATCGATCGGCAGAAGACTACATTTTCTGGAAACAAAAACGGGAAAAATAATGGCAATTGTTCCATTGCTCGTCCTTTTATATATTCAAAGCACACAGGTTACGGTCAATCCGGCTTTCCCTATCATTAGCCTTGTTTGTGCCTTATCGCTTATCCTTTATTCATTTGCCAGCCGTGGATCTGCTGTAACGGCATGGTTTTATTTGTTACTCGCTCATTTATTCATCTTGTCTGGTATTGTTGGTAACGTGGAAGAGATTCAGTCGGAACAGATCATCATGTATCTTAGTGGGGTATTGTTGGCTGCCATCGTTGGGTATATCAGTTTGCAAAAAATATACAATATTGATAAAGATATCAGCCTGAATCAGTTTCATGGGTACGTGTACGAACGCAAAGGAACAGCGCTTCTTTTTTTATTATCCGCAATTGGTTTATTAGGCTTTCCGGTAACAGCCGCTTTCGTTGGTATCGATGTGATTTTTACACATGTTCATGCAGATCAGATAAGCTTAATAATTTTAATGGCATTGTGTTTCCTTTTCATAGAGCTGGCGGCTGTACGTATTTACTGCCGGATCTTTTTAGGATTGCACAAAAAATTAAATCATCCGATAGCATTTCGTTCTTCGTAAAAAGAAGCCCGGCTTTTGTTATCATTTTGCGCACCTGATTTAGGATTTACCATTTGAAAGATCTAACGAACTTGTTGGCACCCGATCATACTCGCCCTTGAATGCGTACCACCCGAAGATCGAAAGGCCGATAGCGATGGGTGTGAAGATGGCGATGATTATGATCCATATCACCGGGTTGTTAATGTCTTTCTTTCCCGCAGGGTCGATATTGGCAACAGCACCGCTTACCAATATGTAAATGACGGCAGGTCCTAATAACAACCATACAATTCCAAGGATTTTTTTAATGCTGATCATAGTTCAGTTTTTAGTAATAGCAAAATATTATTATTGGCCTCAAAAATCGCCTCGTCCGTGCGCCTCTGTGCCTTACTCCATTACCTCGGTGGTTAAATCCCTTTCGCATTCGGAGACTTCTTACATGCAAGACCAAAGTTAACCGCAGAGGTGACAGAGGTGCACAGATGTGTTCAAGTTTGGCAGGATAACAATCGCTCCTGTATTGTAAATTCTGCATTCTTCCTCAATCCCCCACCTGTTCATCAATTTTATTACTAAGGTAAACGGTGCCGATTATTAAACACAAGGCAGCTATTCCAATTGGGTACCAAAGGCCTACCAGCGGATCGGATGGATAAGTCGTGGTGAGCAGTAAGCCGATAAAAGGAACCAATCCACCAAAAACGCCATTGCCGATATGATAAGGAAGGCTCATGGAGGTATACCGGATCTTTGTTGGAAATATCTCCACTAAAAATGCGGCAATAGGACCATACACCATTGTCACATATAAAATAAGCAGGAATACCAATCCTACAAACTTCCAATAAATGGCAGAAGAAAGATGTTTGTCTTTTTGCGCCGGTTGCGACTTACCGGTATGTACCAGTGTTTCATTTCCATTCACAAATACACTGTCCGTAAAAACTTCTGTGTAGGCAGCGCCGTTATCTAATTTATAATTCACTGTTTTTATCGATAGAAAATCTTTTTTCCCATTTATACGTTGTTGCTTAGTATGCTCCCCCGAAACAGTGTGATTTTCCTTTTTCCATTCAATGATATTTGTATCTTCCAGAAACGTGTTGAAGATAGGGCGGTAGGTAATAATCCCCAGCAGCATTCCTAACAACATGATCCATTTTCTTCCTATCCTGTCACTCAGCCAGCCAAACAAAACAAAAAAAGGTGTTGCAAAGGCAATGGCCCAAAGAAGTATGGTACGGCTTTGTTCAAAATCAAGTAAGGCTTTTGTTTCCAGAAAATTTTGCGCATAGAACTGTCCGGTGTACCAGATAACTCCCTGCCCCATCACAGCACCAAACAAAGCAAGCAATACCATTTTAAAATTACTTTTACGCCTGAAACTTTCTTTCAATGGATTAACAGATGTTTTACCTTCTTTTTTTAGTTTTGAAAACATCGGTGATTCTTTCATCCTTAACCTGATATATACTGAAACGCCTACCAGGAGGATCGATATCCAGAACGGATATCTCCAGCCACCCCATTCAGCATTGAATTGTTCATCGGTCATATTTAGTTTCACAAGCATGATAATACCCAGTGCTACGAACAGACCAAGTGTGGCAGTGGTTTGAATCCATGATGTGTAGTAGCCTCTCCTGCTAGCTGGAGCATGTTCGGCAACATAAGTTGCGGCACCGCCATATTCGCCGCCAAGTGCAAGGCCTTGTACAAGCCTTAATAACAATACAAGCAGGGGTGCTGCAATGCCAATAGCTTTATAACTCGGGATCAATCCAATTAAAAAAGTTGAACCGCCCATTAACACAAGGGTCAAGAGAAAAGTATATTTTCTTCCGATCAGGTCTCCCAATCGTCCGAAAACAAGTGCACCGAATGGACGAACTATAAAGCCTGCAGCAAAGATGGCCAGTGTGCTCAGCAAGGCGGCTGTAGCGTTTCCTTCAGGAAAGAATTGAATTGAAATTGTTTTGGCAAGCATTCCAAAAATGTAAAAGTCGTACCATTCGATCATGGTGCCTACGGATGATGCGGCGATTACTTTACTGATTCCTTTTACTGAACTATTATCCATTCGAATTGGTTTGTAAAAAAATAATATCCATGGTGCTCATTTTGGAAACTGAAGATCAACGCTGAATTCTTAACGTGAAATTTCCCTTTATGCCTTGGTGTCTTGGTGGCAATTTTTTTTAGCCACGAAGACACTAAGGACACAAAGCCTGATTTAAGTTGTACTCAAAATCATCATTTCCCATACGTGCAAGTTCGTGGCGAACAATCATTCTATTCATTTTTTTGTGCAAGCAATATTAGTTTTTTTCAGAGTATTATTTGAGTGATGTTATTTTTATTTCCAATGCCAGATGTTTTTCTAATTTTGAATGCACCAAATCATTGCTATGTCATATCCATTTCAAATCAAATCATTCGACCAATATCTGGCTGCATATAAAAAAAGTGTTGAGGATCCGGAAGGCTTTTGGAGCGAAATCGCCGCGGATTTTTTCTGGAGAAAAAAATGGGATAAGGTTTTAGAATGGAATTTTAAGGAGCCAAAGATTGAATGGTTCAAAGGAGCAAAACTCAATATCACGGAAAATTGCCTTGATCGCCATCTCGAAAAAAATGCCAATACGCCCGCTATTATCTGGGAGTCGAATGATCCCGAAGAGCATCACCGCGTTCTTACATACCGGGAGTTATACAACAAGGTTTGCCAGTTTGCGCATGTGCTTAAAAATAATGGTGTCGTGAAAGGCGACAGGGTTTGCATTTATATGGGAATGATTCCTGAGCTGGCCATAGCTGTATTGGCTTGCGCAAGAGCAGGAGCGATTCATTCTGTTGTATTCGGAGGTTTCAGTGCCCAGAGTATTGCAGATCGCCTGCAGGATGCAAAGGCCGAATACATTATTACCTGTGATGGTGCATTCCGCGGCAATAAAGAGATCCAGCTGAAAAATGTGATCGACGATGCATTGGTACAATGTCCTTTTGTAAAAAAAGTAATTGTTGTTACACGTACACGTACTCCTGTAAGCATGATAAAGGGAAGGGATGTTTGGTGGGAAGATGAAATAAAGAAAGTTGAAACGCAGGGCAGTAATGATTTCAAAGCTGAGGAGATGGATGCAGAAGACATGCTGTTCATTTTATATACTTCAGGGTCTACCGGCAAGCCAAAAGGAGTTGTCCATACCTGTGGCGGATACATGATATATACGGCCTATACTTTTGTAAACGTATTTCAATACCAGCCAGGGGATATTCATTTTTGTACAGCAGATATCGGGTGGATCACTGGTCATAGCTATATTCTTTACGGTCCGCTGAGTGCAGGAGCTACCACATTGATGTTCGAAGGAATTCCAACGTGGCCCGATGCGGGTCGCTTCTGGAATATTGTTGATAAATACAAGGTCAGTATATTATATACCGCACCTACAGCCATTCGCTCATTAATGGGTTTTGGACTAGACGTTGTAAAGGATCACGATCTCAGGTCATTAAAAGTTCTGGGAACTGTAGGCGAGCCAATCAACGAGGAAGCCTGGAACTGGTATCATGAAAATATTGGCAAAGGTCAATGCCCTGTCGTAGATACCTGGTGGCAAACGGAAACTGCCGGCGTTCTCATTTCAAATCTTGCTGGTGTAACACCCGCAAAACCAACATACGCTACATTACCAATGCCAGGTATACAACCTGTGCTTGTCGATGAAAATGGAAAAACCGTTCCTGGTACAGACGCCGCGAGAGATGGTGTATATACCTCAGAATCCATCTCCTCACCCGCGGGGGGAAGTCTGGAGGGGGCCGGAAATCTTTGTATCAAATTTCCGTGGCCCGGAATGTTACGGACTACATATGGAGACCACGAACGTTGCCGGCTGAATTATTTTTCAACTTATGAAAACCTGTATTTCACCGGTGATGGTTGCCTGCGCGATAAAAATGGCAACTACAGAATAACAGGCCGGGTGGACGATGTGCTAAATGTGAGTGGACACCGCATTGGTACAGCCGAAGTGGAAAATGCTATTAATATGCACGCAGGGGTAGTTGAAAGCGCTGTGGTAGGATACCCGCATGATATCAAAGGCCAGGGAATTTACGCCTTTGTGATCTATCCGTCCCTGCACAATGAACCCAGCCTGAGCAGGCAGGATATTACTTTAACGGTGTCACGTATTATCGGCCCGATTGCCAAGCCAGATAAAATTCAATTCGTTAGTGGATTGCCAAAAACCAGAAGCGGAAAGATCATGCGGCGGATCTTAAGAAAGATCGCTGAAGGCGAAACCGATAATTTAGGAGATGTTACAACGCTTTTAGACCCTTCTGTGGTAGAAGAAATAAAGAATGGAAAAATCTAACTATTCTAGTCCGTTAATTCCTTTCTATGTTGCATTTTCTATACTTCTATGATGCTATGTGGTAAATTTTCTCTTACCACATAGCATCATAGAAACATAGATTGAACATCGTTAAATCAACAGAGTTATAATTAATTGTATCATGAAAATAGTACGTCGGAGTTTACGGGTTGTTCTCTTCTTATTTCTTCTTTTGAATATAGTGGCAGCGTTTCACGCATACAGGTTTACGCATTTTTATGAGGGGGTTGAGTACAAAATCATGAAGCCCGAATCAATGAGCTGGTTTGATAAATTGGGATTTATTTTTTTGGGAATGAAATATCCAAAATCAAAAAACCGATCGGTTCCCGCAATACCTTATGAAACAATAGCCCTCCATACGAAAGATAAATTAAAGCTGGAGGGATGGTTTTGTAAGAACAATTCAAGTGTAGGATCCGTGGTATTGTTTCACGGGCATGGCGCTTCTAAATCGAGTGTTATTGCCGAAGCTCAATATTTTTACGCCTTAGGCTACAATACTTTTTGCATTGATTTTCGGGCACATGGAAATAGCGACGGTACCACCTGTACTATCGGTTATGATGAAGCGGAAGATGTAAAGCTCGCCTGGGATTTTCTTAAAAGCAAAGGAGAGAAAAATATAGTACTGTGGGGTCGTTCACTGGGCGCAGCCACCATAACGCGGGCGATCAGTGACTACAAGATCAGGCCTCAAAAAATCATTCTCGAAATGTCTTTCGGAAGTTTACAGGAAGCGGTAAAGGGGCGTATCAGGCTGACCAGGTTGCCAGAACAACCATTGGCTGCCCTGCTTACTTTTTGGGGTGGGGTGCAGCAGGGATTTTGGGCATTCAGCCATAATCCTTGTGATTATGCTGCAAAGATCGACTGTCCTGTACTCGTGCAACATGCATCACAAGATACCCGCGTTAGTTTAGAAGAAACTAACTGTATCTATGACAATCTTAAAACTGCGGAAAAAAAACTTGTGATCTATGAAACGGCAGGGCATGAGTCATTATATAAAAAAGAACCAGCCAAGTGGGAATCTTCGATCCGGGATTTTTTAATGAATTAAGAAACGGAAGAAGATTGAATCTCTGGAGCAGATAATGGAGCCTTCTTAAAACCATGTTTTACCATCGGCCCACAAAAACTCCGTCAGGAGTTTAATCTTTGTAGAAAATACATTGCAACCTCCAATTCGCTCGGTAGGAGCGACATCTTTTAATCTCAAAAGTCAAATATATTTTCGTCAAACTCGATTTCAACCTTTTTTAAAAATTTTAGATATTCCTACGAGAAGCAAGATGCTCCGTAGGAGCATCCGGGATCCGGAATTTTTTGATAAATTAAAAGAAAAATAAAACCTACTTTCTGATTATTACTTTAGTTCCTACAGGCACATAGGTAAAAATCTCGTCGAGGTCCTCGTTGCGGAGTGCAATACAACCCTGTGTCCAATTAGTGAAGTCGTCTACCACCAGGTCGTCATTAGGCCACGTGCCGTGGATGGCGATACCGCCCCCGATCTTTGCACTGGCTGGTATGATCCCCTGGGACTTTCTTTGCCTGAATTTATCCCAGCTTTCCTTGGTAGGATAATCCAATCCCATGATCTTATGCCATTTTTCATGAGGACGCTTATTAATTATTTTAAAACTGCCTTCCGGTGTTTTACGGTCGCCTTCGATCATTTTATCTCCCAGTGATTTATTACCGAATACTACGGGATAAGTAGCATACCATCCTTCCTCATCGAAAACCTGCAATTCATAGTCTGTTTTATCAACAAGAATATAAACAATGCCTACAGGATTGGAATTAAACAATCGTTTGTTCACAATCCTGCTTTCAATAACTCTGAAGCTGAATAATCCCATTACGGCTAATATCACGGCGCCGGCAATAATCCTCGGTTTCATAAAAAGTTGATTGGTTTTATGTAAAGACCAAACAATAGTATAATAAGTTTAGCTATGCAGGTATTTGACCGGAACAGGGTAAAAGAGATATCTTTCAAACGAATTGGAACAATGAATATTTTTGGTGTGGAAAAGTTTTAACAGGGCTTTTAAACCCAACAAAATCAACACCAAAGGCATACTGTTAGAGTCGCTGCCCTAAAAATCGGAATGTTTGAATACGCATCATTATGGATTTAAAGACCGGAGCGCCAGGTAATTATCAACAAACATTGTAAAATGGGAAATATTGGCTAAAACTACCCTTTGGGGTAAGAGGCCATTGGCATAAATCCGGCAGTTTTAAAGCAATTCTCTTCACTGCTCCGCCTAAAAAATTGTACATGAAAAGGCCTTTTATTCTGGTAGTTCAGTTCTTGATGCTTTTGCAAATTGAAGCCCAGGAAGGCAGGAAATTGAATAAAAGTCAGGAACAAAAATTAACAGATACACCCGTGGATATCCGGAAAATGATTGTGAATGCCATTGAAGTTGGCAAACATGACTCATCTTCAGCTGATAAAATTTTTAGAAGAGCGATAGAAAAAGCTAAAAGAGCCAATGATCTTCATGGTACCGGGGAAGCTTATTATGAAATGGGCGAGATGTATTACAGGTACAAGAATCACAATAAATCATTTGGTGCGTTTTTCAACGCTAAAGAATATTTTGTGAAAGCGGATTCAAAAAACGAAATAGCCACAACAAATTTTACATTAGGCAGGCAGCAGTTTTACCGGGGTAACTATAAAATTGCAGCCGGTCACCTCAACTTTGCGATGCGTGAGGCTAAAAAATTACACTTACAAAAACTTGAAGCAGATGTACTCGAATATATGGGTATTCTGTATCATGTGATGCCTAATCCCGTTTCAAAAAGTAGTGATCTCTTAAGAAAATCTTTGTACATAAAACAAAAAATAAATGATCAAAGCGGCGCTTTTCATATTGGAGAAACCCTGGCCGAAGTTTATTATGACGAAAAAAATTTTGACAGCGCCTTGTACTTTAGCCGGTCTTCAGTTCTGCTTGCAGAAAAACTTGGTTTGAATTATGAGGCAAATCTTGCGCGACTGCATCAAATCCGCTATCTGCTACGCCTTAATAAACAAGAAGACGCAAAAGGAATGCTTTATTCCATAAAAGAGAAGGTGTTTGATTCATCTGATTTGAATATAAGTATCCGGTACTATACGCAATCAGGAAACTATCATACAGCCGTACAGGATACTATCGCCGGGAGAAAAATGTATGATAGTGCGATGCAGATAGCTCAAAATTCGGGTTTTCCTGAAATGTATTCCCTGGTGTATAAAAATATGGCTGATGCTTATTACTGCGCCGGTGATTTCAGGAAAGCGTTCGAATATCAATTTCAATACACTGCTAAAATGGCGAACCTGTATTCAGCCGATAACTACGCAACATTCGGCGAATTGGAATACATCCTTAAAACCAACATGACTGAGGGCGAAGTGAAGCATTTGAGCGTTGAGAATGAAATAAAAGAGCTTCGTTTAAAAAACGAGCGAACTTTGCGCGTAATTCTTCTGATAAGCACAGCCGGCTTTCTCCTGTCTGCTGCTATTATTTTTATACTCTACAAAAAGCAAAAAAGGAAAAGCAGCATCATTGAAAAACAGGGTAATGAATTACAGACATTGATGAAAGAGATCCATCACCGGGTAAAAAATAATTTGCAGGTTATTTCCAGTTTGCTGGATCTGCAATCTCAAACGATTGGTGATAAGCAGGCTGCGGAAGCGATTAAAGAAAGTCGTAACAGGGTACAAACAATGGCACTAATACACCAGGATTTGTACAGCGAAGGAAATATTAAGGGAGTTGAAATGCCCGATTATATAAATAAATTGGTGCTAAGTCTTTTTTCCTCGTACAATGTGAAAAAAAATAAGATACAGTTGGAAACGAATATTGAACCTATCCTGCTGGATATCGATCTCGTTATTCCAATAGGTTTTGTGTTGAACGAACTCATAAGCAATGCCCTGAAATATGCATTTACTAATAAAGAAACAGGAATTTTACAGATAAGCCTTCGCCAAAACATTGATGAGTTGCTTTTAAAAGTAAAAGATAACGGAGATGGATTTCCTTCCGGATTGAACGTTTACAAAGCTCAATCATTTGGATATAAATTGGTAAAGGCATTCGCGCAAAAATTAAAAGCGAGGCTTGAAGTATATAATGACAATGGTGCCTGCGTGCTGCTTCATATCAGGAAATACAATATCAGTTCTTTAGCTTAAGTTTCTATATGGACGAAATACAGATATTGATCGTGGAAGATGAACCCGTGATCGCAGAGAACATCGCTTATTATCTCAACAATCACGACTTTAAGGTATGTGGTATTGCCTATGATTCGGATGAAGCGAAGATGTTCCTCGAAAATGGCTCACCGGATGCGATCGTATTAGACATTAACCTGCAAAGTGAAATGGATGGACTTGATATTGCGGCATACGTAAACGCCAACTACCGCATACCTTTTATCTTACTTACATCGTATGCCGATAAGGAAACAATAGAAAAAGCAAAAAAGGTTAAGCCTTGGGGCTATATAGTAAAGCCATTTAATGAAGACACATTACTGGCTTCTTTGGAAATGGCAATTTCAAATTTCGCTCAAACACAGAATAGAGATCAGCCTGAACCCAGATTTGAAAAAATAAACAAACACCTGATAAGCCAGGTAACCGAACGCGAGTTTGAAGTATTGAAACTGATATATGCCGGTAAAACCAATCAGCAAATTGCTGAAGCGCTTTTTGTATCTGTCAATACCGTCAAAAAACATATTAATAGCTCCTATCTGAAATTAGATGTTCTTACAAGAACTTCTGCTATTGCCCGTCTTAGGGAATTGATGATGAAATAGCTGATCTCTCGGAGTCCTTCGTCGATAGTCAGTAGCCACAAGATAAGACTGCTGAAAAAAATAGCTTCTCTTTCATCTTAAAAACTTTCTGCTTATCTCTCTTGCCAGATTCCTGACTCCTAAGCCTCCCCACATTCGGGTATTTTAGAAAAACTATCCAAAGGGGTAATAGCGTGCGCATGACTGTTGCGGAAATTTGAGTAGTTACGGAATCCGAACAGCTCTTTTTTATTTATCTCTTAAACTTATTCTCATGAAACGTACTCCCCCATTTTTTAGACTCACCTGGCTGATAATGATATATGGCTCCCTTCTGTTAGCCTGCCGGAAAAATCCCACGGCCCCTGCAGGACCCGTTAATCCTCCTGTTATAACGACAGGCTCTGTCAATGCAGATACTATTTCCAACCATCTCCGTTTTCTGAGCGCTACAAAAAAGCAGGGTACTATTCCCAAAGCTCCGGCAGGCAGCAATTTGAAAATATCCTTTGAAGACACACTATACCTGATGGACGAAATAAAGAAGCCCGTTAAATTTTTGCATCCGGATACTACAAAAAATGTCACAGGCGTATATGTGCAGGTGCACGGCTCATTTACCGGAGGTACAAATGCAACATATTATTATGATGTACCCGAAGTACCTGAAATGGCAGACAGTGATACCGTATCAGTTATACTCATTGGCGTTGATCCCGATGGACTCACTGGCGGACTTATTTGGGAGATAACTATAATTCCCCATGATGGAGCTGGCCAACCACTTGGCCAAACTACCAGACCGGTGAAAATAGAAGAACAAAATAATAATCCGGGCTCGGGTTCCTGCGGGCTCGTTCTTCCTATAGGACAATACTGGTACTGGGACCTCACTTTAATTGAGGATCCAAATGGTGCCGGGCTTGTGTTTTACAATGATCCTGACAAGAAGTGGGGTGCCGGGGGACAATTTATTAACGGATGTTGTATTAATGGGAAATCTTCTTATAATATAAATTGCTCCGGCAACACGACTGCCTACAGGAAATTACATTTCAAAACATTTTTTGTGTTTGAAGAGGAAATACTTCAATTTTTTAGTGACGGTACATTTCAACGAAATACAAGGGAGTTGCATTCACTTCCATCTCCTGTTGAAAGTGATTTTTGCGGAACCGGGCCGGGTGTAGTTCATTGGGAACGATATAGTGTTTATTACTTTGGAAATTGGAGTATCAATCAGCTTATTACTCCCTTTCAAGGAGACTCTCTTAGTCTTACTTTATTAACAACCACTAAAACAGGTGGCACGGGTTTCGGAAGAACCGGAGGTATTATACATCAATTGGATTGTAACACGCTTGCACTGATACAACCCGATCGGGAGGGCCAGGGCCATCATTCGGTTTCATACTTTAATCGGGTGCATTCAACTGAGGAAGAGGGATGGTATGTGTTGATTTGAGTTTGTATCACTTGAAGAGAATCGGTATCCTTCAGAACACTTCGTTCCGCAATCCGGCTTCGATGAAATAATAATCGAAGCCGGGTTATATGTGAAGAAACAGAACAGTTCACCGGGGTACAATTTATTTGGGCAAAAGAGTATCCTGAAGTTTCTTAATGGGTATTACGGCTTTCATTGTTAGGGTTGTTGCAAAAAATATGGAATCACAAGAACTTTATAACGATACTTTTTTCAACCGGTTGAGAAATACAGAATATGCAAAGCTTGACAAATCGGGGCATGTTTACCTGGATTATACCGGAGCAAATATTTTTCCACAATGTTTGCTGGAAGAACATTATGAATTTTTGCAAAATGCAGTTTACGGAAATCCGCATTCTAATAATTCTTCTTCACAATTATCTGGCAAATATGTTAGCGAGGCCAGGGAAAAAGTGCTTGAGTATTTTAATGCAAAGGATTATTATTGTGTTTTTACTTCCAATGCTTCCGCGGCTTTACAAATTGTAGGGGAATGTTATCCATTTTCAAGGGATAGTCATTTATTGCTTACTGCCGACAATCATAATTCAGTAAATGGGATCAGGGAATACTGTAAAAGCAGAGGCGGCGCTTATTCTTATTGCCCGATGAATCAGCAGGAGCTGTCGATAAATGAAGAAAATCTGAATGCCCAATTAAAAGGGCATGCCAATAAAAAAAATAAATTGTTCGGTTTCCCTGCACAATCAAATGCTTCCGGCGTCAAACATTCGCTATCCTGGATTTGGAAGGCGCAGGACCAGGGCTGGGATGTATTGCTGGACGCTGCAGCCTTCGTGCCGGCCTCAAAGTTGGATTTAACCACTATAAGTCCTGATTTCGTTTGCATTTCCTTTTACAAGATGTTTGGCTATCCTACCGGTCTGGGATGTTTGCTGGTGAAAAAGTCAAAATTTTTAAAATTAAAAAAGCCATGGTTTGCCGGAGGAACTGTTTCCCTGGTTTCGATCAACAGCAACAATTTTTTTTTAGCTGATGATTCAGACAGATTTGAAAACGGCACGGTGAATTATCTCGATATCCCGGCAATCACAAATGGCTTGAAATTTATCAATGGCGTTCAGATTGGAAACATCACCAGGAGAATACAGGAGTTAACCGGATTGGCGTTGCAGCACCTGATGAAAGTAAAACACGACAATGGTTTGCCGGTGATCAAAATATATGGTCCGAAGGATACTGAGAACCGGGGAGGAACTATCCTGCTTAATTTTTTTGATAGGCATGGACAACAATATCCTTATCAATCAATAGAAAAAATAGCAAACGAAAACTCAATATCATTCAGAACGGGTTGTTTTTGCAATCCCGGTATTGATGAAATAAATAGTGGCATCCGGTCTGAGCAGCTAAACAGCTATTTCGCATCCAGGGATAAGGCTGGCTACGATGATATGGTCGGTTTTTTAGGGAAGCTGAGAGGCGCGATCAGGGTATCTGTCGGAATTCCAACGGTCACTTCCGATATTTCAAAGTTTTTGGAATTCGCTAAATCGTTTATGAACACATCAGTTTCTCCGTTTGATATTATTAGATTGAGAGATCCTATTATGCTGATTGATTAGAATAAAATTGAGATCACTTCCGGAATGCGCTGTGTCTTCCTTTGTGTTCTTTGTTACCCTTCTGATTGTATAGTCAGGGATTCGCGAGGAACGCGAAGGAAGACACAATAAAGAAAAATATTTATTTCAGCGTAAGATTTATTAATGATCGCTTACTGCAAGATTACAGAAATAATGATCTTTTAATTGCTCAAACGAATTCCTACATTATAAGGAGTGTGATCAAGTCCCTTTTCAAACATGCTTTTTGTTGCGTAGGATCCATACAACTTTACAGGTCCCAAAGCTAATTCAGCTATATAGGACAATTTCCATTTGCGTAGTTCAAAGTCTTCCTTATCTTTTTTCTTTCCAAAATCGGTGCTGATCGTTTTTTGGCGGGAAGAATATAGGTATCCCGCACTGGCACCCACACTAAACCCAAAACCATGTTGGCGATTCGGTGTAAAATTGAAATTTAACATCATGGGAACGGTAAGATAATCTGTAGCAAGTTTGTTCTTACTGTAATTAACATTATCCATGATCACGAGTGGCATCCCGTTTTTCTGATATTTGATATTTTCAGAATACCGGTAATTGTTTAGCTCTAATCCCAATCCATATTTAAGATTTACAATATTTTTGATCATGCTAAGCCGCTGCATGAAGAACCAGATGTTCACGTTGATGGATTTACCATTTCGCAGATCAAACCAATCTTCATTGGCGCCAGCACCCAGGTAACCCTGCGCAATGGATTGCGTATAGTTTGTTTTATCGTTAAATTGACTGATACCCAGGTCAACGATTCCCCAATTGGTACTAACATTTGATGGCTTATGTGATCTGCGGCGTTGAACATTTACTTCGTCGTCATTGTCTTTACCGTCATGATTTTTGCCATCTCTTTTGTTTTTAATAATTAAGATATTACCAACGCGGATAGTATCACTTTCTTTTTTTGTTGAATCTGTTTGTGCCATTCCCGAGAGAGCAAAGCATATCCCTGCCAGGAGAATAATTGTCCTTTTCATGTTGTTGTATTTATCTCTTTATTGAATTATTTTAATGCGATTTCGAAGTTTGCAATGCGTATACCCCTGCCATCACCGGGCTCAATATTGGTTGTTTTTTCAACAACCCGTGATACTTTACGAAACAGGCCGCGCAGTTTATTTTTTTTGCTGACAGTAGTATTTAAAATTTCTATTTCGTCATTCGACGCCACACGGGCATAGGGATTTTCTTCCACCAGCCCAACTCCTTTATCGACAATCTCTCTATTATTTTGAATAGCTATCGTATTCGAAGTTTCCATTTTCTGAATATTTACTTCCGGCTTCTTTGGTGTTACGGTTGATGCTATCTGAATGTTACGGCCCTTTGTATTTTCAGGTTCCTTTTGGGCATCTGTTAACAATTGACGGGATGCTTCCTTCTGTTCACGACCTACCTGAATTTTTGAGGGCCTTTCTTTTGCAACCAATGTTCTTTTAGGCTCGGTAACACTAACCGCTGGCACTGATGGATTTGTTTGCGTAATGTTTTCCTGTTTTTGCGGTGATTTTTCCGGAACGGGCAGCTCAAGGGTTTTCTCGGGCGTGTTCTTAACGGCTACAGCATCAGTTTTATCTTTTGAAACTATATACCAGCCTAAGCCCGACAGAAAAATAAATAAGATGGCTGCTGCTGCAATTTTCCACCAACGCAATACAAATACTTTTTCATCTTCTTTTTCGGTGCGGTATAAAATAGATTTATCAGGAAATACAATATGTCTATCAGTTTGCAGCCTTGCCTTTTGTATCAATTCAAATTCGGACTGGTATTGTGAATTCCGGTAAACGAATTGTTCAACGCCATCTTTTTCTTCATTGGTCAGTTCATCATCCCCGTATAAAACAAAATATTCTTCATAATTACTCTCAGTGATCCTCGAAGAACTGTTTTTTAACAGCAGATCTTTGCTATGAAATACAATAGGTTCAGCCTTCAGGGTTGATTGCTGAAACATTTCAAGTTCTATTTTCAGGTCTGGGTGTTGTTGTATAAATTCTTCCACGGCACACCTTTCTGCTGCATTCAGCTCATTGTCTGTATACAGTAAAAAGTATTCTTCGTAATTATTTCTGTTTATCATGCTCATACTACATATTCAATATACATCTTCCATTAAATAACATTCTCCGGGCTTACCAGGTAATTCTTTAGTTGTATCCGGGCACGATGAAGGTACACTTTCACCTGGCTGACATTTAAACCGGTAATTTGCCCGATCTCATCATAGGAGTAGCCTTCATAATCTTTCAGTAATACCAGGGAACGCTGTGTTTCGCTTAGCCGGCTCAGCGCTTCTTCCAAAATTTTCTTCGTGTTATGTGCTGGTTTGTTATAAATCCTTGCATTTTCGTCAAACTCGTCTCTTAAACTGATCCTTTTCATTTTCCGGATATGGTCGATCATCTGATGATAGGCAACCGTAAATAAGTACGATTTGCATCGGATATTGTCAACCTCACACCGGTTAATCCACATTTTTTCAAAAGCAGTCTGCACCACATCCCGGGCATCCTCCTCGTTTTGAAGGTTTTTCAGGATGAACCGGTATACATTGTCTGCATATTGGTGTACACACTGATTATATTCTTTCTCGGTCATAAGCAGATCGGCTGTTATGGTTGTAGTAATAGTAAGGGTAATACGCCGGGCATTTTGAAAAGTTACAATAATCTAAAAAAAAAGAGGCGCATATTGGCCTCTTTTACAGTGGAACATGAATTATTTACTGCATTAATTTGTTCCGATCAATACAGAGCCTATAAAGTTTTTCAGGATAAAATCTCCCTGAGAGTTTGAATCATTATTTTTTGCGTCTGATTCGATGCAGTCGGCATCATGTGTTTTAGTGGCCGAAATCAAGATAAAGAAACAGGCAAATGCGATGGTTCCCAGCAGCATTAGTCGGATAAAGGTTTTTTTCAACATACAGTTCATTTGAAATGTAGGACGAAGGTATTGTCAAAATGTTACACAAAATGTGAAAATTCTTTGCATTTTCGGGTTGCGTGGCGGATAATAAGTTGTTCTATTGTTCATTTTCCACCGCATGGAATGGTTTGGCAGCAGTTTTCCTATTTTTGCCGGCATCCTTACAAAAATAATATGAATGAAAATCTGATACAAAGATTGAATGCCGAGCTGCAGGAGATAAGATCATCCGGCTTATTTAAGACCGAGCGGATCATTGAATCGCCTCAGGGAGCCGAAATAATTGTGAGTGGCAGAAAGGTTCTGAACTTTTGCGCTAACAATTACCTGGGGCTATCCTCTCACCCAAAGGTACTCGAAGCAGCAAAAAAATATATCGATCACCGTGGATATGGCATGAGCAGTGTCCGCTTCATTTGCGGTACACAGGATATCCATAAGGAGCTTGAACAAAAAATTGCCAGTTTTCTTGGCACCGAAGACACTATTTTGTATGCGGCCGCATTCGATGCGAACGGCGGGGTATTTGAGCCGTTATTTGGGGACCAGGATGCAATTATCTCCGATGAATTGAATCATGCTTCCATCATCGATGGTGTAAGATTGTGTAAGGCTCAACGCTTTCGCTATAAGCACAATGACATGGGCGACCTGGAAGCGAAGCTTACGGAAGCAAAAACCGGCCGCACAAGGATCATTGTGACGGATGGCTCTTTCAGCATGGACGGCACGATTGCAAAACTAGATGCCATCTGTGATCTGGCAGACCGTTTTGATGCGGCCGTCATGATCGATGAATGTCACTCTAGTGGTTTTATTGGAAAAACGGGCCGTGGCACGCATGAATACCGCGGAGTTGTCGGGCGGATTGATATTATTACGGGCACATTAGGCAAGGCTTTAGGAGGAGCATTGGGAGGGTTTACCAGCGGACGAAAAGAAGTGATTGAAATGTTGCGCCAGCGTTCCAGGCCGTATTTGTTTTCAAATACCCTTGCGCCAAGTATTGTAGGTGCCAGTATTGCCGTATTGGACCTTCTTAGCGAAACCACTGAGCTACGGGATAAACTCGAATTAAATACCAAATACTTCCGCAAAAGGATGACGGAGTCGGGATTTGATATTAAGCCAGGAGATCATCCGATCGTTCCCATTATGTTATATGATGCGGTGACCGCACAGAACTTTGCTGCAAAATTACTGGAGCAGGGAATTTACGTGATCGGTTTTTTTTATCCGGTTGTAGCAAAAGGACTGGCAAGGATAAGGGTTCAGCTCAGTGCCGCACACGATCAGCAACATTTGGATAAAGCTATTGATGCATTTGCAAAAGTGGGAAAAGAGCTTGGTGTTTTGAAGGGATGAGATGGTGAATGGTGAGTGGTGAGTGGTGAGTCGTGAATGGTGAATGGTGAGTCGTGAATGGTGAGTCGTGAATGGTGAGTGGTGAGCGAAGTCGAACCATGTCTCTTATAAAATATCGGAGCCAAGTCGAGATATGTTGAACAGGTTATCGCGCCGCAATTACACTGACCTCTACATTCACTCCTTTAGGCAGTCCTTTAACAGCAACTGTTTCCCTGGCTGGAAAATCTCCGTGAAAATATTTGCCATACACCTCATTCACGGAAGCAAATAAAGACATATCACTCAGGAAAATAGTGGTTTTTACCACATTATTAAAATCCATCTGCGCCTCTGCAAGTATTGCTTTTATATTTTGCATGGCCTGGTGTGTTTCACCGATAA
>JACMLY010000117.1 GCA_014379345.1 Chitinophagaceae bacterium
CACCAACAACCGCGTCAGTGGGTAATCATCTATTACCGGAAGCTGACTTCCGCATAACAGCAGTGCGCCTTCTCCGCTGTTGTTGGTGATAACACCAACAACAGCGTCAGCGGGTAATCATCTATTGCCGGAGGCTGACTTCCGCATGACAGCAGTGCGCCTTCTCCGCTGTTGTTGGTGATAACACCAACAACGGCCTAATTCGTGATAATTAGTGTAATTCGTGGCAAAAATTCTAGCGGAGCTTAGACGTATCTACACGTGAAGGTGTTTCCTTTGCTGTTACAATAGAAGTTGAACTGATGGCAATGGCCTTAATAATTTCTGTCATATTCTTCATATCGAGTGTTTCTATTTCATCATCCTGTGTGTGATAAAATTTTTCAACATCCATCTTAGAAGTGGAAATAGTATGTGCAGCAACACCTAAACGTGCCAGCGTCGCGTTATCCGAACGATAGAATAATTGCTGGTCAGGGTATGGATCGGGATAGAATTTAAATTGACTTCCCTGCAGGTTTTTTTCCAATATTTTTCCCATATCCGTTTTTTCATATCCAGTTATGAAAGCAGAGTTTGCACCCCACTTACTATGTGTACCGATCATTTCAATATTGAACATTGCCACCACTTTGGCCGGATCCATCTGTTGTGAAAAGTATTGTGATCCAAACCCACCCGACTCCTCGGCGGTGAATGCCACAAATACAAGGGTCCGTTCGTTGTTGTTCATTTTTTTAAAATATTCGGCCAGTGCAATAACTGCTGTTGTGCCGGAGGCATCATCATTTGCGCCATTAAAGATCGAATCCATCGCAGCGTTGGGCTTAGCAATTCCAAGATGATCATAGTGACCAGAGAATATAACATATTCCTGCGGTCTGGATTTACCAGGAATGATGCCGACCACATTTGCCAACTTCATTTCGGTAAACTCATGGGTCGCTTCTAATGAGAAATTCCCTGGCAGCTTATCGGTCATTACAAATATCAACGTTCGTTCCGTAGGAAATGTTTCAGGTTTGTACCGGGCAAGGTTATTAAATATTCTTTCATGGGCGGGATGTACAAGCACTAACAGGTTTTTTTTGCCCTGGATAAATGCGCCGGCCCTGAACGTATCTGTTGCTTTAACTTGTACAATTTCAAAATTCGATTGATTGTTGATCTTTATTACCGGCTTCGTAGTAAATACGATGATATTTTTTTGTTCAATTACTGAGCTGTCGAAAATACCGGTGGCCGAAATAAATTTCGGCTTTACCATTACAAATTGCTGCAGATATCCTGAAGAGCCATTCAAAACCTGCAATCCCGTCTTTTGAAATTCACCCGCAATAAATGCAGCCGCCTTATCAATCCCCACAGAAAAAGTACGCCGCCCCTGCATCTCATCCGAAGCAAGCGTTTTTTCAATTCTTTCTACCTCCGATATTTTTATAAGTTCATCAATTTTATTTTGTGAAAACGATAAGTTGGCAACAGCGAAACAACAAATAATAATAAGAATACGCTTCATGTTTAAATTTTTGCACACGCAAATAGACGTTAATTGAGACGCTAATTTGTGCTAGTAGTATTGTTTTGATTGATTGGTATACACTCACTCCAAAAATAGTAGCGCTAGTTCGCGCCTAAATTAGCGTTGATTAGCGTCACAGGCTCATCATTTCCTTAAACTTCACCGTTTGTCTGCGGCTCACCTCAATTTTTTCGCCGCCTTTCATTTCAAGCAAGAGACCCCCGTTAAAATAAGGTTCCACTTTATCGATCAGTCTTAGGTTGACAATATGCTTTCTATTGGCCCTGAAAAAAGTTTTTTCATCCAGTCTTTCTTCCAGGGCATTTAATGATTTTAATATTAAAGGCTTATTTGGTCCGAAATAAACTTTGGCGTAGTTACCCACGCTTTCAAATAACCGGATATCTGATAATTTTACAAACCAGCAACGCTCGCCGTCTTTTACAAAAACCTGGTCTTGTTCGCTTAGAATAGAACGGTTAATATTCAGACTCTGCATCTGATTGGGCTCACGCTCCTCCTGTAAATGAAGCTTTTGAATAGCATCGGCCAAACGCTTTGGCTCAACCGGTTTTACCAGGTAATCCAGGGCATTGACTTCAAATGCTTTTAATGCATATTCATCGTAGGCAGTAGTAAAAATGACATGGGGTGTTTTATCCAGGTCTCCCAGCATATCGAAACCCGTTTTTCCGGGCATTTGTATATCAAGAAATATCAGCTCGGGATTGAGATTTTCAATTTGCTCAACGCCTTCGCTTGCATTGGCCGCTTCCGAAATCACTTCAATTTCAGGAAAATCCATCAACAGCTTTTTCAATTCATTCCTGGCGAGACGTTCGTCATCGATAATAATAGCTCTGATCATGTGACTTTATTTTGCTCAATAGGTATTGATACTTTCGCTTCCACCAGCCCGTCATACTGCGTGATTTCAAAATTAGCCTTTTCTCCAAATAATAAATGCAAACGATTTTTTGTGCTGGATAAGCCAAAGCCGTCTCCGTTTATATGTCCATTAAGCGAGCCTGAGTTTTGAACGATCATTTCATGGTATTTTCCTCTGAAATCAGAAATTACCTTTACCATTCCTCCTTTCTCCTGCTTGCCGATCCCATGTTTAATGGCATTTTCTACCAGGGTCTGCAACATCATCGGGGGAACCGGTTGGTCCAGCGTTTCTTCATCGATCTGGTATTCTATTTGTAACCGGTCCTCAAAACGTATATGTTCAAGTGCCAGGTAATCTTTTACAATACCCAACTCTTTTTCAAAAGGAATCGTCTCTGATTTTTCAGTCTGCATGCTGCTGCGCAGAATATTGCTAAGTTCAGTAATAGCATTCCGCGCCCGCAATGGATTTTCATCTATGAGTGCCCGGATACTATTTAATGCATTGAAGATAAAATGAGGATTGATATGCGATTTGATGGTTTTTAGCTCCAATTCTTTCACCAGTGCTTCCAGTTTCAACGTATCCAGTTGCTGTTTACGGCCTTTGGTGATATAATGGTAAAAATAGTAAATCAGTACCCAGGGCACGATGAAAAGTCCGATGTCCATGGTTGTAGCAAGAAGCCGGGAAGAAAAATTGAGTTTACTGGGAACATCCGATAAATTGAAGTACTCAGACACTTCAACAACCAAAAGACTACATGTTAAACTCGCTATGATAACTGCCAGCAATAACTTCGGAAGCACTTTTTCGATAGGCTGTAACAGCCAATTCATTTGCCTGATCACCCAGCGAAGGAGATGTGTAATTAAGATACCTACTGAAACCACCAATATGATCCGCAGGAATAAGATAGATGTTAACCTTCGGCCAAATGTATAGGCAAAGAAAAAATAGCTTAAAGCCACAAAACTCCATCCGGCTATCTGACAGAGCCAATAATTCGATATTCTATTAAACATGGTCATGTTGGAACCCCGCAAAGCTAACCATTTGCAACCGCGAGTTTCTATATTTGGGATATATGGCTGAATAGGTGTCTCATCGGTGGCTAATGTAGTGGATTTGTCATAAATCGGCATATTTTAAGAAACACGCTCCCTTAAACAACATTTTACACGGTTTTTTGTTCAGAATACAATATGCAGAATAGCGTATTTTTGAACTATTAAATACAGCAAATGGACATTATACCCGGGCCGTTATTGAGATCGGTCAATTCACCCGCAGACCTTAAGAAACTACCCCGCGAACAATTGCATCAGTTTTCAGATGAATTGCGTCAGTATATCATTGACGTTGTGAGCGTACATGGTGGCCATTTTGCAGCCAGCCTCGGCGTGGTTGAACTCACAGTAGCTCTTCATTACGTGTTTAATACGCCTTACGATCAACTGGTATGGGATGTAGGCCACCAGGCTTATGGACATAAGATAATTACAGGCCGCCGTGATAATTTTTCAAGCAATAGAAAATACAATGGACTGAGTGGTTTTCCCAAACGTGCCGAAAGTGAATATGACACTTTTGGCGTAGGTCATTCATCCACCTCAATTTCCGCGGCGTTGGGTATGGCAATGGCGGCTAAATATAAAGGGGAAGACAGAAAAGCCATAGCGGTTATTGGAGATGGCGCCATGACAGCAGGCCTGGCATTTGAAGCTATGAACCACGCCGGAGTAGCAGACACCGACATGCTGATTATCTTAAATGATAACTGTATGAGCATCGATCCGAACGTGGGTGCCCTGAAGGAATACCTGACTGATATAACCACCTCTCACACATATAACAAACTGAAGGACGACATCTGGAAAGCCCTGGGAAAATTACCGGTTGGTAAAAATTTCACCCGCGAAATGGCCAGCAAGCTTGAACATAGTATCAAAGGTTTCATTAATAAGAACAGTAACCTGTTTGAAGCATTGAAGCTCCGCTATTTTGGACCGATTGATGGCCATAACCTGACAAAGCTGGTAGATACATTGAAAGATCTTAAAAGCATTCCGGGTCCCAAAATTCTTCATGTACTCACCGTGAAGGGCAAGGGCTATTCACTGGCGGAAAAAGAACAAACAAAGTGGCATGCACCTGGGTTGTTCGACAAGATCACGGGGGAGATCTATAAAAAGAAATACGAAATACCTCAGCCACCAAAATACCAGGATGTATTTGGACATACCATTATTGAACTGGCAGAGAAAAATGAAAAGATCGTTGGCATTACCCCGGCTATGCCCAGCGGCTCTTCATTGAAGTATATGATGGAGAAAATGCCGGGTCGCGCATTCGATGTGGGTATTTGCGAACAACATGCCGTAACGCTTAGTGCGGGTATGGCTACACAAGGTATGAGGGTATTCTGCAATATCTATTCATCCTTTATGCAGCGTGCCTATGACCAGGTAGTGCATGATACAGCTATTCAAAACCTGCCTGTCATATTCTGCCTGGATCGTGCCGGATTGGTTGGAGAAGATGGTCCTACCCATCATGGAGCGTATGATATTGCTTTTATGCGCTGCATTCCAAATATGATCGTGAGCGCACCTATGAACGAAAGTGAACTGCGAAACCTGATGTACACCGCCCAACTCGAATCAACCGTTTCACCAATATCCATCCGCTATCCCCGGGGCGAGGGTGTAATGCCCGAATGGAGAACTCCATTCGAAGAAATTAAGATCGGAAAAGGAAGAAGACTAAAGGAAGGTCGTGATATTGCGATTCTTTCATTTGGCCACCCGGGAAATTTTGCTGCATCAGCGATTCGCACAGTAAGGGCTGAAGGAATAGAGCCCGCGCATTATGATATGCGGTTTGCAAAACCCCTGGATGAAGAGTTATTACACGAAGTGTTCAAAAAATATAAAAGCATTGTAACGGTTGAAGATGGTACTGTGGTAGGAGGTTTCGGCAGCGCAGTTGTTGAATTTATGGTAAAGCATGGCTATTCTGCCAACGTAAAAATAGTAGGAATCCCGGATAGTATCGTAGAACACGGGTCGCCCAAACAACTACACGAAGAATGTGGATTTGACGCCAATGCAATCGCAGAAACTTTGAGGGAAACGATGAAAGAGCAGGTAAGTATAAAGGCTCTGGCTCAATAATATTTTAATACTCCCATTTAATTCAGGATAAGAAAACCTATGTTCTTTCTATGTACCTATGATTCTATGTGGTAAAAATTCTTACACAGTTTTGAAGTTTACCTGATCATAGTCAATTTACCACATAGAATCATAGAAACATAGAAGGAACATAGGAGAAGTATCTTCTGATATGGTTCATTTTACACATCAACAATTCCTGACAGCCAGCGGGTAGAATGCCGCATTTTATCAGACAATCGTTAAAAATTCTTTAAGGCTGGTCAAACGCCTTTTATTTTTTATGAAAGAAAAGAAGCAAAGAGTCTCTACCGGGATCTAAGCTTCTTTATGAAACGATCCTTTCTGCTTTTGTCTTCCTTTACGGGAGTTCTCATTATTTCTTGTGCTTTTTTGTACATATCCAATTTGTCTCCAAAAAAAGGCACTATAATTACCCGTTTAACTTTTCCAGATAAGATTACAGAAAGATTGGCTTTGCATGCCGGCGATGCAAAACAATTTGTAAAGCAACATCAATTCAATAAGGCATTGTGCCTGTTTGTTGATATGAGCATTGAATCGGGAAAGAAAAGGCTTTTCATTTATGATTTGCAAAAAGATTCAGTGGTGGATGCAGGACTTGTAACACATGGCCGCTGTAATGAATCATGGTCGGTGGGAAGAAAATACGGGAACAAGATCGGCTGCGGTTGTACCTCGCTGGGAAAATACAGGATCGGTCATCCCTACAAAGGCCGGTTCGGTTTGGCTTATAAACTAACAGGATTGGATACTACCAATAATAATGCATTTAAACGCTACGTGGTATTGCATGCACATGAATGTGTACCGGAAGATGAAGTGCATCCTTATCCTATTTGCCAGAGCGATGGATGCCCCACCGTATCAAGAGTATTTCTGAAAAAACTTGCTGGTATCATCGATGAATCTCCACAACCCGTTATGCTGTGGATATACGATTAAGATTTTAGAGGAGCTTTTTGTGGTAACTCAGCTTTAGCATTCACGATCGCGTTGGCGAACCATGAAAATTCATTCAGAAAACGCTCACTGTTTCGGACGATATCTTCACGCAAAGGCTCAAACTGATCATCAAAAGCATATTGAATTTCGGGTATCAGTAATTTTGTAGGCAGCGGATATGCTCCCAAACTTAAAACAACATGCTGCATTTGTGTGGAAGCGTTGATGCCTCCCATTTTCCCACTGCCGGTAGTTACAACCCCGATCGGCTTTTTATTAAATTCTGCCCAATAAAAATCCAGGGCATTTTTGAGAACACCCGAAAAGCTGCCATGATATTCAGGGCTCACCAGGATCATTGCATCTGCTTCTTTCAACTGAGCACCTATCACCGAGATATCACCGGTGCGATTAGAAATTTTTCCATTTTCTTCTTCCATCATTGGCAGCGGATGTTCTGCAAGGTCAATCATTGTTACATCAATTCCGCTTTGCTTTATTTTCTTTTCGAGATAATAAGCAATTTTATGGCTTTTTCTACCTATGCGGATGCTACCTAAAATAATCGCGATTTTCATATTTCAATTTTATTCATTGATCATCGGCACTTCAATAGCCAATAATTGCGACGCTTCAAGTGCGTGCACACTGAAGCCGTCAGCATCGGATACACCTGCGGCATCGCGTTTACCCAATTCCTGGTTATTGATCGTTATTGCACCTTCAATTACAAAAATATACACACCATTCCCCTTAAACTTTACGTTATAGGATATTTCTTTACCGGCTTCAAGATTTGTCAGGGCAAATTGCGCATCCTGGTTGATCCATAAAGCATCACTTTCATCGGGACTTACAACGACTTGCCAGGTATTCTGCCTATCTGCCATCGCAAATGTTTTTTGATCATACCGTGGCTTTATATTCTCAAGCTTGGGGAATACCCATACCTGTAACAGGTTTATCTTTTCTGTTTGGGAAGCATTGAATTCCGAATGTTTTATTCCGGCTCCCGCGCTCATGATCTGGATATCACCCGACCTGATAGCGCCCTCTCCCCCGGTACTGTCCTTATGAGCCAATGCACCTTGTAAGGGAATGGTCACAATTTCCATATTTTCATGCGCATGTGCTGGAAACCCACCCCCGCCTTTTATGATATCATCGTTCAAAACGCGCAATGCTCCAAAATGCGATTTTGCAGGATCGTACCATTGGCCAAAGCTAAAAGAATGACGTGCATTCAGCCAGCCAAAATCAGCACCGCCTCTCTCTGAAGCAGGATGTATTACTGTTTTCATGTAATTATAGTTTGATGTCTAAACATCAACATGTATGCCCAAAACATATTTGGTGAAAGCAGGACTTTTCGTCAGGTAGGAACTAATAATTGCGGGGATCAGATGATCGTTACCTCTTCTTCCTGGCGGTTTTCATTCCATTCGATGATAAAATTATTGCGTCCTTCCCCGGTCATTATAGCCATATAACTCTGTTGTACCAGTTCCAGTAAGGAGAGAAATAAAAAAATAGCATGAAGCCTGTTCTCGCAAACCTGAAATATTTTTTCGAAGGCCATTATTTTTTCCTGCTCTGTTGTACGAAGGATGTACTCGCGGCTTTCTTCCATGGTGTAATTGTACCGCACCACCGTATGTACCGGTTTGTTGTTGCGTTCTTCCACACGCTTCATTACCTTTTCAAAGGCTTTCATGAGTTTAAACATGGTGATGGCCTGTATTTCAGTTCCTTCGCCTGCTTCTTCTCCAATATGTGAAAGTTCCTTTTGAATATTACCCCGCCTTACCATCAGCATCCGCACAGCCTCCAAATCAGCCATACGGGCAGCGGCTTCTTTGTAACGCTTGTATTCAAGCAGCTTGTCAATTAATTCCTGCCTTGGATCGATCTCGTTGCCCTGTGAATCCAATTCTTTACGGGGCAAAAGCATCTTAGCCTTGATGCGCATCAGTGTTGATACGAACAATATGAATTCGCTGGACAACTCAATATCAAGGTGATCCTGTTTATGTACATAAGCCAGAAAATCTTTGATGATATTGTTAATAGGTATATTATAGATATCTAATTCGTCGCGTTCAATAAAAAACAATAACAAATCGAAAGGACCTTCAAATTGCGGCAATTTAATCTGGTAAGTAGGCTGGCTCACACGTAAACTTTAAGGATGGCTGAATATCTATTAATTGCTGTTTCACAGAAAACGACTTACATCTCCGTGTCCTTCGTGTCTTCTCTTTGTGTTCTTCGTGAACCCCTTGACTGCAAGATCAGGAGGATCACAAAGAACAGAAATAGAAGACACGAAGAACACAGCGGGATTATTTTATTCCAGTACTTTTGTAAAGTTATTTCCCTTGACAAATTTTTTTTCTCTGAGGCAGTTCCGGGCAAATGTAAGAAATAAACGATCAAAATTTTGCTGAAAACCCCACGCCCAATAACGATCTGAGCTGGGTTCCGGGAGATGATCTGTTAGGTCCGAATTGTCGTACATCATCATCATAGATCAGGTCTAAGTTATACGTTACTATCAGAAACTTATTTACTTTCATTGCCAGCAGGTTACTCCAGAAAACATCAATCTTTTCCGGACTGGAACTGGTTTTGAAAGTCTGGACCTGGTCTGCGGCGGTTACCGTAAACCGGCTGGGCCTGAGATAATTTGAATACAGGTCGAGGCGGCTTTTGAAGGACACATTCCTGATAATATCCTTGTTAAAATTAGCCGAAAGAAAGCCCCCTAGTTCGGTGCGGACTTTTCTTTGTGGATCAACGCCATATAAAACCGAAAGAGGAACTTCAAAGCCGCCTGCGGCTGGAATAATACCTCCGGGATAAAAATAACTCCTCGGCTCATTTGTAACAATGACCATACGAACAGAAACCGGGGAGAAAAACAGGCTGAAATATTCTTTAGGATGCCAGTCGATCCCCGGTGCAATGATCAGGTAGGCCGGTGATAAAAAAGAGGAGGTTCTTCTTCGTAAACCTTTTCCAATATAATTGTAGTCGTACCCGTTTGTAAACTGCGAACGAAAATTAATCACACCCGCTACACTGAATGTATTGGAAATATGCCTGCCCATCTTGGTGAAGAAATCGATCTTATCGTCTGTTTTCCTACTCCCTACAGAATGTGTATTAACGATGGCATAGCCAAGATCGAGTGCATTGTTCCAGTAAAATTTGCCATCTGTTTTGTTGGCGAACACGCTCAGCGAAGCGGCTGTGGAAAATGAAAATTTTTCTGCGCCCGCAGCCCAGTTGCGACTGCTTCCCTGGCCTATATTCAGTGAGATCACACCTCCCCTCCGCCACCCTGAAATAGTATCTTTCTCTGATTTTCTCTCTGATTCTTTTTGTATTTGTTTAACGGTTGGATCCTGGGCCATGGTGGCAAAAAAGAAAATCAGCAATAAAATATTTATTACTATTTTTTTCATAAAATGAATTTGAGTGAAGCACACGATATCAGCTGTATGATCTATCGTTTCTGTAACGAATCCCTGATCTCCATCAGCAATTTCTCAGTGGTGGATGGCGCGGGTGGAGTTGCGGGAACGGCGGCTTCTTTCTTACGTATATTGTTCAACGCTTTTACAATCAGAAAAATACAAAAAGCAATGATCAGAAAGTCAATGACAGATTGAATAAAACTGCCATAGGCAAATACGCCTGCTCCGGCCTTTCTTGCTTCATCAAGCGAGGCGTATGTTTTTCCATCGAAAGCATAAAACTTATCTACAAAACTCACTCCTCCGGTAGCGAGACCAATTAACGGCATAAGAAGATCTTCCACAAGAGAAGTTACAATCTTGCCGAATGCGCCTCCTATGATGACCGCTACAGCCAGATCCATAACATTTCCCTTGAGGGCGAAATCCTTAAACTCTTTTAACATACCCATAACTGATAGTTTTAAAGTGAATAATGAAAGTGAACGAAAAATTCATCTGAGCTAGCCTTTTAATCAATCTCATTTTTTTAACCCGGGATATTTCATTGAGAGGCCTTGAAGAGCATCAAGTAATGTTTTAGCAATTATGAATTCTTTATACCAGTTTTGATCGGCCGGCACTATCACCCAGGCAGGCTGGTTACATTTCTCAAAACATTCTTCATACATCTGCCTGTAGCTATCCCATAATTTGGCTTCTTCGGCATCGTTCGGATTGTATTTCCAGTGTTTCTTGGGATCATTCATACGTTCCTGCAATCTTTCTTCCTGTTCTTCCTTTGACACATGCAGGTAAAATTTCAAAATAACAGTATTGTTTTGTTCCTGTAATAGTTGTTCAAACTCATTGATGGCTTTTATTCTTTTTTCTGCTGTTTCATCATCACACCATTTATGAACCCGCGTAATCAGGATATCTTCATAATGAGAACGGTTAAATATTTGCATCATTCCTTTTGCCGGCACTGCGGAATGTATTCGCCATAAAAAATCATGAAACAGTTCTTCTGTTGTAGGGGCCTTAAAGGACTTGACAGTAACTCCCTGTGGATTCAGCGTGCCAAACACATTTTTAATAGCTCCATCCTTTCCGCTGGCATCTAATCCCTGGATAACTACCAGTACCGCATACTTTGAAGATGCATACAGCAGATTCTGCATCTGGTCTAATTCCACCAGCATTGCCGCAGTGATCTTTTTGGTTTCCTCTTTTACAAGATCCTTTGGAGCGCGGGTAGAAATATTTGCTAACTGAATGGTTGCCATAAAAACAAAATTGATTTAACTTATTGTGCAGATATCAAATTATCGCATTTAAAATGAATACCTGAGATTTGTCCACTTATTTATGTCATTTTCAAAGAATACATTCATCAAG
>JACMLY010000118.1 GCA_014379345.1 Chitinophagaceae bacterium
AACAGGTTCCTGCTTCACCGGCGTTGGATCATAGTAATCATTTTCATTTGCTCCATAATCATCACCTCTTGCATCGATCTCCTCTTTATTAGCCCGCATGCGGCTCATATCGGTTTTTTGCTCCTGGCCTTCGCGGATCTGCGTGGTATTCTTTTCAACCGGGATAGAACTATGACACAAGAAGCTGATGATCTCTCTGTTGACGTCGCTGTCCATTCTTTTGAAAAGATCAAACGCGGTGATCTTATAAATCACTAATGGATCTTTTTGTTCAAGATAGGCAGTTTGCACACTTTGTTTAAGGTCATCCATGGCTCTCAGGTGCTCTTTCCAGGTTTCATCAATAATAGCCAGTGTGATCTGTCTTTCCAACGCACTTCCCAATTCGCGACCGTCGGTTTCAATGGTCTTATTCAAATTTGCCAACACCTGAATGCCTTTCTTTCCATCAGTAAAAGGAACAACCACATTTTCAATATGGCTCCCTTGTGTCTGGCGTATATTTTTAAAAACGGGCACGGCATTTTTCTGTAAATCTGCGAGCTTCACTTCATATCTCGCTACTGCTTCCTGGTATAACTTATCGGCCAGATCATTTACATTTCCCTTTTCAAATTCCTGTGCGGTGATGGAGCTGTCGATACCAAAATTAACAATGGCGGATAATTTGAAACCTTCATAATCATTCTGCTCCTGGAACGAATTGATTAATCCTTCCGCAACAATATAAAATGCATTATCAAGGTCGAGGGCCAGCCGCTCGCCGAACAACGCGTGGTTTCTTTTTTTGTATACCACATTCCGTTGCTTGTTCATCACATCATCGTATTCGAGCAGGCGCTTACGGATACCAAAATTATTTTCTTCCACTTTCCGCTGGGCTCTTTCAATACTCTTGGTTATCATGGAATGCTGTATAACCTCACCTTCTTTATAGCCAAACCTATCCATGATCGAGGCAATCCTTTCGCTTCCGAATAACCGCATCAGGTCATCTTCAAGCGAAGCATAAAATTGTGTGGTACCCGGATCGCCCTGCCGTCCAGCACGTCCACGTAATTGCCTGTCTACACGCCTGCTTTCATGGCGTTCCGTGCCAATGATGGCAAGGCCGCCTGCTTCTTTCACACCAGGACCAAGTTTTATATCCGTACCACGGCCAGCCATATTAGTAGCAATCGTTATGGCTCCGGGTAAACCGGCTTCTGCTACAACCTGAGCTTCACGCGCATGTTGTTTCGCATTTAATACATTATGAGGAATCTTTTTGCCACCCAGCATTTTGCTTAACAACTCACTTACCTCCACAGAGGTGGTGCCAACCAAAACAGGTCTGCCTGCCTGACGGAGTGCCTCTATTTCATCAATCACTGCTTTGTACTTTTCCCTCTTGGTTTTATAAACCAGATCCTCACTGTCTTTGCGTATGGCAACTACATTTGTCGGGACTGTAACCACATCCAACTTATAAATATCCCAGAATTCTCCCGCTTCCGTTTCAGCAGTACCGGTCATACCCGCGAGCTTATGGTACATCCTGAAATAATTCTGAAGAGTGATCGTGGCATACGTTTGTGTCGCCGCTTCGATCTTTACATTTTCTTTTGCTTCAATGGCCTGGTGCAATCCATCACTATAACGACGCCCATCCAGTATACGACCGGTTTGTTCATCCACAATTTTAACCGCACCATCCATAACCACGTACTCCACATCCTTGTCAAATAATGTATACGCTTTCAGCAATTGCTGCACAGTATGAATTCGATCTGCTTTTACTGAATATTCATTCAGCAAAGTTTCTTTTCGATGCAGCTTATCTTCCGGTGATTCGTCACTTTTGTCAATCTCTGCTAAAAGAATTCCTATGTCGGGCAATAAGAAGAATTCGGGATCCTCACCTGACTTGGTGATGGCCGCAATTCCCTTATCGGTGAGCTCTACGGAGTTGTTTTTCTCATCAATATGAAAATACAGTTCAGCATCTACCTTGGGCATTTCTTTCTGCTGATCGGCGAGGTAATAGTTTTCCGATTTCTGCAATTTTACCCTTACACCCGGCTCACTTAAAAATTTAATTAAGGCACTGTTCTTTGGCAATCCGCGAAAAGCACGCATTAAAGAAAGTCCGCCGCTTTTCGGATCATCATCACCGTCAGAAAAAAGCCTTTTGGCTTCATTCATGAATTTATTAGTAACCTGCTTTTGTATATCTACTAATTTCTCCACCCTGGATTTCAAGAGGTGGTATTGTTGCTCATCGCCTTTCGGCACCGGTCCTGAAATGATCAATGGTGTACGCGCGTCGTCGATCAATACGCTGTCCACTTCATCCACCATGGCATAGTGATGTTTGCGTTGCACCATTTCATCGGGAGTATGCACCATATTGTCACGCAGGTAATCGAAACCGAATTCATTATTGGTGCCATACGTGATATCGGCCTGGTAAGCTTCGCGGCGTTCATTACTGTTTGGCTGATGCTTGTCAATACAATCTACAGTAAGGCCCAGCCATTCATAAATGGTTCCATTCCATTCCGAGTCACGTTTAGCCAGATAATCGTTCACCGTTACAATATGTACCCCTTCCCCGGCAAGAGCATTCAAGTAAGCAGGCAGCGTTGATACAAGGGTTTTACCTTCACCGGTTGCCATCTCCGCAATTTTTCCACTATGCAATACCATCCCACCAATGAGCTGAACGTCATAATGCACCATATTCCAGGTGATGAGGTTACCACCGGCGGTCCAACTGTTTTTATAGATCACTTTATCGCCTTCGATTCGGATATAATCTTTTTTCACGCTCAGTTCACGATCCAGATCGTTAGCAGTTGAAACCAGTTCTGTGTTTTCCTTAAAACGCCTGGCCGTTTCTTTCACTACTGCAAAGGCCTCTGGAAGGATATCATTGAGGATCTCCTCAAATTTTTTATCCCTGTCTTTTTTCAGCGCATCTATCTCCTGGTAGATCGTGTCCTTTCCACCTATGTCGCTAAAGGAAAGTTCTTCACCCTGAATGGTGAGTTCGCCGATCCTGGTGTCTATATCGTGAAGATGATCTTTGATACGCTGACGGAACTCATTTGTTTTTGCCCGCAATTCATCATTTGAAATGGATTGATACGAAGCAAAATGCTGGTTAATGACCGGAACACGTGGCTGAATGTTCTTTACATCTTTTTCCGACTTGCTTCCTCCAAAAAGTTTCGAAATAAAACCTATCATATCTGGAATTAAGTATTAATAATATTACTGCCATAAAAGGCAGGAAAGTTTTAAAGCTATTAGTTTGTCAAATTTGGTGCTACAATAACCAGATAGTCAATTTGACAGGGAAGCGAAGGTACGGAAAGTTCATGGTCGTCGGTCGACCGTCGACCGACCACCATCGCCCGAAAGATCTTTTCAATTTTTATCAATCAGCTCGTTAATTCTTAGTCTAAGTGCATGTATAGCATTGAATCATTCGGTGGACGGTCCACCGTTCACTAAAGAATATTTCCCTTATGTTAATAAAATTAGTATTTTGCGCTAAATATATTAGTTATGTCAACAGCTGGTAAAAACATAAAATATTTACGTAAGCTCAGGGGCTGGACACAGCAGGAATTTGCTTCAAAATTGCAGATAAAGCGGTCTTTGCTCGGAGCCTATGAGGAAGAACGTGCCGAGCCCAGGATCGAAGTGCTTGAAATTGTGAGTGAAATATTTAAGCTTACTCTTGACGAACTGCTATTGAAGGATGTCAGCGACACAAAGGGCAGTTATCTGTCTAAGCGCCGGTTGCAAAAACTGGCTTCCGGAACAAATGAAATACAACTGGTGCCTATAAAAGCGGCGGCAGGTTATCTGGCAGGATATGCAGATCCTGAATTCCTGGATGAGTTAAACACTTTTACGCTTCCAATGCTGGCGCCCGGCAGTTACAGAGCTTTTGAGATTGTGGGCGACTCAATGCTTCCCACACCCAGCGGGTCAGTAATTGTAGGCGAAAAAGTGGAGAGTCTCGATGATGTAAAAAACAACCAGACGTATATCGTGATCTCCCGCAATGAGGGGATCGTTTACAAGCGGGTAATGAAGAACCCAAAGGTAAAGGCAAAGCTTACTTTGCTAAGTGACAATCCATCCTATCAGCCATACATTGTGAACACTGCAGATATTGTTGAATTATGGAAAGCATCTCTGATTATTGGCAAGGCCAACACGCAGCAACGCTGGGATGTTAACCAACTGGCTACATTGGTCAGTAATTTACAGGAACAGGTCTCCACTTTAAAAAATAAAATGAATTAGGCCAATGAAGGCAGCAAAGTTTATAAAGGTGCTGTCTTGAGGGTCATGTAGCAAATATGTTGGCAACTAAGTATAAGTTGCCAATTCCTCCTAATTTGCATGTTGGTAAGATTGACTTTTCAACTATTAAACGCATTCCTGGCCTGATCCTGTTAGGATCAATATGGAGTCCACATGAATTGCCCTTTTTGTCATTGCACTGACCAGCGATTTTTTTCGTATGCTAGTTCGGCTATTTTTGCAGCCGTTAAAACTGGTATGCTCAAAATTTTATTTGTTATAACAGTACTTCTATCAGCAGGATTTATCTCAACTGCTCAGGTTAAGACAATACAGGCAATTAAAATTTTTACCCCACCACGTATCGACGGTTCACTGGATGAAGACATTTGGCAAAGTGTACCTGCAGCAAAGGATTTTATCACCAATACCCCCATTTATGGCAAGCCTTCTGTTTTTAAAACAGAAGTAAAGATCATGTATGATAATAATGCTATTTATATAGGGGCGTATATCTATGATGATCCGGCCATGATCAGGAAACAGTTTACTCCGAGGGATCAGGAACGTCAATCGGATGTGGATTATTTTTCCGTTTTTATTGATACATACAAAGACCGGCAAAATGCTTATCAATTCCTGGTAACCTCGCGCAACGTTCAAAGTGATGCAAGGGTTTCACCCAACATTGAACCCAATTTTGGAATATACGGTGACCTTAGCTGGGATGCGGTATGGGACAGCAAAGTAAGTTTTAAAAAAGATGGTTGGATCGTTGAAATGAAAATCCCTTTTTTTTCCATTCGTTTTTCAAGGGATGATATCCAGGATTGGGGAATACAATTCTTGCGGTTCGCACGGCGGGCGAATGAATCATCATTCTGGAATGCCGTCGATCCCAATGTGAATGGTTTTGTGAATCAATACGGTGATCTGACGGGATTGCAGAAACTGGTACCCCCATTACGCCTGAGTTTTTCTCCTTATGTAAGCGGCGGATACCGTGGAACGCCCCAGATAAAGGAAGGGTATAGAAATGAGTGGTTGAAGAGTGGTGGTATGGATGTGAAATATGGGATCAGTGAAAGCTTTACCCTGGATGCAACACTCATCCCTGATTTTGGCCAGGTGATTTCTGATAATGTGGTGAATAATATTTCGCCCTTTGAAATACAATTCCGCGAAAACAGACCTTTTTTCACCGAAGGAACGGAACTGTTCAATAAATCTGAAATGTTCTATTCACGCCGTATAGGAAGAACACCGGAGAAATATGAATTGCTGATAGATGAAACAAGATATGGTGGATTGACTGAGTACGACATAATCAAAAATCCTTCAGTTACCCGTTTGTACAATGCAATCAAATTGTCTGGCCGCACCCGCAATAACCTGGGGATTGGTATTTTCAATGCCGTTGGGCAATCGGAACGGGGAAGGCTTAGAAACAGAATAACGGGGAGGGACACAAGTATTATTTCAGAGCAGCTCACCAACTATAACGTATTCGTATTGGATCAGGCATTGAAGAACAGATCTTACATCACATTTACAAATACGAATGTGATGCGAAATGGTCATGCGAGAGATGCGAATGCAACCGGGCTCGATATTGTTTTATACGATAAGAAGAATCGATATGGAATGTATCTCAAACCCAGGTACAGTAAGATATTTGATTCAGCAGGTGGTTATGAGGGATTCAAAAATTCTTTTGCGATCGGCAAAGTAAGTGGAAAACTGCAGTATTTTTTTTCCAATGAATTTCAAACTCAAAAATATGATCCCAATGACCTTGGGTTTCTAATTTCACCGAATGAAGTGGTCAATGATATAGAAGTCAGTTATAATATATTCCAGCCTACAAAATTATTTCTCAACCAGAAATATGAAATTGGGGTTGAGCAAACCTATCTCTATAAACCATTCGCATACGAGAAAACCTTAATAAGGGCATCCTCTCTCTGGATATTTAAAAATTTCTCCGATCTGAAACTCGAAGCTTTGATAGCTCCGGTATGGCACAATGACTTTTTTGAGCTACAAACACCTCAGGATATCTTAGCCACACCCAGGAAAAAGATACGGCGTCCGCCTTATTATTCTTTTTTTGTGACTGGAAGCAGCGATAGCCGTAAACGTTTGTTTTCACGCTGGTCGATCGGAGCCGCCGAGGGCCCTTTGCCCAATGATCCTTACTATAAGGTGGAAGCAGGAATACGCTTTCGGTTCAGTGACCGGTTGTCAATGGAAGCGGAGTATGCCCGTAATTATGACAACGGGCAATATGGATATGCTTTTTTTAGAGATGGAGTTACAAATGAACCTGTGGTTGCAAGAAGAAAATATGCCGACGTTACCACTTTGTTTAGTGGCATCTACAACTTTACAGCCAGGATGAATGTAACATTCCGTGCACGCCATTACTGGAACAGGATATCAAATACCAACTTATTCAATGTACAACCCGACGGCAATTGGGTTGAGCGCACAGATCTGAATCCCTCCGATTATAATGTCAATTACAATGCCTTTAACCTGGATGTATTTTATACCTGGGATTTCAGGTTGGGCAGCCGTATAATCATTGGATGGAAAAACTGGTTGGGCAGGGATTACGAAAACGATATCAACGGCATTACGTATTCAAAGTATTTAAACAATGCTGAAAGGGTTGCTGCCACGCCACATGGAAATGAAATTACCGTCCGGTTCATTTACTTTCTCGATTATATGCAATTTGCCGGAAGCAAAAGGGAATAAACATTTCCAACAATATAACTTCATACCCTTCATGTCTTCCTGTGAACCTCTGTGTCTGTGCCATACCTCCTGCACCAAAGTTAACCACAGAGGTATAGGAGGTATGGCACAGAGGTACACAGGAAGAACGGAAATTAAATAAGCTCCATTATGTGCACAAAAACCTAGGAGAGTTCATAAATGGATTTTGCTATCCGGAAAGTGTTGCAGTGAGCTTCAACGATAACTTTTATGTCAGCTGAATACCCTCCACCCATGGCAACAG
>JACMLY010000119.1 GCA_014379345.1 Chitinophagaceae bacterium
GTATGGCATACGTGATATCTGCACTCACCCACGCTTGTGCCGTATGCCATACCTGCGTATCAGGGAATGATATTCATGAGGTAACAGGTATGGCATACGTGATATCTGCACTCACCCACGCTTGTGCCGTATGCCATACCTGCGTATCAGGGAATGATATTCATGAGGCAACAGGTATGGCATACGTGATATCTGAACTCACCCACGCTTGTGCCGTATGCCATACCTGCGTATCAGGGAATGATATTCATGAGGCAACAGGTATGGCATACGTGATATCTGCACTCACCCACGCTTGTGCCGTATGCCATACCTGCGTATCAGGGAATGATATTCATGAGGTAACAGGTATGGCATACGTGATATATCTTTGCACTCCTAAATTTTACAAGTAATGAAGATCATGAAGTTTGGCGGTACTTCTGTTGGCAGGCCCGAAAGGATGCACCAGGTATCGGAACTGATCACCAAAGACGATGAAGCAAAAATTGTTGTATTGAGTGCTCTCAGCGGAACCACCAATGCGCTGGTAGGAATAGGTGATTCCATTGCAAATGGCAATCGGGAAAAGGCAAAACAACAGATCGATGCATTGGAAGCGCATTATCAATCGTTTGTCAAAGAACTCGTAAAACAGGAAAAGACCTGTAATAAGGCAAAGAATATTATCGCGGAGCATTTTGAATTTTTGAATATCATCCTCAAAATATCTTTCAGTGAAGCGTTGAACAAAGATATTCTTGCCCAGGGCGAGTTGCTTTCTACCAAATTATTTTCTATTTACCTCGAAGAAAAAGGTGTTGATCACGAACTTCTTCCGGCATTAGAGTTTATGATCATCGACACATATGATGAGCCGCAGATTGGAACGATCAAAATTAAATTAGCGCAATTATTACAACTTCACAAAGACAAAAAAATTTTTATTACACAGGGATATATTTGCCGCAACGCACGTGGTGAAGTTGATAACCTGAAACGTGGTGGCAGCGATTACAGCGCTTCATTGATCGCTGCAGCAGCAAATGCGTCTGTGTGTGAGATCTGGACGGATATTGACGGAATGCATAACAATGATCCGCGCGTTGTTAAAAAGACCGTGCCTATCGAACAACTGAGTTTTGAAGAGGCTGCGGAGCTGGCCTATTTCGGCGCCAAAATTTTACATCCCGCTTCTATCTGGCCAGCACAATTTTATAAAGTGCCGGTTAAATTGCTGAATACCATGCAGCCTGCTGCAAAGGGGACATTGATCACAGAAGAAGCCGGTTCTGTAGGAGTAAAAGCAGTAGCAGCGAAGGATGGGATCTTTACCATTAATATTAAGAGCAGCCGCATGCTGCTGGCTTACGGCTTTTTGAGAAAGATATTTGAAGTGTTTGAAAAGTATCGCACCTCCATTGATATGGTAACAACTTCAGAAGTAGCGGTCTCCGTAACGATCGATAACCCCAATCATTTGAAAGAGATATTAAAAGAGCTGGAACCTTTCGGTACCGTCGAGGTGGAGGATGTACATACAATTATTTCTGTGGTAGGAAATGAAATTGCTCAAACACCCAATATCCTCAGCAAATTATTTGAATCCCTAACATCCATTCCTGTACGCATGGTTAGCTATGGAGGCAGCAAGCACAACATTTCTATATTGGTTCCGTCCGAGTATAAAACACAAACACTTCAGTTACTGAATAAGGGTTTGTTTGGATTGGAATAGGGTGGTGAGTGGTGAATGGAATATCAGAGGAAATTATTTAATTGCTTGCTATCTGCCAGGGACAAACTAAATGAAACATTAAGTTAAAACATTTCGTCGGGGAATGTCGTTAAGGAAAGACTTCGAGAAAGATAATATTTCATCTCATTGGTGATGTAATCCCTACGGAATTTTTTCCAGTTCAGGTATATGGAAAATTGATGAAAACCTATTTATCCAACCTCAATTCAGTATAAAAATCCTATGTTCCTCCTATGTTTCTATGATTCTATGTGGTAAATTCCTGCACGTGGGGCAGTTTCAAAATTGTGTAAGATTTTTTACCACATAGAATCATAGAAACATAGGAGGAACATAGGAGAAATTATTTCTGACACAATTCATTGTACAAATCCACTTTGCCTTATGATAAATTAGCTAAAGAGCTTACCATTTCAATTAATTTCTTATTTAAATTCTTTATTGCTTCATTCAGATTCCAATTTAATTTATCTCTTTCACCCACATAGTTTGAAATGGCTCTTATTTGTATGAAAGGGATTTTTTCCCGGAGGCATACATAGTGAAAAGACACGCCTTCCATAGATTCTATATCGGGGTTGTATTTTTTAGTAAGTGTTTCAATGCGCTCTTTCCTGGTAGTGATCTCGTTAATTCCAACACTTCTTACCAAAGGGATACCATATTTTGGCTGCTTTTGCAGGTGTGGGTTTTTTAAACCTTTCCGGTTGAAAGGGGTCTCATTTTCCATAATCAAACCAAGGTCGAATATATCCTTAAAATGATTGCCTTCTTCAGCTCCGAGGTCTCCTAGCAATTCTTCCTGTACACCAACAACAGACCCGATCGGGATTCCGGAATGAAAACTTCCAGCTATACCTGCCTGAATACTATGATCGGGTCTATTCTGCAAAAAACTTTTTGTGAGATTGTAGGCGGTGGTCATGCCCCCGATACCGGTAATCAATACGGTGAAATCCTTTTTTTGTACACTGAAGTTCTGCTGCTGTAAAAATTCAATGGTCGGTTGTATCTCCAATGAGGTGGCGGCTGCAATCAGGATATTCATGCTGCAAATATCCGCATTGACCTTCAAATAGGATATTGTATATATTCATAGCCTATATGCTAACTTTGCCGAAATTTTTCGGAATGGTGTATCTCACCCGGGTTGAACATTTCAATGCAGCGCATAAATTATACAATCCATCCTGGTCGAAAGAAAAGAATGACGAGGTGTTTGGCATGTGCGCCAATGAAAACTGGCACGGTCATAATTATGAGCTGTATGTAACTGTAAAGGGAGAGCCCGATACCGATACCGGGTTTCTCTATGATGCAAAAAAACTCAGTAATGTTATAAAAGAAAAAGTCACTGAAAAGCTTGACCATAAGAACCTGAACATGGATGTTGATTTTATGAGCGGACAAATGTGTTCTACAGAGAACCTTGCAGTAGCCATCTGGCAGCAATTGGAGCCGTATTTGCCGAAGGAAATCCAGTTGCATTGTATCAAACTCTATGAAACACCGAGAATATTTGTTGAGTACTTTGGGGTTAAAGTTTAAGGTTTAAAGTCTAAAGTGTAAGGTTGTTAAACAACTGGTTTTACTGATTAAGATTTAAAAAAAATAACTTTAAACTTTAAACCTTAAACTTTAAACCTTAAACAAGTTATTTTGTAGATTAAAATATGAGCAGAAAGATAGCCGTTTTCAGGAAAGAGCATTTTAATGCAGCACATCGCCTGTTCAATCCATCATGGGCAATGGATGAAAATGACCGGGTGTTTGGAAAGTGCAACAATCCAAATTTTCATGGACATAACTATGAGCTCATCGTCAAGATTACCGGCGAGCCGGATGAACAGACTGGTTATGTAATGGACATGAAAGTTTTGGGTGACCTTATCAAGGAGAATGTATTAACACAGTTCGATCATAAAAATCTCAATCTAGATACCCGTTATTTTAGCAAGGTGAACCCTACAGCAGAGAATATCTGTTTTGTGATCTATGACATACTGAGAGAGAAGATCGATTCGAAATTTGATCTGCAGGTGAGATTATATGAAACAGAAAGAAATTTTGTTGAATATCCGGCATGACGGGATCCCCGGGGTAAGGAGAGTTTAGTCTTACTTGTCACAGGCACTTCGTTACAAACTGAATTGATAAATAAATAAGATGGCATATAACAAAGCTGAGAAATATGATGACCAGGTTACTTCAGGGCTTACTGAGGTTTATCGCACGTCGCTTTCACTCCTTGGGGAAGATCCGCAACGGGAAGGTTTGGTAAAAACACCGGAGAGGGTTGCCAAGGCTATGCAATTCCTAACGCAGGGTTACCAGATGGATGCGAGAGCGATACTGGATTCTGCAAAGTTCAATGAAGAAGTAAGTGAGATGATCGTAGTAAAAGACATTGAGATCTATAGTATGTGTGAACACCACCTGCTGCCTTTTTTTGGCAAAGCACATATTGCATATATTCCCAACGGATGGATAACGGGATTGAGTAAACTCGCCAGGGTTGTGGATGTTTATGCACGCCGAATGCAGGTTCAGGAAAGGTTAACCACCCAGATCCTGGAGGCCATAAAAGAGTCATTGAATCCGCTTGGGGTTGCGGTAGTTATTGAAGCAGCCCATCTATGCATGATGATGCGGGGTGTTCAGAAGCAAAACTCGGTAACAACCACGTCTGCATTTTGGGGTGAATTTGAGAAGAATGAAACACGCAGTGAATTCACCAAATTGATCTCTTCTAAATTGCATTGATGACTTTCACGAAGGGGCCTCACAAAGATTTTTTGCCAGTTAAATCCTTTGTGGCATTTTTGTTTGTATTTAAAAGCACGAAATGAAGCATGCCTACATGTTCCCCGGACAAGGATCACAGTTCCAGGGAATGGGAAAAGACCATTACCAGAACAATGCATTCGCCAAGAAATTGTTTGAGCAGGCTAATGAAGTGCTTGGTTTTCGAATTTCTGAAGTGATGTTTACAGGAACTGAAGAAGACCTTCGTCAAACCAATGTTACACAACCTGCGGTTTTTTTGCATTCGGTAATAGCCCATAAAAGTATTGAAGGAGTCAGACCCGATATGGTTGCCGGTCATTCACTCGGAGAGTTTTCTGCGCTGGTTGCAAATGGCGTATTAAGTTTTGAGGATGGACTTCAATTGGTATCTATCAGGGCAAAAGCAATGCAGAAGGCCTGCGAAATGAATCCGGGAACAATGGCAGCAGTGCTGGCGCTGGATGCATCAAAAGTAGAAGAGATTTGTCACCAGGTTCAGCAGGAAACGGATGAGGTAGTGGTACCCGCCAATTACAACACACCGGTTCAACTCGTCATTAGCGGATCATTGAAGGGAATTGAGATTGCCTGCGAAAGAATGAAAGCAGCAGGTGCCAGGCGCGCATTGGTCTTATCGGTAGGTGGCGCGTTTCACTCCCCGCTAATGGAACCAGCCCGCGATGAATTAAAAGCAGCCATCGAAAAAACAACTTTTTATAATCCATCGGCAGCCATCTATCAGAATGTTGTTGCCAAAGCAGTCGTGAATAAAGACGAGATCAAGAAAAACCTGATTGACCAGTTAACAGGTGCTGTGCGCTGGACCCAAAGCATTCAGGCCATGATCAAAGACGGAGCTTCCAAATTTACGGAAATAGGACCTGGCAAAGTGTTACAGGGATTGATTGGTAAGATTGATAGTAGGGTGGGAGTGGAGGGAGTGAATTAGATGTACGATGTACGAAGTACGAAGTACGAAGTACGAAGTGGATGTTTTACAACTCTGCAAGAAAAATACCAACCGCATATGTCATTGGCGTTCCCATTCGGGTTTAAACAAAGATTGAACAGTTTATCCAGCCATTATCAAACCTGGCATTATACTTTTTATAGAAATTGATAGCGGACTCGTTCCAATCGAGTACCTGCCACGTAATACCATGTAATTTTTTTTCTTTTGTTTCCTGTATTAAACGATCAAAAAGAAGTTTCCCAATCCCTTTGCCACGGTATTTCTCTGTAACCAGAATATCTTCCAGGTACATTCTTTGTCCTTTCCAGGTCGAATACCGGATATAATATAGAGCAAAAGCAACCAGTTTTTCTTCCTTGTCTTCAGTATGATCAACGGCTACAAAGCCCCACCAAACAGGGTTCGGGCCAAACCCGCTGTCGATAAAATGATCCAGGGTTACAGTCACTTCCTGTGGCGCCTGTTCATACACCGCCAGTTCATCGATCAATTCTAATAAATGCTGGCAATCTTCTTTTACTGCATGTCGTATTTGAATGTTCATGACTTGTTGAAAGGATTTATGTGTAAAGGTAAATGAAGTTAGATGTACGAAGTTAGATGTACGAAGTACGAGACAAGACAGTTACATCGTACTTCGTACATCTAACTTCGTACTTCTAACTTCGATTTTCGCATGATGCTGATAATTTCAAATTAATGCCTGGTCAAGATCTGCTAAGATATCCGGCAGGTTTTCCATGCCGATGCTCATGCGTATCAATCCATCGGTAATGCCGTATCGTTCACGCTGCTCCTTCGGCACGCTATAATGCGTCATCGACGCCGGATGAGATAATAAAGTATCACAGGTTCCCAGGGACACGGTTCGGGTGCACATTTTTAATTTATTCATCATAGTTATACCTGCCTCTAAGCCCCCTTTCAATTCTATGCTCATCATCGCTCCGGGATGACGCATCTGTTTCGCTGCAACAGCAAAATCAGGATGCGTTTCAAGACCATTATAGTTTACTTTGGAAACGCCGGGATGTGTTGAAAGAAAATTCGCGATCTCGGAAGCATTGGCACAATGACGATCCATTCTCAGTTCCAGCGTTTTCATTCCATTGATCAGCAAAAAAGTATCGAAAGGATTGCTGTTGCCGCCAAGCATTTTAAAGATCTTATACGCATAGGTATTCATAAATTCCACATCCTTGCCTATAAAAACGCCGCCGATCGCAGTGCCATGTCCATTCAAAAATTTTGTGGTAGAATGAATAACAAAATCAACCCCGTACCGGAAGGGTTGTTGCAGATACGGCGTAGCGAAAGTGTTGTCGCATGCAATGATCTTTCCATATTTTTTACCCAGCTTTGCCAGTTCCTCAATATCTACACACTGGATGGTTGGATTTGCCGGCGTTTCCAGATAGATCATTTTAATGGAAGGATCTGCTTTTAAACAATCTTCTGCTTTATTTAAATCACGCAGATCTGCAATGATAGCCCCGATTCCCAGGGCAGGCAATAATGTATTGGCCATATCCTGCGTGCCACCGTATAGCGAATAATGTGAAAGTACTTTGTCGCCGGTTTTTAATGTTGATAGCATCAGTGTTGAAATAGCCGCCATACCGGAGGCCTGCAGATAGGCTCTGGGCAGTTCGGAATCGAGACCATAAACTTCCATCGCAGCAATTTTATTTTCTGCCTCATGCATGGTGGGGTTACCCCAACGTGAATAAATAAAACCTTTTTCTTCGCCACTGAAACGCCGCATGCCCTGTTCGGCCGTATCATATACAAAAGTGGAGGACGCGTAAATAGGAGTGAGATGTGCATAATTTGGATCCTGTATATGCCCTTCATGAATGGCCAGTGAGCTAAAACCTGTCAACGGGAAATTTCTATCTGCCATGTTTATAATTTTCAGTTGTAGTTTGCGATCGATATATAATTTTGAATCATTATTGTCCGGTTAATAACCATGCTAATCTTTGTGTTCGTTGTGTCTTCTCTTCGTGACCTTCGTGAACCTTTCTGATTGTGCAGTAAAAGGGTTCACCAAGGACACGACGAGAAGACACAACGATCACAAAGCCCTGATCAAAATGAATAGTCTGAGGTGCATGCCATGAATCGATCACCGCACTATATAAAGATTTTATCCGTACGCTAGTGATTTTGAATATCAAAAATAGTTCATTCATCCGTGCTTTATTTTGAAAAACCTTGCTTTCCTCTGCATGTCATTCGCCTGCTTAATTTTGGAGTGTATTTAAAAGAATAATATTGCTATGAAGGAAATTTTGCAACAGTACGCCACTTATAATATATGGGCAAATCAAAAACTGGCAGCGCTCATACAATCTATGGCTGATGATGTTTTGCATAAAACATTACCTAGCAGTTTTTCAACCATTCATTCAACCTTGCTGCATATGTGGGATGCAGAGAGCATATGGTGGCAACGGATGAAACTACAGGAAGTGATCATTGTACCCAGCAGTTCGTTTAAAGGAACAACCACGGATGTGTCCACTTCTTTACTGCACCAGAATAAATTATGGGAAACATGGGTCAAAAACGCTACTGTGGCTGCATTGGATCATGTATTTATGTACCAGAACAGCAGGAAGGAGCAATTCAAACAACCCATCTACCAGATGATCCTGCACATTTTCAACCATGGTACCTATCACCGCGGACAACTGGTAAATATGTTGAGACAGACCGGTATTGAAAAAATCCCGCAAACCGATTTTATTGTCTGGAGCAGAAAAAAATAATTCACCCGCTCTGCTTTCAAATTATTTTTTTCCGCTTATCATGATCTTTTCATGAATGTTGTTAATTTAGATAATCAATGGCGTTTGTCATGTTCGTCGCTAATCTGCAGTATTCTCTCAGGTAAATAATTTCACTGGCTTTGTTTCCCTAATTCTTTTTTCTACGACTATATCATTCGGATACTTTCCGCGCCCCTTATTCTTCGCGTGCCTTATTGTGATGAGAATTTGTGATTAACAGGTAATTCAACAAAGTTTTTTGCATCTCATATTTCTCACAATCAAAATTTGTTTTATGAAGAAAACTGTCTTTCCTGCTCGTTTTAGGATCTTCCTGCTTTTTACGATTCTTACACTTTCCATCGGTTGTAATAAAATTGAATGGGGTGATCTTTTTGACCATCCAAAAGAAAACGGTTCTGCCATGAACGAAAAAGCGGATGTTGCCGTGGATTGGTATAAAATGCAATTGGGCATTATCCTCTTCAACCCCGCGTCGACGCCCAGTAGTAATCGATCATTTTCATACACGGGGATTAGTTTGTACGAAGCAGTACGGATGGGAATACCTAATTCAGTAAGTCTTTCCAAACGTCTCAACCAGATGCCTGAAATGCCTTCACCTGAAAAAAATAAGGAATATTCAGTGCAGACCGCCGCAAATGCTGCAATGGCTTCAATTACCCGTAGTCTTTTTACGGGTGCTAATGATGCAAATAAAATTTCAATTGATTCTCTTGAAAATGCTTACAACAACAGGCTCAAATTGACCGTCAGTTCTTCAGTGTTTGAACGTTCGCAAACTTTTGGCAGAAAAATAGCCCTGGCTGTTTTTGAATGGTCAAAATCAGATAAGTTCGA
>JACMLY010000120.1 GCA_014379345.1 Chitinophagaceae bacterium
GTTGAGTCAATTCTATTAGTTTGCGATTGCCTTTTAAGAGTAACTGCTTCTTCTCCGCTGTTGTTGGTGAAAACACCAGCAACAGCCCCGATGGTTTCGATATCAAAGATTGCTATGACGGGAGATTTATGCATGCAAGAAGGTTTTTCGGTCGACGGTCGATCAAAAGAAAACATTCAGCCGTTGTCGGCGTTTTCACTGACAACGGAAGCGAGGTTGAGTCAATTCTATTAGTTTGCGATTGCCTTTTAAGAGTAACTACTTCTTCTCCGCTGTTGTTGGTGAAAACACCAACAACGGACCCGATGGTTTCGATATCAAAGATTGTAATGACGGGAGATTTATTCATGGAAGCGGGTTTTGCGGTCGACGGTCGACTAAAAAAAATATTCATAATAACTACAACCCTGTAGCCACTGTTTTTTGGCCTCTTTCCCTGATGAGGTTTTCACGCACTTTTAAAGACCGTACGAGTTGCAAAGGTTGTAATGATCCACCGGCCTGTAACCTTGCTTCGGCAACCAATGGTCTCACATCCGTGCGGTACGCCTGTTGTAATATTTCCTGTGCCAGGGCTACATCGTTTGATTCCTGGGCCGCATGCAGTGCTCTGGTATCTACCAGTAATGCCTGTGCGTACGCGATCTTGATGGCTTCCACTGATTGAATAAGATCTTCCAGGGGATCTTTTACATTGTGAGAAGCATCGATCATCCATCCAAGATCCGATGCATGATTCATTGTTCTTGCATCCATGCCTTCTACCAGTTCGTTAAATATCAAGAACAACTGGTATGGATTGATGCTTCCCACCGTAAGATCATCATCACCGTATTTCGAATCGTTGAAATGAAATCCACCCAGTTTTCCTTCACTCAAAAGAAGTGCAACGATCTGTTCGATATTCGCATTTGCAAGATGGTGGCCAAGATCAACGAGCGTATAGGCCTTTGGTCCAAGTTTATTTGCGTATAGTAATGATTGGCCCCAATCGCCTACTGTCATGGAATAAAAATTAGGTTCGAATGCTTTGTATTCAACGAACATCTTCCAATGATCGGGGAGGGCAGCATAAATTTCCTGTAACCCTTCGAAAGTCCGTTGGAATGCTTTCCTGAAATTTAACTGTCCGGGGAAACAGGAACCATCCGATAACCATACCGTTAATGATTCGGAACCCAGTTCAACTCCGTGACGTATCACTTCGATGTTATGGTCGACGGCCTGCTTGCGAACTGACCTGTCGACATGTTGAAGGGAACCAAATTTATAACTGTATTGCTGGTCAGGCTGGTCCTGGAAAGTATTTGAATTAACTGCATCAAAACGCAATCCGTGTTGAGCTGCCAATGCCTTGGTGGATTGAGCATTTTTAGGAATATCCCATGGTATATGCAAAGAAATGGCTCCACTTGATTTGTTGATCGCATGAAGCAATCCTACATCTTCCATTTTTTCTTCGAGGTTCCGTGGCTCACCGCCGCCTGAGAACCGGCCGAAACGTGTGCCACCCGTGCCAAGTGCCCAGCTTGGGATGGCAATCTGGAAATCCTCTAATTTTTGAAGAATATCTTTGGTATTGGTAATTTTTGCAGCCACGAACTCGAAATCCCTTTTATGATCTGGTGATGCCCGGTGGTTGTGTTCATCAATCTTATATTTTTCCAGTAGCATATGGCAATCGTTTATGGTAAGTAAAATACTTCTTTCAGTGGAATACTGACCGGTGAATTATCCGGATTGCTTTCCATGATATCGCCCATATATTTCCACCATCGTTGCATCACGGGGTGAGCGGGTAAATTATCAAGGGCTTTTGGATCTTCCGCTTTCAAGATGCCGAAAAGGCTATTGCTGCTGTCATCCAGAAATATTGAATATTCATGAATACCCGTGTTTTTCAGTAACTGTTCCAATTCGGGCCATAATGCATCGTGCCGCTTTTGATACTCCTCTTCATGCCCATCAAATAATTTCATTTTGAAAGCAACACGTGTCATAGTTATTTTGGTTTTGGAGTTAAGTCGTGAATCGTCGGCCGTCGACCGTCCACCGAAAAAGACACTGTAATCATTCATTTGTTTCACTGTCTACCGTCGACGCCTCAACGCACAAATGCCGTTGCAACGCCACCATCAACATTCAATACATTTCCTGTGGATTTATTCAATAATCCGCCTATGAAGGCAAAGCAGGCATTGGCAATATCTTCCGGTAGAATGATTTCATTGAGCAAGGTTCGGTTGGCATAGTATGCAGGAAGTTCTTCCACCTTGACCCCATACGCTTTTGCCCGGCCTTCTGCCCATGCTCCTGCCCATATCTTACTATCGGTGAGCACTGCATCGGGGTTTACAACGTTGACGCGAATTTTATTTTTGCCCAGTTCAGCAGCATTTAACCGGCTTAAATGAAGTTGCGCGGCTTTGGCAGAACCATACCCTGCATTATTAGGGCCCGACATCATTGCATTTTTGCTGACAATATTTAATACATCACCACCAATATCCTGTTTGCGCATCATCTCAACACCAGTCTTGGTTACAAAAAACTGGCCTTTCACAAGCACATTGTATAGCAGATCCCAATCTTTTTCTGTATGTTCTTCAATGGGTTTCGATATAGAAAGCCCTGCGCAGTTAACAATAATATCAACACCTCCGAAGGATAATGCGGCCGCTTCATAGGCAAGCTGTATATCGCTATCCTTTGTTACATCCAATACAGCAGTGGTAAAAACATCTTTCCCATATTGATTTTGAAATTCTTCTTTTGCTTCAGCCAGACGCTCCGAATCATTATCGTTCACTACAACACAGGCGCCTTCGTCCGCAAATTTTTTAGCGATTGCTTTCCCTATACCACCCGCACTACCCGTTACCAATGCAATCCGTCCGGATAAAGCCTTTGGTTTCGGCATGCGTTGCAATTTGGCTTCTTCAAGCAACCAATACTCAATATTAAAGGCTTCCTGCCGGGGTAATGAGGTATATTCAGAAATCGCCTCCGCCCCACGCATCACGTTAATTGCATTGATATAAAATTCTGCAGCTACCCTGGCTGTTTGCTTGTCTTTTGCAAAAGTGAACATACCGATACCCGGGTACAATATCACCACCGGATTTGCATCGCGCATGGCCGGACTATTGTTATGCCTGCACTTGTTGTAATAGTCGGCATACATTTTCCGGTATGCCTCAAATTCCGGCTGTAATTTTTCCTTTATTTTCTGCACATCTGTTAAAGATTCTGCGGCACCCAAAGGCAATATCAGTGGACTGATCTTTGTGCGCAAAAAATGATCGGGACAACTGGTACCCATAGGTGCCAGTTTTTTCAGGTCATTTGAATTGATGTATTGAAGAACCCTTTCATCATCAGTAAAATGACCGATCATTTTGGTTTGACTTGAGCAAAACCCCCGCAAAACCGGAGCAAGAGTAGCTGCCTGGCTGCGGCGTGTATCTTTTTCAAGAGATGAAATTTTCTGACCACCGAAGATCTGCGGCTTCTTCCTTATATTTTCCTGCAAATATTCAGCGCAGCGTTCAATAACTTCCAGTGTGTTTATATAGCTTTCGTAAGCGGTATCACCCCAGGTGAACAATCCGTGTGAACCCAACATGATTCCTCGGATACCAGGATTTTCATCAAGGCATTGTTTCAATTGTAATCCAAGGTCAAAGCCGGGTTTTTGCCACGGCACCCAACCGATGGTCCCGCTGAACAATTCTTCTGTAATTCGTTTGCCATCTTTTGCCGCAGCGATGGCAATGGCTGCATCAGGGTGTAAATGATCGATATGCTTAAATGGAAGGAAGCTATGCAAAGGCGTGTCGATCGAAGGAGCTTTTGAACTGAGATCAAAAATGCAATGATTGAACAATTCAACCATTTCATCTTCAAACTGGATACCTCTGTAAATATTTTTCAAGCTTCGTAAACGATCAACATACAGTGCGGCCAGTCCACTCCGTTTTAGCGTGCCGAGATCTCCACCCGAACCTTTTACCCACATCACTTCTGTTTCCATTCCCGTTAGCGGATCTTTGGCAGGTGCTTTACACGATGTATTTCCACCGCCATAGTTGGTCAGCCTGAGATCGGCACCCAATAAATTAGAACGATAGATCAACAGGGCCACCTCGTCTCCGGCCATAGACGTTGCTCTTGCCTCATCCCATAAATAACTTACATGTTTGAACTTTGCGGATGTGCTCACTGACATAACTAGAACTTTAAAAAATTATTACAATAGATTAGACTACTCTCTAAGCGAATTACCATATCCCACCAACAATACCGATAAGATAATGATCACAACTCCTGTAATTAAAGTTGTTGTTGTTTTTTTAGTTACACCCTTCCATTCCTTCAACACGAGGCCCCACATATTTGCAACAAGGATGATAAAAGCCATATGCAGAATCCATGAACTGGGCCCATTGCCAAGTTTACTTTCACCCATTCCATAGAAAAAGAACTGCAGAAACCAGGTGGTGCCGGCCAGCGCCGAAAATATATAGTTGGCCAGAAGAGGTGCTTTTTTATTGGTATAATCTCCAAAGGTCTTGTTGCGGGCGTTTAAGATCATGCACCATATAAAATTGGTGGTAAGTCCACCCCATAAAACCACTACATAAGTTACGTTATTTTGGAAAAGAAATTCGCCCTCACCCGAGTTTGCAGCCTTCCACACATCATTGGCTACAGTAGCCATAGGCTTCCCTGATTCAAGTCCAAAATTGAAACACGCACTCAGTACCCCGGAGATGATTGAAACAAGCAGTCCGAGACCAAATTTATATTCGGTTTTTACTGTAACACCATGGGGGTCGGTTGCTGCAACAGAGGAAAGTTGCTTTTCCTTCATTGTTCCGGCTTTGCCGCAAATGATAATTCCTATAACGCAAAGGGCCAGACCTGCGAGGACTGTACAGCCCCAGCCGGAATTTATCATCATGCTGAATGTGTCTTTTCCTTCTTTTGGATACACGTCGTAATAAATAGATGGAATAATGGCGCCAAATACCATGCATAAGCCCAGTATAATGCTACTTCCCAAGGCAACGCCCAGGTATCGTACACCTAATCCATAGGTAAGCCCGCCAATACCCCATAATAACCCAAACAGATAAGTAATCCCTAAGGTGGAAGTGCTGGTATTTTTGATAATATCTGTAAAATCCGGAACTGTCAGATAGGCTGCCAATGGAGGTACAACAAGCCAGGAAAAAAGTCCTCCTACGATCCAATAACTCTCCCATGCCCACTTTTTTACTTTCTTATAAGGGATGTAAAAACTTCCAGAAGCAAAGCCACCAAGGAAATGAAAGATCACGCCTAGAATAACACCCATGAGCAATTAGTTTTTTTATATGGCTGGCAAAACGAATGATAAATGTAGAAGTTACGCGTTATTCTGCCGTCATGGACTATCATGGTCATTTTATTGTTTTTTTTGTAGGTTTGATATACGAGTCGTGGGTAATAAAGATTGTAGCCGATGAAAAAATCTTCCATTTTTGACCACTTAACAATTGATTACTATTCGGCAACGCCCAAGTATCTTCAACTGGCAAATGCTATTGTAAAAGCTATCAGTGAAGAAAAGCTGAAAAAGGATGAAATGCTTCCTTCGATCAATGAGCTAAGTTTTGAATTCGAGATTTCCAGGGATACTGCGGAAAAAGGATACAAGCATTTGAAAAAATTAGGCGTATTAGGCGCTGTGCCCGGCAAAGGATATTTTGTAAAAGACGTGGATCTGAACCGGCAACTGAAGATTTTTCTGTTATTCAACAAACTGAGTTTTCATAAAAAAATAATATACGATGCGTTCGTTGCTTCATTGGGAGAGATGGCTACGATTGATTTCTATATTTATAATAACGATTTTGCCTTATTCAAGAAATTATTGCAAAACAAAAAAGACGGTTATGATTATTATGTGCTGATTCCTCATTTCCTGGAAGGCGGCGAAAATGCACATGAGATCATCAACACCATTCCAAAAGAGAAGCTGATACTGATGGATAAACTTGTTTCGGGGGTGAACGGAAATTACGGTGCCATCTATGAAAATTTTGAGAAAGATATATATGCAGCACTTGAGCAGGCTTTACCTCATCTCAGTAAATATCAGACATTGAAAATTATATTTCCCGAATACACTTATTATCCGCAGGAAATACTGAAAGGATTTTTCAGGTTTTGTCATCAGTATGCCTTTAATTCAAAAGTAGTGCATGATATAACTATCGAACCAATCAATGCCGATGAAGTATTTATCAATCTAATGGAAAATGACCTGGTAATTCTTATTGAAAGAATACTTTCAGCCAAACTCAAAGTAGGCAAAAATGTAGGTGTGATTTCTTATAATGAAACGCCCTTGAAAAAAATCATCCTTGATGGAATTACGACGATGTCTACTGATTTTCAAATGATGGGCGAAAAAGCGGCCAAGCTGATCATCGACAGGTCAACCGAACATATTGAAATTCCTTTTTATCTCACGATGAGAACTTCGCTGTGAGTCAATAAGTACGATGTTAGATGTACGAAGTACGAAGTACGAAATAAGAAATACTGAATTTTAAATAGGGAATCTACAGTTAAATACCGAGTTCACAATCCTACTTCCTACTTCGTATTTCCTACTTCGTATTTCGTACTTGGAATATCCGTACTTTGTCGTCAACAATATTTCATTTGAAAAATGAACCGTTATTCAAGCCAGAAAAAATTATTGGCCGCAGTGGATTGTATCATCTTTGGATTTGATGGGCAGCAACTTAAAATTCTTCTGATCCAAAGAGGCTTTGATCCTGAAAAAGGAAAATGGAGTCTGATGGGGGGATATGTTCAGCCGGATGAAAGTTGTAATGAAGCGGCATCGTGTATTCTAAAAGAACTCACAGGTCTCGAAGGCGTTTACCTGAAGCAATTACAGGTATTCAGTGATCCAAACAGAGATCCGCTGGAGCGTACCATTAGCGTGACCTATTTCGCTTTGATCAATATTCATGATTATGAAACGCAAATCAGCGATGATTATCATGCCGAGTGGTTCCCGGTAAATAAATTTCCAAAACTTATTTTCGATCACAACGATATGGTCAATATTGCCAGGAAGCAGTTGCAACATGAGGCGGCCATTCATCCGGTTCTTTTTGAATTGTTGCCTCCGCGGTTCACTCTGCCACAACTGCAGGGCCTGTATGAAGGAATTTACAATACACAGCTCGACAAGAGAAACTTTACAAGAAAGTTATTGTCTACAGGATTACTAACCCGACAGTCTGACAAGGACAAACAAGGCTCAAGAAAAGGCGCATTTTTCTATAAGATCAATAAAAAGGCTTTTAGACAGAATTATTTGCAAAAAGATTTTTTTTTAGGAATAAAATAATAAGTGTTAATTTGACACTTATTGCCGCTGTATGAAACACTCTTTTGTAATAGGCGTTGATTTTGGAACAGACTCTGTTCGTTCTGTGCTCATCGATACACTTGATGGGAAAGAGATTGCATCAGGTGTATATTATTATCCCCGTTGGAAAGACGGCTTATTTTGTAATTCCTCCATCAATCAGTTTCGGCAGCATCCATTGGATTATATAGAAGGATTGGAGACCACCATCAAAGAATGTTTACAAAAATCAGGGGAAGAAATTGCAAGCCAGGTAAAAGCCATTTCGATAGATACAACAGGTTCTACACCCGTTGCCGTCGATAAATCGGGAACGCCGCTTGCACTAGTGGCAGGATTTGAAAATAATCCAAACGCCATGTTTGTGTTGTGGAAAGATCATACGGCAACGAAGGAAGCCGCTGAAATTAACCAACATGCCGAAAAATTCTCTCTTAACTTTTTGCAATACGTAGGGGGCATTTATTCTTCAGAGTGGTTTTGGGCAAAGCTGCTTCATTTAGTAAGAGAAGATGAGGTTATTCGAAATGCTTTATATTCATTCGTTGAACATTGCGACTGGATACCATTTTTACTGACCGGTAAGAACGACGTTCATGAAATGAAAAGAGGAGTATGCAGTGCAGGTCACAAAGCTTTGTGGGCAGCGGAGTTCGGAGGCTTACCACCAGATGATTTTTTCAGTTCACTGGATCCATTGCTGAATGGATATATTTCAAAATTATTCACCGAAACCTATACTGCGGATCAGTCTGCCGGGTTTTTATCAAAAGAATGGGCTGTAAGATTAGGACTTTCCACAGAAGTTGTGATCGGAGTGGGCGCCTTTGATGCGCATATGGGTGCAGTTGGTGGACAGATAGAGCCATACCATCTCAGCAAAGTAATGGGAACATCCACCTGTGATATGTTGGTAGCCCCTCAAACCGAAGTGGAAGGGAAATTAGTAAAGGGCATCTGCGGCCAGGTACCCGGTTCTATTATCCCTGGCATGATAGGCATGGAAGCTGGTCAAAGTGCATTTGGCGATGTATATGCGTGGTTTAAAAATCTTTTAAGCTGGCCGATTAAGCAATTATCCATTGATGAGAAATCAAAGCAGGAGCTTAGCGATAAAATCATTGCTTCCTTATCTGAAGAAGCATCCAGGTTACCATTAAACGAAAATGATGAATTGGCGATAGACTGGCTGAATGGCCGGCGCACGCCCGATGCAAACCACGAGTTAAAAGCCGCTATTGTAAACCTGAATCTTGCAACTGATGCACCCAGGATATTTAAGGCCCTGGTTGAAGCAACCTGTTTCGGCGCAAAAGCCATTGTTGACCGGTTCAATGAACAGGGAGTTCCCGTGAAAGGATTGATCGGAATGGGCGGGGTAGCCAAAAAATCACCATACGTTATGCAGGTGATGGCCGACGTTATGAATATGCCTATCCGCATTCATCGATCAGAACAGACCTGTGCAGCAGGTGCGGCCATGTTTGCGGCAACAGCAGCGGGCATTTATGAGAAAGTAGAGGATGCGATGGCTGCTATGGGACAGGGCTTTGATACAACCTACACACCTGATCCCTTAAAAACGGCATTGTATAGTAAAAGGTATCAACGGTATAAAGAGTTGGGAAATTTTATATCACAGCAATCAAGCGATGAGCAAATATAAATATATCAAAGAGGAGGCTTATGAAGCCAATCTGGAATTGCCAAAACTGGGGCTGGTCGTTTTCACTTTTGGTAATGTTAGTTCTGTCGATAGGAACCTGGGAGTCTTTGCCATTAAACCCAGTGGCGTTCCCTATGATGAACTTTCGCCCGAAAAAATGGTAGTGGTTGATTACGATGGAAATATTGTAAAAGGAAAGCTGCGACCTTCATCCGATACAAAAACACATGCTTTGTTATATAAGCATTGGGAGAAGATCGGTGGGATTTCGCATACACATTCAATATATGCAACCTCCTGGGCCCAGTCTCAGAGAGATATCCCGATATTGGGGACCACCCATGCCGATCACATCACAGTTGATATTCCCTGTGCGCAACCGATGAATGATGAAATGATCAGCGGAAATTATGAACATGAGACCGGTTGGCAGATTATAAAATGTTTCAACGAAAAGGCATTGAACTACGAAGAAGTTGAAATGATCTTAGTTGGAAATCATGCACCATTTACCTGGGGCAAAAACGCAGCGAAGGCCGTGTACAATAGCGCAGTACTGGAGAATATTGCCCAGATGGCCTTCCTTACGCAGCAGATCAATCCATCGTCTCCGAGATTGAAAGACGCATTAATCAAAAAACATTTTGAACGCAAACACGGCCCGGATTCTTACTATGGTCAATAAAAAATTTGTATGAAAAACAAACGTGCATTTTTATCAGTCATCATAATCTTTGTAGCCTGTAACAATGCGTCAGAAGAATCGACCGAAACTAAAACTTCAGATACAACCGCAGCCAAAATATTAACGATCACTGAGAAAAGTTTTGGTATATACGAGGGTAATCCTATTACACTTTATACCCTTAGGAATGCATCGGGTATGCAATTAGGCATTATCAATTATGGAGGTACTATAACCAGTATTATTGCCCCCGACAAGACTGGAAATATGGGTGATGTCGTATTGGGTTTCGATTCATTAAGCGGTTTCTTGCAAAAAGGAAACCCCTATTTCGGTGCATTGATAGGCCGTTACGGAAATCGTATTGCCAAAGGATCTTTCACATTGGATGGAAAAAAATATCAGTTAGCCGGCAACAATAATGGCAATAGTTTGCACGGCGGGAACAAGGGCTACGACAAGGTTTTGTGGAATATCGAGAAGCAACCGGGAGATAGCAGCCTCAAACTAAATTATATTAGCAAAGACGGGGAAGAAGGTTATCCCGGAACATTAAACATCCAGGTGATTTATACGCTCACAGCGGATAATGGAGTGAAAATCGACTATACCGCATCAACCGATAAGGCAACACCGGTAAACCTTACCAATCATGCGTACTTTAATTTATCAGCAGGTGCAGATTCAACCATTCTTAATCATCAGTTAGAACTCAGGGCTGATAAATATACACCTGTGAATGCTCAATTAATTCCGACCGGTGTTTTGTCGGATGTAAAAGGAGGCCCTATGGATTTTACTGCCGCTAAAACCATCGGCAAAGATATTCAACAGGTGCAGGGTGGCTATGATCATAACTGGGTTTTAACAAAAGATGGAAGCGGATTAGAACGGGTGGCCACTCTTTATGATCCGGCCAGCGGCCGTTTCATGGAAGTGTTTACAACCGAACCCGGACTGCAGTTTTATACCGGTAATTTCCTGGATGGAACGCTGACCAATACCAGGAATAGCCAGAAATATGGCAAGCATGCGGCGCTTTGCCTGGAGACGCAACATTTTCCTGATAGTCCCAATCAACCAGCATTTCCAACCACCATACTAAAGCCAGGTGAAGTCTACAGGCAAACCACGCTATATAAATTCTCAACAAAATAGTTACTGATGAAGAATAATAATTCTTTAGGGCGGATGGAAGATCTGGAAGTATGGTTCATTACCGGTAGCCAGCACTTATACGGAGAAGAAACGTTGAAGAAAGTAGCCGAGCATTCGGAGCAAATCTCGAAATCAATGGATCACTCCAGACAAATTGCGGTGAAAATACTCTTCAGGCCTGTGGTAAAATCGCCTGAAGAAATATATGCCGTTTGCCAGGAGGCAAACAGTTCAAAAAATTGTATAGGTCTGATCGCGTGGATGCATACATTCTCTCCTGCAAAAATGTGGATCGGCGGATTAAGGATTCTGAACAAGCCTTTACTGCATCTGCATACTCAATTTAATCGCGATATACCCTGGGGTGAAATTGATATGGACTTTATGAACCTTAATCAGTCTGCGCATGGGGACAGGGAATTCGGTTTTATCATGAGTCGTATGCGTTTAAACAGGAAGGTTGTAGTAGGTCATTGGCAGGATGAAAATGTTGTCCGTAAAATTGATATATGGACAAGAGCCGCAGCGGGCTGGAACGACTGGCAGGGTGGAAAATTCGTTCGCTTTGGCGACAACATGCGATATGTTGCCGTAACTGATGGTGACAAGGTAGAAGCTGAAATGAAATTTGGTTACTCGGTAAACACACACGGCATTGGAGATTTGGTAAAAGTAATCAATGAAACAGGAGACAGTGAAATAGATCAACTGTGTAAAATATATAGTGAGCAATATCAATTGACAGACAACTTGCGAAAAGGTGGGAGCCAGTACGCCTCGTTACGTGAAGCAGCAAAGATTGAGATCGGGTTAAGGAATTTTCTGCAGGCCGGGAACTTCAAAGGCTTTACAGATACTTTTGAAGACCTGCATGGGATGTCGCAACTACCGGGGATTGCCGCCCAGCGACTGATGGCTGAAGGATATGGTTTTGCGGGCGAGGGAGACTGGAAAACAGTTGCGCTTGTACGATTGATGAAGGTGATGGCGAGTGGCCTGAAAGGCGGCAACTCCTTCATGGAAGATTATACGTATCATTTTGAGCCGGGTAATGAAATGGTATTGGGTGCACATATGCTCGAAATCTGTGAAAGCATTGCAGCCGAAAAACCGAAATGTGAAATTCATCCTTTAGGTATTGGAGGCAAGGCTGATCCCGTAAGACTGGTATTTAACGTAGCCGGTGGTGCTGCCCTGAATGCGTCGGTGATTGACATGGGCAACCGTTTTCGGTTGCTTGTAAATGAAGTAGAAGGTATAGTGCCTGAACATGATCTTCCTAAACTTCCCGTAGCCCGTGTTCTTTGGAAGCCATTACCCGATATGCAAACCGCTTGTACCGCATGGATATTGGCTGGCGGAGCACATCATACCTGTTACAGTCAGAACCTGACTGCGGAACATCTCGAGGATTTTGCGGAAATGGCCGGTATCGAATACGTATTGATCAATAAACAAACGGAACTCTATCAATTTAAAAATCAATTACGATGGAGTGAAACAGCTTACAGGATGTAATTAAATAGTTGAGGTAGTGTTCTGTGGCTACCTTATTTTTAGGAATTAATATAATAACCTTCCAACGCCTACTTGCATATGAATAACAAATTGGTATTTGCAGATTATTTAATTTTTATTATTTATTTCTTTATTGTAGCAGGTTACGGCTACTGGATCTATTTACGAAAGAAAAAAGCTGTAACCGATACACATGATTTTTTTCTCGCAGAAGGTTCCCTTACCTGGTGGGCAATCGGTGCATCATTGATCGCCTCTAATATTTCAGCTGAACAATTTATTGGAATGAGCGGTAACGGGTTTACGGTAGGAATAGCCGTTGCAGCTTATGAGTGGATAGCAGCCTTTGCCCTTATTATTGTAGCAGTGTTTTTTATGCCCGTGTATCTGAAGAATAAAATATTTACCATGCCGCAGTTTTTAAAAACGCGGTATAATGAAACGGTCAGCCTGATCATGGCCATCATGTGGTTGTTCATATATGTTTTCGTGAACCTGACATCTATCTTATATCTCGGCGCTGTTGCTATCGACAATCTGTCGGGGGGACAACATTTTCATATTATCATGCTGGGGCTTTCATTATTTGCGATCGTTATTACTTTGGGTGGAATGAAAGTGATCGGTTACACGGATGTAATACAGGTGTTGGTACTGATCATTGGTGGATTAGCAACCACGTATATAGCTTTGACAATGGTGAGCGAACATTTTGGACTGGGAAAAAATGTACTGGCCGGATTCAATAAGTTAATGGATGATTCTCCTGAACATTTTCGTATGATACTCGATAAACCCGGTCCTAATGCGCCGCAGGCTGAAGTAAATAAATATTTAATGCTGCCGGGCATCGCCATGTATTTTGCAGGTCAGTGGATCGTAAACCTGAACTATTGGGGTTGCAACCAATACATCACGCAAAGAGCATTGGGAGCCGATCTTCAAACAGCAAGAACCGGGATCTTATTCGCCGCCTTCCTCAAACTCATGATGCCGGTCATTGTTATGTTACCGGGAATTGCTGCTTATGTGTTATACAAAAATGGGGGATTGCAGCAGGAGATGGCGCCGGGAGGAAATTTCAATGCGGACAATGCATACTCATCGATACTCGGCTTTCTGCCTACAGGCATCAGAGGACTTTCCTTAGCTGCGTTAACAGCTGCGATTGTGGCTTCGTTAGCCGGTAAAGCAAATAGTATATCCACCATTTTTACTTTGGACATTTATAAAAAATACATGCGGAAAGATGCTTCTGAGAAGCAGATGGTTTGGACGGGTAGAGTAACCATTTTAGTGGCCATGATCATTTCAATTATTTTCACCTGGAAAGATTTATTAGGCATCGGTGGAGAGGGCGGATTCACTTTTATTCAGAAATATACCGGTTTAATAAGTCCCGGCGTATTTGCTATGTTTATACTCGGTATGTTCTGGAAAAGGACTACAGGCGCTGCAGCCATTGCCGGTGTGATAACAGGATTTGTACTGTCCGTTGTATTCATCAACTACGCACCACAGTGGTTCGGAAATGAAACTATCCTGTATACTGCATTTTTAAATAAAGATGGTGAATACGAGATTCCTTTCCTTATAGCCATGGGATGGTCGTTTGTATTCACGGTGCTGATTATGGTGATCATGAGCCTGGCAGGGCCGAGAATAAATCCGAAAGCATTTGAGATCGACTCATCTATGTTCAAACTTAAACCTGCAACTACTGCAATGGTGGTGGTGATCCTGTTGATATTAACGTTGATATACGCACGCTTTTGGTGATTTGTTTTGAAGTGAATAAATCTCCCAAAGGCGCTGGGGCGCGAAGAATGCCTATTGATTTGCGTCCTGGCGTCTTTGCGAGAGTTTATCCTGCATCAATTTTTTTGTTCCAACAAGGTATATGCGATCAAAGGCTTACCGTTGATACCAAAATAAATTTTATCCTTTATCTGAATAGCAGATCTTACGTCACCCCAAATATTAAACCCTGATTCGCTTTGTTTGAGATATTTGAAATTACCTTTTCCATCTCCGGCCAGTAAGATGCCGTAATTGGCGTCAAATTTACCGAGCCTCAACTTAGTATAACTGGTATTACCGCAAATCAACAGGTCGGTTTTTCCATCGGCATTAAAATCGAGTGGATTAATTGAATACACCGGTGAATATTGAACCTGATTTGGTAATTCCGCTATCTCAAATTTTCCGGATGGACTGCTTATAAAACACGTTGTGGTCATGTGGTCAGCAACGAGATGCCCTGCTTCTTTCAACTCTTTACTCTGAAAAAGATCGTCCATTGTTATATCGGCATAGCTTTTAAAACTTGAAAATCGCTTGCGAAGGCCAGGCAGTTGACCGAGCAATTCATCGCGTGTAATGTATGGATACCTTTTTTGCTGAATATAAAAGCTAAAAACAGGATCAACGGAACCATTGTTATCGAAGTCCTTGTAGTACATATCCAACGGCTCTTTTTTCGAGGCTTTGAATTGTGTATTCAGCCCCATATTCCCAATAATAAGATCAGGGCGGTTATCCGAATTAAAATCTCCAAAGGCTAACGTATTCCACCATCCGGTATAAGGTTCGCTGAAATATTTGGTACTGGTATTTTTCAGCGTACCATTTTCCTGACGAAACACCATCACCGGCATCCATTCACCCACTACCACCAACTCATTTTTTTTATCAAGATCAAGATCAATCCAGGCAGCATCGGTTACCATTCCTGGTTTAGAAAGTTCCGGGCATATCTTTTCAGTTTGATCTGTAAAATTTCCTTTGCCGTCATTGATCAAAATATAACTTCTGGGGGTTTCGGGGTAACGACCCGGAACAACCCTCCCCCCCACAAAAATATCCGGCGAACCATCTGCATTGATGTCTCCGATCGTTACACATGATTTGCTGCCACTGATTTTAGGTAGTCCATTACTTGGAATAAAATTATTGTTACCATCATTAAGATAAAGCCTATCGTGAAGCAATGTATCCGATATTGAAAAATTATGGTACCCTCCGCTGGCAATATATATATCAGGATGTGTGTCAACATTTGCATCGATTATTGCTATGTCCGCATCGACAAAGGCTTTATCCCGATCAAATGCAGGAATTCTCGGCTTTAAAAAAGAGCCGTTTTTCTGTTGCAGGAAAATACTGGTCGCCTGTCCGGCTCCACCACCTATCAAAACATCTTCTAATCCGTCCATATTCAAATCATATTTTAACATGCAGGGTCCATCGTATGAAAATTCATGTATAAGGAGAGCCTGCCTGTTAAAGTCATTGATGTTTGAATCAAGGCTTTCATATTCTATTGCTGGTTTAATTTCTGCAAACCATTTCGTAGCCGGTTTGAATACTGATGTTTTATTTTCTGCATCTTTCTCATTCAGTTTTAGAAGTTGGTTTGCTTTCACATTATACAGTTTTTGTACTTTGCCGCTGTTCCAGATTATTATCAAAGAGTCCGTTTTTTCGGCATTTCCTAAGCCAAAATGAAGATTGAATGAAACATTAGAGAGATAACCTCTTGTAGGATTTTGTTCCAATGTTTGAATCTGTCCGTTGTGAAAAATTTTAAGTTTTGCACCCAAACCCTGCGTATTGCCGCCTTCGCCTGTAAGACGTATCTGAAGAAATCGATTGCCATTCAGCTTTTGGGATTCATTTCGATAAATAAATGCAGGCTGATTAATAGTATTTACTACAAGGTCCAGATCACCATCATTATCCAGGTCTGCATAAAGCGCTCCATTGCTGTTTGAAGGCTGGTTAATACCCCATTCCTGGTTTTTGTTTTGAAACCCAATTCCCTGTTTATTTTGAAAAATATAATCAACCACGTTGGATGCAGGCATTTCTTTTACAATATTCAATACATCTTCCCGCCGTAGCCGTCCTTTTTCCCGAACATATTCATTCATATAATTTATGAAATCAAGATTGGTATAGTCCCGGTAATAACCATTCGTGATAAAAAGATCTTTCCATCCATCATTATCATAATCTGCAAAAAGTGCCGCCCAACTCCAATCGGTATTTGATATGCCAGCTATCTGCCCTGTTTCACTGAAAGTTCCATTACCATTATTCAATTGCAACATGTTTCGCATGTATTGATAATGAAATCCACTGCGTACATTCAGATCAAATTTGGGATAGTTATCAGGAGCGAGCAAAAGCTTTTGCCTGTGGTTATCTTCGGGCAGCATGTCAAGCGTAAAAATATCCTGTAGTCCATCATTGTTAATATCTCCAACATCATTGCCCATAGAAAACTGGCTGGTATGACCAATGCATTTTTGCAGGTCATTCCTAAAGCTTCCATCCTTATTGTTGATGTATAAGAAATCAGGTACAGAATAATCATTTGATACATAGAAATCCGGCCAGCCATCTTCATTGAGATCAGAGATGCATAAACCAAGACCATAACTCAGTTCCGAGCCATTGATGCCGGATGATGTCGTAACATCCTCAAATTTTCCAGCTGTTTGTTTTAGCAATCTTAATCCTTTATCTGTGTTGTCCTTTTTAAAAAGTTCAGTAGTAGCTTCTACATTTTGTATGGGAAGATTTTTCGGGTTGTGATTCAGTAGTAACATATCAAGGTCACCATCCCGATCATAATCCAGAAAATAAGATTGGTTGCTAAAACCAGTATTCGCCAGTCCATACATTTCAGCTTTTTCTTCAAAGCGAGGTGTTCCTGACTCGTCATTCCCCATGTTAATAAATAACTGATTCACTCTTTTTGCGGCCGGCATTGCTCCTGAATAACACAAATAAATGTCAAGCTTTCCGTCAGCATTGATGTCTACGGTATTAACACCTGTTTTCCAGGGGCCGGGTCTTCCTCCGGCACCTGAGATATCTGTTATGTCGTCAAACTTCATGCTTCCTTTGTTCAGGTAGAACTTATTATTGCCCATGTTCGAACTGAAGTACAGGTCTATAAGGCTATCGCTGTTAAAATCTCCTGCAGCTACACCTCCCCCGTTATAGAAATATTCATACATCAATATATTTGTATTCAAGCCCTCAGAAAGTTCATTATTGAAAACCACACCCGTTTGATCAGGTGATAATAAAGTAAATAAAGGAGTCGTTTCTGCAGTATTTTTTTTATTGGTGCACCCGGAGAAAAGAATAACAATAAAAAATAAAATGAATTGAGATGAATGTGGTTTGATGGAATACATATCCTTGTTTAAGAATCGGCTAAAAATAGAAAAATCTATGCTGCAAACGAGCAGCATAGATTTTTAATATAAGTTACATACACCGTTATTAATCGTATCCTGGATTCTGCACCAACAGATTATTCCGTTGAGTTTCTCCCAGGCTTATGGGGCGGTAATACATTTTATCCACCCATACCCTGTTTTCAAGGTCATTGTTAATTACAGGCAGATATACATAATCAAATTTTGTTTTATCCCTGCGATAAGGAACTGGTGCCGTAGCGCCGGGTTTCAGCCTTCCTTCTACTTGTATGTAGGTAGTTTTCCTGCCCAGCGTTTGGGGCGCAATCATCCAACGCCTTGCATCAAAGAAACGTTGTTCTTCCAATGCCATTTCTATGCGGCGTTCGCTCCTGTACCGCTGCCTAAGCGCATCTCCCGATTCGGTTATGGCTGGCATCCCGGCCCTGAAACGTATTTTGTTTAACCAGGTACGGGCTGTTGCATCCTCACCCAGCTCGATAAGTGCTTCTACATAATTAAATATGGCTTCCGTATAACGGAAATAAGGCCAGGGTACAGTTTGCCGCCCTGTATTGTCGCGAAGAGCTGGATCGGGATCAATGAATTTGCGGAAATAATAGCCGGTGAAGCTGCCATTCCAGTTTTCTATCGGGCCTTGCCGTGTATCTAAGCCTGTAAGCGTAGATGCGCCAACGTAATAAGTTCCTGTTTGTATCTCGTTGGCCGGATCCTCATTTCTGCCGCGAGGTTTCCAGGGTGATCCGTCGTATAATATTGAAACATAGAACCGGGGATCCCTGTTCAAATAAGGATCGGCTTTATGGGTGGCGTTGGTCCAATCGAACTTGGTTCCATCCATCATTTCGTAGTCATCAACGAATTCCTGAATAGGCGTATTTCCCGCCCAGTTATTGTAACCATTTGGTCCCTGCCGGAGGCCATGCTGTTGAGAACCTTCGCCTCTTTCCAGAGTCAACGTTCTCACAAACAACAATTCATTACTGGTAGCGACAGCCGGGTCAGCATCAGGATGTTTGCTTGCCCCGCCCATAGCAACGGATAAATGATTTTTACGGCCGTTGTCAAAAGTTTCAGGAGCGGTCAACCCTGTTTTATAACCCGATCCTGCCTCGTCCAATACTGCCTTTGAAGCATCTCGGGCTGCCTGCCAGCGTGCAGCGCGGGCACCGCTCACAAATCCTACCAGTTCTGGTTTTCCAAAAGCAGAGATCACAGCTGATTTTGACTTGGCAGTTGGAATATCATGCAGATCGCTGGCATCGTAAAGCAATTGGCGGGACTTTAATGCCAATGCAGCCAGTTCTGAAGCCCTGCCTTTTATCCTTGTTTTTCCTTTCAGCAAAGTATAAGCGGCATCCACTTCCTTAATAATAAAACTACTAACTTCTGCATAGGTGTTTCGGGCCGCGGTATAGTCTTCATTTAAAGCGTACACTTTTGTGATAATAGGAACGCCACCATAGAACCGGAGCAATTGATGATAGTAATAAGCTCTTAGAAAACGAGCTTCTCCTTCCAACCTTTGTTTCAAAGTTGGATTATCAAAAGTGGAAGTGGGCAGAGCTTCAATGGCGATATTAGCTGAACGGATAAAGTTGTACAGTTGAAGCCAATCTGTGTGCCTGTTTACCCATCCCGGATTAGATGGGTTTAAGGCACCCTGGTTGATCGTATTGATGTTTCTACCCTGGTGGGTAAAGATAGCCTCGTCTGTTATAGCTGCAAGCATTTGCTCGTCAAATCCCCCCTCAAATAAGCCTCCATATACACCGGTTACAAAAGCCTCGGCAAAGGCAGCATCTTTCCAGGTCTCGGTTGCCGGCACCTGGTCCAGTGGCTGCGTATTTAAAAAGTCCCTTTTACAAGCAGCGAGCATACTGCAGGCGGTTAGAAAAATGATTGTTGTTTTAATCGATATATTTTTCATATTCTTAATATTAAAAGGTTACCCGAACACCGGCACTAATAACTCTTGATTGGGGATAAGCGTATCCGTTGGTCGCGATGGTTTCAGGATCCCAGAATCCAAATTTTTCCCAGGTAATAAGGTTTAGCCCGCTCGCATATACACGTAACCGGCTAATGCCGACCCGCTTGGTAATATTGGAGCCAAGGTTGTAGCCGATTTCCAGGTTTTTGAAGCGTAAATAATTATTTTTCCTGATGAAATAAGTATTGTTTCCAAATCCACTTGTATAATATCTATTCGTCCTGCTTACTAAACGTGGATCTGTGCTGCTTGGATTGTCTACCGACCAACGATTATTATAAGCCCATTCAAGCCAGTTACCGAATTCACCGGTTTCATTAAAGCTCAACAATTGTAAACCGCCGACAGCGCCCTGGAATAGAGCCGAGAGATCGAAGTTTTTGTAGCTCACATTTAGGGTGAATCCGTAAGTAAACCTGGGGTCACGGTTTTTGTCCAACCTTACCTGATCCAAATTGTTGATTTTACCGTCCGGTTTGCCATCGAGCCCGGAAATATCCTTGAATTTCATGTCGCCAGGCCTCAAGCTGCCTTCTGCAGCACTGTAGTCAATTTTGTTGGCGGCAACTTCAGCTTCATTCAAAAACACTCCATCATATTCGTACGCAAGGAATGCTGGTCCATTTGTGCCGAAAGTGTGACCTGTTGCCCGCTGATGTGCCGGCACGCCCGGATTTTCATCCCAGAATTTTATCTTGTTTTTTGAATAACCACCGTTTGCGCTCACTTGAAATGTAAGATCCTGGTTCACCTGTCCGTTATAACCAATCCTATACTCCCAGCCTTTGTTTTCAACATGGCCTTCGTTCACAGGTGGCAAAAGACCACTGATGCCGGAGCTTTGTGGAGTAGATCCTAGTTTTTGAATCAGGATTTGCTTACGTTGGTTATTAAAGTAATCGAACTCAAAGAAAACTTTGTTATTCAGCAAGGAACCTTCTATTCCAAAATTTGCGTTATTAGCTACTTCCCACGTAAAACTCGGATTCGGTACGCGCGGCTCGGTAAGAGTGCGCACTATTTGTCCATTGATAACATACACACCACTCAATGAATAGGTAGGGAGGAATGCATATTCCTGTAATACGCCGTTGAATTCAACCCGGTCATTTCCCATCTGCCCGTAAGAAGCGCGGAGTTTTAAAGAAGTTAAAAAGTCAATGTTCTCAAAGAATTTCTCATTGCTAACATTCCATCCTACTAATATTCCAGGGAAAAAGCCAAAGCGGTCGGCTTCAGGAAAAATATAAGAGCCGTCATAACGCCAGAGAAATTCCACCAGATATTTTTCCTGGTAATTATAGGCCACACGGCCAAAATAACTTAAGCGGGCCTGCTGTCCGAATATGCTGGTGGCTAGATTTGTCGTGTTCCCAATATCCTGTTGAGGAGTTCCACCAACAAGAAGCTCGTCAATGGCCGGGGAAATAAAGTTTCTTCTGAAGGCAAAGAAATTATCACCTTTTCTTGTTTCTTTTTGAATCCCAGCTAAAAAGGCAATCGTATGATCTTTAAATTTAACGTCATAGTTGACCATTCCGGTTAGTGCAATCCGCAGTTCTTCTTCATCCTGTAACCTAAGCTGGGGATCGGTGAATGTAGAACGCACCGTTTTTGTAAGTTTTGGCGATACGCCGTCTGCTTCGAAACTAATTTTATCCCATGTGTATAAAGACCAAGGTGTCGACCAGCGTTTGGTTCGACCGTTGAATTTGTCCACCGCACCCTGAAGAGTAATTTTCAAACCTTCGATCCATGGATTCCGTAATTCGACCTGTCCATTTGTTTGAACATAATCTCTGCGATTTCTGTCGTACCCGGTGGCACCAGTTGTAACCACCACAGGGTTTTGACCGTTTTCGATATCGATTCCAGGTTCCCCATTTGGCCAGATTGCCACTTCTGTGGGTTTGCCACGTATCAGCATTCTGAAAATATCTCCTGCACCGACAGTTGGGAAGAAACGGTACTCTTCACGCGCTGTTATACCAATGTTGGTGCTAATATATTTGTTCACCTTGGCATCAAGGTTTAGCCGGAGATCATATTGCTTGTATCCGGTTGCCGAATTTTTGTAATAAGCATCCTGGTTCTGGTACCCTAACGAAGCAAGAAACCGGATATTTTCACTACCTCCGCTTACCTGCAAGCCATGTTGTTGTTGCGGTGACCATTCTCTGAAAACAGAACTATACCAGTCTGTATTTGGATGCGTTAACGGGCTGGAACCGTCGCTGAATTTTTGAAGATCTTGTGGACCATAGAAAGCGTTTACCCTTTGCGCGTTGTCGGTACGTACATAGAAACCTGCAGTTTTGAATGCATCCGATGCTGCGGTCCATTGCTGATAAGGTATGCTACTAAATATAACCTGCTCGTTGAGCAATTCTCCGTATTGAGCAGCACTGGACATTTTAGGTACAACTGACGGTTGCTGCCAGCCATAATTAAAATCGTATGATACAATTGGCTTACCAATTTTGCCTTGTTTAGTTGTGATTAGGATCACCCCATTAGCAGCCCGTGCTCCATAAATAGCGGCGGATGCATCTTTTAATATGGAGATGCTTTCTATATCAGCAGGGTTCAGGCGATCAAACCCACCTGCACGGTCGGGTACGCCATCAATAACCACCAGGGGGCTACTGTTTCCTAATGTATTGGTGCCGCGTATGCGAATGGTGGAACCGTCAAAGCCGGGTTCACCGGTTCGCTGCAGGGCAGTTATGCCCGGTAAACGTCCTGCCAATGAATTAGAAAGATTTAAAGCAGGAGATTTATCCAGTTCCGAACCCTTTACCATTGCTACAGAGCCTGTAACTGTTGCCTTTCTCTGTGTGCCATAACCTACCACAACAACCTGGTCAAGCTGATTATTTCCGGAAGCGAGGGAAATATCGATCTGGTTTCGGTTGTTTACAGAAATCTCCTGTGTCTGAAAGCCAACGGACGAAATGATCAGAGTGGCCTGTGGATTGGGTACGTCAATAGCAAATGCACCGGCAACATCTGTCTTTACACCGGTGGTGCCGCCTTTTACGGTAACACTTACATCAGAAATAGGAGCACCTGCATTGTCTTTGATGACACCAGTGACCCGCTTGCTTTGAGCAAAGCTTAAAAGAGAAAAGCTTAAAAGAAAAAAACAGAGAACACTTTTTTCGATTAGATTAGAAAAAATAAGAGGAAATGAAAAAAAACTACACGTAAGTGGTTTTTTCATATAGCAGTTTTTTGGTTTATAATCTTCGTACCGTTAGTAAAGAAGCAAATAATAAATCCTGTTAAAGGCAAGTTAAATCATTTTGCGATATAAATTTAACTGTTCGGAATTTTCATCCATCCTGTACCATCCCGTACGACAAAGTTTACGGTTTAAAGTTTAGGGATTCACCCACGTGTACTTTGTAAAATGCAATCAGGAGAGTGGCTGAAGAAGTTTCAGGAGGAATTCATTTTGGGTTTCAATCAACCCGCCCGGCTGCGTCGTCATCATCTCGGTCATTTTGCACGATGGAGTATACAGCACAAAACCTGATCTTCTGATTATACCCACAAAATGGTATTGTTATTACAAATACCGGCTATTATCTTCGTTTCGGTTTTTCATAGGATATTGGATTTTAAAACGGGGTTGGATTTCTATTCAGACCCCTTTTTTTTGCTTCTATGTTCAGACAGGATATGCATAAGACTGTGTATTCAATCCATTTCATAGATATTCCTTCTTCAATTTTTTGTCGAGAACAAACGTTCCAAACGGCAAAATGGCGGCGATGAAAGCGAGGGCTGCTTTTTTGAATGTCCATTTGTATTTCATCCACACTTTTAATAGCAGCAATCCATAAAGGATGAATAGAAAACCATGTACCCAACCGATATAATTAACTGCCTCCCGGATACCTGCAATATATTTCAGTGGCATAGCAACAAACAATAGTAGCAGGTACGAAACGCCCTCCGCCAGTGCCACAGCCCTGAACCAGCCTAACGAAGACTTAAATAAAGAATGATTGGTATCCATATGCAACAATATTCATATTAAATAGGTATTACAGGTGAAGATCCTGAGAAATTGACAATCCCAACAAGACCTGTAACATATTGTACAAAACTATTTTCCCAATGGATGCTTAAAAAAATTTTTAATTGGCCAACGATCATTTGTTATTGCCCCCGACCGCTTTAAAAGTTTTATTTTGCATACTCATCCTTATTCGTATAAATGGCAGTCAGGTCCGCATTCCGCCGGTTTTTTAAGATACTATTGTTTGTAATCGGAGTGCATGCCATTGTGATTTTGGGATTACATATCTGGTTTGTCAATAATGCCAGGGGAGTGTTGAAACAAATCGTCTCGGAAAAGTCTAACGGAAAATTAAAACTCAAGCTTTCCAGACTGAGTTTTGATTTTTTTTCAAATAAATTACAGGTGAGGGAGGCTCATCTTGAAAGCACGGATACTACAACGCAACCTGCCACCTATCGTGTAAAATTCAGAAAGCTTACCCTTCGTATTCACTCATTCTGGCCACTTATCTTACAAAAGAAATTATTGCTCGATTCTATCAAGCTGCACGATCCGATAATTGATGTTTCGTTATGGCGAAAGGACACGACATCAAAATTGGCAAAGGACGATCTTTCCCTCCCGCAGGAAATGGGAAAATTATACAATTCAATGCTTGATGTTCTGGATGGATTCGGGATCAGGCTTATTATCATCAACAATGCAACACTGAGCCTGGTCAATAAAATGAAGCCTGAATCCAAACCTGTGACCATTTCTAATATTTATCTGCAAGTTGTTAGAACGGCTGCCACTACAGACAAAAGAGATGATTTTGTAGACCATGAGCAAACTGTAGACCTGAGAACGGTGAACCAGACTATCAATCTGCCGGGAGGAAGACATCAACTCGCCTTTAAAACATTTAACCTTCATCTTTTCAGGAGGTATATTGAGTTAGACAGTTGTACAATTACGGCAGCCCCGACCGAGCTTTTTAAGACCAGCTACAAGATTTTCTTTTCAAAACTATTGTTGATCGGGGTTGACTTTAACGCTATGTATCGAAATAATCTTATCAAGGCCGATTCTGTTTATTGTGAAAACCCTTCTTTTGATATCAATCTGGTCCCTTCTACATCAACTTCAAAGAAAAAGGAAAGGCCTGATCCGGAAAAAATTGTGCGGGAACTAACGGGTGATCTAGAGTTGGCCTTTGTAGGGGTAAAGGATGCGGGCATAAACATTAATATCTACGGAACCAAACCGAGATCACTTTTTAATTCTAACAAGGATAATTTTGAGATGCGTGGACTGCGAGTGAATGCTGATTCTTCAGTGCCTGTAATGGTTGAACAGTTTGATATGCTTGTACGTGATTATCGCTTATACAATGAAGACAGTTCAACTGTTTACAGTTTCGACAGTGTTACTTTCAAAAATAATAAGATCGTCCTTAATAATTTTTCTGTCACCACTACTTCTGGTAAATACGCACAACGTAGTGAGAGGGATTATAAAATCCCGTATTTTGAACTTACCGGGTTGGACTGGTATCAACTCATTTTTGATGAAACGCTGCAAGCAAGAGAAGCTGTTCTCTACAATCCCGTTATAAATTATAGGCGGAACCCTGGTTTAACCCGAAGAAAAAAAACAAATTTTTTTACCTCATTGCAAAGTATTGATAACCTGGTTACGCTCGACAAGATCAATATCATTCACGTCCAGATCAACATGAAACTCGCGCCATCTACATCGATTGATTTTAAAGATGTAAATCTGAGTTTGTATAGCAACAGATTATTAAAGTCGACCAACAAGGAAGGGTTACGCAAGGCGATTGATCATTTTTCTTTTTCAAACGGCTTCTTAAAGCTAAATGATGTCACTGCACAGTTGTATAATGTACGCTACACAGGTAGCAACCTGGTTCATGCAGATAAGCTTTCGATAAGTAGTACCACTGATAAAGTAACTGCCGAAATTCACGACGTATATATAGATAATATGCTCGTGGATGATGATGTTGAATCGATTGTTGTGGATGGTTTGCGTTGGAAAAACGCAACCGTTCAATTAAAATCGCAGGTGGCGGAAACAAAAAACAACCGTGGCACTAACATTCAATTGAAAAACATTTTAGGAACCAATACTACGTTTTCATATTCAAACAATCAAACAACTGTTTCCGGTTCTCTGCAGGCAATAAAGATTGCTTCTCTGTCAAAAGCGAATGGGAAACCTCTGCATGCCGATGGATTTTTCATGGAAGGCGATCATCTTTTAATGAGTAAGGGACCAATGAGTATCAAAACCGGCGGCTACCGGTTTGTAAGTGATATCCCCTCTTTTGTTTCGCAATTAAAAATTGAACATTTCGATCAGCGGGATTCATTAAATGTGAAATCACCCCTTATCCGTTTTTCCGCGAATGTGAATGAAATCCTTGCGGGAGATATTCATATAACAGATCTGCAGGCAGAATCGCCGGATATCCGTATCAGGAAGGAGCAAAAAGAAAAGACACGGCTGGACGAACCCACCAGAATGCCTGCGGTCAGGATTGACAACATTATCGCCACCGAACCGAATGTTTATGTTTCCATGCACCGCAAGGATTCAATGAAGATACTGAACCTTCCGAGATCGGACAAATCTGTCGTAAAGGCTTCGGATCTTATTTTGAATGAAGAAGGAGTGAGATTGGGTCTTGTGTCGGTTAATACAAATACTGCGACCCTCGTGAAATCAAATGGTGAAACCTGGGGTGTAGAAAAAGGTACAGTCACTGTAGAATTTTCAGACCTGAAATATACAAAAAAGCAAGGCCGGCCCTTCTGGAGCGGCATGATCAGGAATCTTTACCTGCAAAATCCCACGAATCTCGAAATAGGCCGGAGCAAGAGCAGGTTTTCATTAAAAGAACTTGCTCTGGGAAATTTGGTTTTATCATCCGATTACCTGACGGATTTTAATCAGCTGGTTAAGTACAATGTCTCGGCCTGGCTTCGGTCAGGTACAGGGCAATACACCGATAGTTTAACTACATTGAAATGGTACAACGCAGGATATGACAATGCAAATAAAACGCTTAGCCTTGATTCTTTCAGCTATTACCCAACGCGTTCAAGGGATTCCGTTATTGCGAATACACCTTACCAGACTGATTATATTACTTTCCGTTCAGGAGCGATACAATTCACTGACTTTAACCTGGAGAAGTATAAGGCCGACAGCGCATTCATCGCAAACGCAATCAATGTTACAAATCCCGTCATTACTATTTACCGGGATAAGCTGCCGCCACACTTTGCCGGTATTATCAAGCCGCTTCCGGTAAATTTGATCCGGAGGATTTCATTCCCCGTTTCGATATCACGTGTGAATATTATCAATGGAACGCTCAGCTATATAGAGAAAAATGCAAAATCAAGAGCCGAGGCTACGGTGTTCTTAACCGGCATGAATGGGGGGCTTTCTAATATAAAAAATAAAAATATTGCCGGGGATGATTCGCTCGGGCTTTCGTTGAATGCATACCTGATGGATTCTGCCTCGATCGACCTCAAAGTGAAGGAATCATATACAGATTCGCTGAGCGGTTTCTTAATGACGCTGCGGATGAAACCAACTACCTTATCTTTCCTGAATCCGGTATTGGCGCCTTTATCGAATGTCATCATTACTTCCGGATCCGTGGACTCTCTTCATCTTCGGGCCATCGGGAGAGAGAACCTGGCAATAGGAGAAATGAATATGTTTTACCATGACCTGCGTATTAAGCTCATAAAGCCCGGCGCGCCGGACCAGGCCAGTTTCAAGAACAAATTATTAACTTTCGTTGCGAATACGTTTGTTATAAAAAAGCACAACAGGGGTCGTACAGGGCTGGTTTATTTTGAGCGTTTACGTGACCGCTCTTTCTTTAATTATATTATAAAAATGACTTTCAGTGGATTGGCTACCAGTGTGGGTTTTAAAAAGAATGGCAAGTACAGGAGGCAGTATGAGCGCGAACTGCAAAACAGAAATTTGCCGCCAATAAATTTTTGAATTAAAGCAGGACCTTTAGATTAAAATAGGAATTAGTTCGAAACATCCCCTGTGCTCCTCTGTGTGAACCTCCCACACCGCTGTGGTTAAAAAATCCTTGCATTAAAAAACTCTTAGAATGCGGAGACCCGATCTAACCACAGAGATACTGGAGGTAATGGAGGAGGAAATAAATGCTGGTCGTTCATCTTGCATTCATTGCTTTTATCAGGGAGTCCAATTTGATATTTTGAGTTAATCGTTTATTGATCCGGTTTAAAGTAGTATCGGACATGAACCAGTTCATTGCATACGGGGGCTCTCTTCTAAACCTTATATTCAATGGATTTTGCTTCCATTCATTGCGCTCCTCATATAAAGAGATTTGCACATAGTCGGCCCTGTTGTCGGAGAATTTATTGATATCACTAATAAAATTAATCAGCCTCATATCATTCACGGTTGTTTGCATATCATATGTTCCAATGATTGTAAGTAGTGGCCCCAGGAGATCATTTTTGATGGGATCAACAGGTTTTACATTGCGGGAAAATCCTACCGGACTGTTAACAATATGCAATACTTTAAAATGGATTTTTTTAATTTGCCTGGATAATATGGTGTCTTCCCTGGCAATGTTGAGGATATTTCTGATGATTTCCTGAACCACTCCCGCCCCGGAATTATCAAAATATCCACCATCAACAAAATAGTTATCGCCTATTCTTCCTGCCGGGCTCAGATAAGGAAATCTCGCTCCTAAAATGGATCCTGAGGTAATGCTGATATCGGTATTTTTGCCCAATAAGTTTACTACGTCAACACGGTTATTGAAACCGGCATCCAATTTGAAGTTGGTCACTAAGCCCGGGTTGCCATCCTGCATGCGTGTTGTATTTACACATAAAATCGGCAAATAAACTTTCCCATCTTTCATCGCAGGAAATTGTGAAAGCGTGTCGTAGAAAGGTATTTGATAAATACTGTCTTCTTTTTTTAGAGAAGATTCTTCAAACGATTCTTCCAGTGCTGCACCCCTGTCTTTGGCGGAAGTAACATGAAATATATAATTAAAATAATCGGGACCTAGCATTCTCGCTAACGTGTAAGTAAAATAATCCTGCTTTAAAAAAGATTTTGCCGAGGATTCGTACCAGGCATTTGGTTGCTGCGCCTTATCCCTTAACAGCGAAAAAAAGGTTGCTACCCCTACTCCCCCGCCGGAAGTGCCAGACAAACAAAATACGCGGTCTGAAAATCTTTTGGAAACATTATTTGCAATTGAAGAGTCTTCCAGTTTCCCCAGCACTGCGGCAGTCCAGTAGCCTGATCGCGACGCACCTCCGTTAGCCATTACAAAATACATATCGAACCCTTGTTTACTTGTATCTTCCAATACCTTTCTATCATTCAGCCATGCAGACAGATAAGTACGTAAATGCGGGCGGTTCTCATAACCGTTATTTTTGTTTTTGAGATCCAGCGTTCTCACGTAGTGGGTTTCGGTATTGCTTAAAAGAAAAGCTGCCACAAAAAGGAGAAAATGAAAATTTAGTTTATATCGCACTGAAAAAGCCGTAACAATATTTCCGAATGCCAACAGTACCCCAAATGCAAGAATCATGAATGGGAAGGGTCCGATATTTCTTGAGAAATTAAGCAAAATGATCGCAAAGAAATATAAAATGATCCCTGCAGCCCCAATAAATAAAAACCATTTAAAATAACCGGCTTCTTTTCGTGGGATGCAGAAATAGTCCATGATCCTTTCAAATATGCTGCGCGATCCCGGTAATTCTTTTTCAGTTTCAAGGCGCACCTTTGATGCCGTTTTTTCCATCTCTACACGCCTTAGGTTGATGTAATAGATAAATACCAGATGGAATAACAGCAACAAGACAAACAGTGTCCAGATGGAAATTTTTTGAAACAAGCTTGTCACAATCGTGAGGATGATGAAAACCGAGAGAAATATCCAGAATGCCTTCCTGAAATCCGGCTTTGCTGCCTGCGTTTCGCTGATCCATTTATTAAAATAGCGAAGAATAATAAGTGCCATTACAAAAAGGATAGTTGCCTGTGAAGAACTGAGGCTGGAATATAAAACCGGTGATTGCAAAACTGCCAACTCAAGTATTAGAAAACATCCATTGCCAATGATGCGCGGAAACTCATCCAGGAAATCTTTGCCTATTTCAAAAAAGTGATTCCGTTGATTGTATTCTGCCTCCACGGTTTTACCATCCGTACCTGATACTTTTTGCAGATCTCGTTGCTGCTTTGTTTTTTTGATGTACGAAATGATCCGGGAAGAATACCAGCTCACATATATCCAAAAGCCGATCGCCAGGAAAAAAACGATCCTCGTGTAATTTAATCCAAAAATAGTCCGTGACTTGTTTTCTGTAAAGGCAACAATAATATCTTTCCCCTGCCCGAGTTTCCAAAAACAAAAAATAGTCAGTAAAAGAAATAAAATTCCCGGGAAAAAAACCCACAAAGACTTTAAGAGTTGTGAAAGGTATCTGATAATACGGCCGGCAAAATCCAGTGAAAAGATTTTACCTGGTATCATTGATAAAATCAATGGAATAAGGCCCATGACCAATGAACCCCATTTAATCCATGTATAATAGCGCATTTCGGTTACAACATCCTTTGATTTTATGTATTGAAATATTTTATAATCCTGTATTGCATCAATGACTGTACAAAGAATGATCGCGCCGATACCCATTGCCAACCAGGTTTTCAACCATCGCCTGGACTCTTTTTTTCTTGCGTAGTTTAAGCTAAAACAAAGCACACTGCAGTATAAGATCATGAACAGATAATCCAGCCAGACAATTTTTTTAACAGCTATCATCCTGGTGTTATGCGCCCGCCAATAAGTCATAATTTCCTGGGAAGCCGCTGGTTTACTCCAGTTAAAACTGGTATAACTCAATCTTTTTACTCCGGAGCTTGCAATATTGTTTTGCTGGAATATGAAATAAAGGATTACTATAACTGCTGTTGCCGCGGCTATTATGAGCAGGCGTGGTATTTTCATTGATAACTGTTTAAGCTATTGTGTAAAGAAAAAACAGATTCCAGGTTTTCACACAATTTCAAGCTCTTCCAGAAAGAACCTTTTACAGGAATTCAGCATAGTATTCTTCGGTTCGGCATTTTCAAAAGATGCGGCAACGAAAAGTAATAAATATTTTGTACAGGCAGATAATTATTAAGTGTTGTTGTACTCAGCAGAGGGATATCAAGACGGTAAAAAGTGATTGCCGGAATAGACCTTCCGGAATTCTCATCTGACTCCTCATACTAATTAATATTGTTTTTAGAATGTATCTCTACATGTACCACAAAACAATTTGCGTCTACACCACCTTCCTTAAAAATGCCGGCATTTCTATGATGTTGTAAACCTTTGGCTAATGGCATTTCATCCAGTTCTTCAATATGTAATTCTAACGCTTCTTTCATATTGGCAAGGGTTTCCTCAACGGATTTTCCATATGCCCGGCAACCTGGTACGTCCGGAGAAAAAGATGAATAGTTGCTTTCTGCTTTCTCAATTAACACTAAATACTTTTGCATACAATGGTTTAAGATAAAAAAAAATTATTTTGGGTTATCCGTTAACTCAATCAATAGAAGTTTCCTGCAGTTTTTAATCTAAACTTTTTGCTGTTGCAGCGGTTCAATTATAGCTATAGGTTTAACAGGAATGTGAATCTCCACAGAATGTTCGAGTTGGTCGTCGACAAGATGAATGGTTTGATCCTTTACCGGCGAACCGTTGGTGGTAACCGATATAATTTCTTCCTGGGTATCTTTTTGAATGACTTTAATCAGGTAAAATGTATTTCTGAAACGGTACTTCACGCTGAAGGATTTCCATTCAGGGTGAGGGCTGGGTGCGATATGAAGCTTATCAACCTCAAGTCTCAATCCCAGTAACGATTCAACTATAAGCTGGTACATCCATCCTGAGGATCCTGTATACCAGGTCCATCCCCCGCGGCCTTTGTGCTGGGGGGAAGCATAAACATCAGCGGCCACTACATAAGGTTCAACTTTATAAACCAGCATTTCTTCCTTTGTTTTGCCGTGATTGATGGGATTGATTATATCGAACAATTCCCAGGCACGCGAACTGTTCCCTATTGCGGCAGAAGCCATAACCATCCAGATCGCAGCATGTGTGTATTGTCCGCCATTTTCTCTCACGCCGGGTACATATCCTTTGATATAGCCAGGATTCAGGACTGATTTGTCGAATGGAGGATCGAGCAATTGGATCAACCCGATATCCCTGCGTACAAGTCGCTTATTCACCGATTCCATGGCGAGCTGTGCGCGCTGTGGATTACCCGCTCCCGACAGCACCGACCAGCTTTGGGCGATAGAATCTATTTGACATTCATCATTTGTAGCTGATCCAAGTATCGCGCCGTCATCAAAATATGCACGTCGATACCATTCACCATCCCACGCATGCCGGTCGATATTTAATTTCAACTGGTCAGCTTTTTCAATACACAGATTGGAAAATGTATTGTCGTTTTTTATTAACGCTATTTTACTAAATAGTTTTAGTACAGAATACAGGAACCAGCCAAGCCAAACGCTTTCTCCGCGGCCATGTCTTCCGACCATATCCATGCCATCATTCCAATCTCCCGAGCCGATCAATGGAAGTCCATGTTCTCCAACGGCCAGGCCTTTTTGAATGGCCTGCACGCAGTGTTCATATAAACTCGCAGAAATATCAGAATGGCGTGGGAGGTCATAATAAGATTCTTCACCGGGATTCAGAGAGCGTCCCTCCAAAAATTGACTGCGTTCCTCCAGTATCCCCGTATCGCCCGTGGTCAATACGTACCGGCTGGTTACGAATGGTAACCAGAGAAAATCGTCCGAGCACCTTGTGCGTACACCTCTGCCCGAGGGCGGGTGCCACCAATGTTGCACATCACCTTCCTTAAATTGCCTCGAAGCACCCAATAGGATCTGGGCCCTTGCCAATGCAGGCTCTGTATGGATGATTGCAATTACATCTTGTAATTGATCCCGGAATCCAAACGCTCCACCAGATTGATAGAAACCGCTGCGGGCCCAAAGCCGGCAGGCTAGCGTTTGATACACAAGCCACCCGTTTGTGAGAATATTCAGGGCCTGATTGGGTGTTTCGACCTGCAATGCCCCCAATGTTTTTTCCCAATATTCGTGTACTTCTTCCAGAACTTTGTTTGCGGCATTGAGCCCTCTGAACTGGCGAAGTGTGATGCTGGCTTCATATGCATTTATCCCCGTTCCTAAACGGAAGATCGCATCGCGTTCCTGGCCAATTGCCAGGTCACACGAAATCTGGATGGCCGCGCATGGATCGAGGGCAGCACCTGTTCTTCCGGAAAGTTTTGAACGAAACATGGCATCCGGTTTTTTTAAAGATCCGTTTCTGCCTATAAATTCGGTTCTGTCTCCTGTCAGGTACCGGCTTGCGTCATCTACATCAAAGAATGCTACATGTTCATTGAATTCAGAATTATATTGATTTTTGGCAAACAATGCTCCGCTGCTGGTATCCAATTCAGTAACAATATGCATAACCGATTTGCTACGCACGTCTCCGAGTACCCATTCTGCATAACCGGTAATGGTTAGCCGACGGGCCCGGCCTGAATTATTTTTCAGTCTCAAAACATTGAACTTTATGCTTTCGGTGAGGCTTACATACACCCACAATTCCGAATAGATCCCGTCTTCCGTGCATTCAAAAACACTGTAACCAAATCCATGTCTTACGGTATATGTGGCAGAGCCCCGTACAGGCAATGGGGCAGGAGACCAGAAATACCCACTCTCTTCATCCCTGATATAAAAGGCTTCCCCGGAACGGTCACTGACCGGGTCATTGTTCCAGGGAGTTAGCCGGTATTCATGGGCATTCATTGCCCACGTATAGGACTGACCGCTTTCAGAGATCACCGTTCCGAATTTCGCATTCGCAATTACGTTTACCCAGGGAGCAGGCGTTCTCTGTGTTTCTGATACGGTAATTTTATATTCACGTCCATTAGGAGTAAAGCCACCTAAACCGTTAAAAAACTGTAGATCCTGCTGGGGAGGGTTGGGGGTGGCCAGCCTGGTAATGGTATGAGACAAACTGGGAATAAGATTGGGCATTGCCGTCTTTCCTGTGCGGCGAAGGTTGACCTGGTCGGCCAATGTGCCCTTGGTATCGGTAATGATCACACGCGCTACCGTTTGTAAAAGAATGCGATCTTCCATAGATATCTGGTCTGCATTTCGTACAAAAATTCCACCTGGTCTGTCCGTCATATTTGCACCAATGCCAGCTGTCATAAGACTGAGGATCTGCTCTTGTAATACCTGCCGGTACCCACCCTGGTCTTCATTCCAGATCACAAGGTCCACCGCCATTCCCTTTAAACGCCAGTAAGCGTGCGCCTGTACCAGTTGTTTGACTAAAGCAATATTTGCAGAATCAGAGATCTGAAGGAGTACGATCGGTAAGTCGCCTGAAATAGAATAACTCCATAGAGCCGATTGACCACGATGATTTCTGATAAGCACAGATGGGTCTGCGCGCAATGAAGGATTGACGTAAATGATAGAGCTTGCCAATCGCCCATAAAGCTGGGCATCGGCCTCCGTGGCGTTGATTTGTTGCAGGATCACCTGGCTATGCGTCCATGATAATTCTATCGCACGATCTGCAAGAATACGGTCCTGGTATTTTTCAATAAGCCCCTGGCAGATCTCACGGGTTTCAGCAATCCCAAATACCAGATCCACTATTGCGGTTTCGTCGGGTTCAATAAATATCCGGTAACGGATGGAAACAATAGGGTCCAGAACAGAACCTTGCGTATTGGATAAGGATTCCGAATGATTCATTGCATCGGGATTGGAAATCGTATTTCCTCTTCCGATGAATTTCATGCGATCCGTTTCATATGAAACCTCTGTTGTTTCTGCGCCATGCGCTTTCATAAGATGAAACATCCATGGTGATTTGTCTTCAACAGAGCGTGGACGTCGTGTACAAAGAATAGCATGATGATCAGGAATGATCTCTGTTTGCACAAACAGGTTGCTGAATGCGGGGTGTATCATGTCAGCAGCGGCCGACGTAAGTACCACCTCCGTGTAGCTTGTGATCTCAATTGATTTTCTGCTTCGGGATTTGTTTGTGATGCGCACCCTTCTCATCTCGATATCGTCTTCGGGCGACACAATGATCTCTGTTTTTGTTTCGAAATCCTTGTCGCGTAAACGATATTCAGCATGGCCCTGTGAAAAAGTGACCTCATAATTTTTGACTTGTTTCAGGACCGGCTGGTGGGCGGCAGACCAATAGGATCCATTTTCTTCGCGGATATAGCAAAACGTACCCCAGTTGTCGCAGGTGCTATCTTCACGCCAACGGGTTACTGAAATATCTTTCCAGCGACTGTAGCCACCACCTGCGTTTGTTACCATTACATGATATCTTCCGTTTGATAACAATTGAACTTCGGGTACAGCTGTGTTGGGATTATTGATCAACCTGACGGCTGCTGTTCCAAGCGTGGTTGTACTAGTGTCGGCGACATCCGTTGTATGCGTGAAGTAAGAAGTGGTCTTTGGAATGCGTTCCTGCAGTAACAATAATGTTGCCTGGAACTGAGGCTCCGACTCAAATCTTTTCTGCATAGGCCTGTCGAGAAGCAGATAAGCCAGTGACAGGAAGCTCATTCCCTGGTGATGGACCATAAATGATTTTACTACAGCAAATGATTGTCCTCTTGGTAACCTTGATGAGGTATAATCGATCGCTTCGTAAAATCCGTACCTCCCGGCGAAGCCTTCCTCCGCGAGTTGTTCAAGATTTTCACAGGCTGCTTCCGGTGAAACCATCAGAGCCATTACTGATGCATAGGGCGCTATCACCAAATCTGCTCCCAGTCCTCGTTTTAGTCCCAGCCCTGGAACACCAAATGCGCGGTATTGATAATTGAAATTTGCATCAACCATATTATACCCTGATTCGGAAACGCCCCATGCAACTCCTCTTTGACTGCCATATTCTATCTGGCTTTCTACAGTAGCTTTATTAGTTTGATCCAACAATGTATTTTCATAGGTAGGCATTACCAGCAACGGCATGAGATATTCAAACATTGAACCACTCCAGGAGAGCAAAATCGGATCCCCCCCGGTATTTGTAAGAAGTCGTCCAAGAGCAAACCAACTTTCCTGCGGTAACTTTCCCTGCGCAATGGCCACGAAAGTGCATAGTCTGGCTTCCGAAGCAAGCAGATCATAATAGCTTGGATCCCTGCGATGTTCTTCTACGTTATACCCTATGGATAATAAGTGCTTTGATTTATCGTGCAAAAAATCATATTCCATATCTGCCAGCTCGAAAGTTTTGGTAACGAGACTGTCAATAGAAACGATTTTTTCATTTGCCATTTGTGCCCCTTGCACAATGGCTGATTGCAATGCATCAAGCCATTGATTTTCCTCAACGGTATTATCTGAAGATCGCCGGCGATTTATTTCCGGGAGGAAATCAATTTCTATCCTGGCCAGTTGATGCAGAGTGGGTAATTCAGAGATAAAAGAAACATCAGAAAACTTTTGTGGAGCCTGCGGCAGTAATACCCAGGGTGTAAAAATGGCTATTTCACTTAGTGCACTTTGGCATTGTTTCGCAAGAGCGGCAGACCACAGATAGGTTTCGTTCTCCGTATTTATTTCCTGTTGTTGTAAAATATCTCCGATTTGTTTTGCCAATTTTTCAATCGAATTCTGAATAGTGCTTAACTCAATTGTTTCGGCGGTTAATAGTGGATCAAGTGTTTTCTTAAAAGCAGTAAATATGCCCGACCCCGATTTGTCGATTGTATTCTCCAACACCCGCAGAGTAACACGCAAGCCTTCAAATAACCGCGGACTCAATATTTTTTGATGAGGCAGGCTTATTAAGCCCTGACGCAGTGTTAATAAATGGCCTGCGAGATTCCCACTATCCACAGTGGAAACATAGCGTGGGGGAAGCAACTGTAATGTTTCCGTATCATACCAATTGTAAAAATGTCCACGAAATTTTTCCATTTTTTCCATGGTACTAACGGTATTGGCGGTACGCCCCAGCAGATCACTCACCGTAATGTATCCGAAATCATATGCCGAAAGGTTGGCGAGCAGGGAGAGACCTATATTAGTGGGAGAGGTTCGGTGGGCGATGATCGGCACTGGATGTTCCTGGAAGTTATCCGGCGGCAGCCAGTTATCTTCCGGTCCGACAAACTTTTCAAAGAACGCCCATGTTTTCCGGGCTAGCATCTGCAGAAAAATGGTTTGATCCGGTGTTAAGTTCGCCTCCTTTTTACCGAAAGGAAGACTTACTATCCAGGCAACAGCGGGCGACAGTATCCACAAGATCAGTATGGGAATGGCTACGATTAATGCTATCGGGTTATAAATGACCAGTGAAACAAAAATGGCTAATCCCATGAACGGTCCTATCCACATTGTTCTGAAAGAATCGACTAAACCTTTTGGGTTTGTTTTTTCGAGATTGCCTGAAGGATTCCATTCCAGCAATTTTTTGCGTGTAATGAGCATCCGCCATGTCGTAAGGATAATTGCATCAAGATGATAAAAAGCTTCGAATGGCAGACATATAATAGTGAACAAAGCCTGAATAAAATTTCGGTAAGCGGCTCTTATAGAAGTTTTAATATGTTGTTTTATGAGAACATCCTCGGGCCGGTGTATCATGTTCCAGAGAGTGGTAATTACCGAAGGAAGAATGATTATGGCAATCACCGATAAGGTCCAGAACCATGAAGACTCCAAGACTGTCCACCCTAATACCAGCAGCAGCGTAAGCGCAATAGGAACAAGACTGCGCCTGACGTTATCAAAAATTTTCCACCTTGACAGCGTCGACAAGGGGTTTTTCTGTAATCGTTTATTGCTTCCCGGTACAAAGGGAAGTAGCCATCCGCCGATCTGCCAATCGCCACGGATCCATCGGTGGCGCCTGCTGACGTCGACCCGGTAACTTGCGGGGTATTCTTCATACAATTGCACATCGCTTAAAAACCCGGAACGCGTATAGCATCCTTCAAGAAGATCGTGGCTGAGGATACGATTCTCCGGAAAGCGGTCATTTAAAGCTTGTTCAAATATTTCTACCTCATAAATACCTTTTCCAATAAAGGACCCTTCTCTGAAGAGGTCCTGGTACACGTCTGAAACTGCGCGGGTGTAAGGGTCCAGGCCTGAGTCATTGGCATGCATCTGCGCATACCAGGAGCGATTTGATCCGGCGAGGCTAACAGCAACCCGGGGTTGAAGAATGCCATATCCCTGAACGACCCTTTTCTTTTTTTTGCTATACCTGGCCCGGTTCAGCGGGTGCGATAACGTTGCAGTCAGCTTCCAGGCAGAATCCCGGGGCAGTTGGGTATCCGAATCCAGCGTGATAACATATTTTACCTGGGTATAGAGTTCGGGTTCGCCCACAATACATGAAAAATTATCAGTGGTTCCCCCATGCAAGAGGCTATTTAAGTCTGTGAGTTTACCACGTTTTCTTTCATAACCCATCCATATTTTATCTTTCGGGTTCCATTTGCGCGGACGATGAAAAAGAAAAAACAGTTCGTTTTTTTCTGACCCATATTTTTGGTTGAGACCTTCAATTAACTTTTTCACCGATTCAAGCAACTGGTCGTCCTCCGGCATTTTTTCCTGGGGTGCATCCTTAAAATCTGTCAACAGTCCAAAATAAAGGTTCTCATCCCGGTTAGCCAGGAACCTTACCTCAAGGGCTTCTACCAAAGTATTTATTTCATCCTGCGTATTAAAAAGTGCCGGTACCACAACCAGGGTTCGGCTTTCGGGAGCGATCCCCTTAGAGTAATCCATTCGCGGAAGCAGTGATGGTTTTACTAATAACGTAACAATCCAATTGACGACTGAAACGGCTAGTTGACTTGCTGAGAGAATTGAAAAAATGGCCACCACAGTGAGCAGATTGTTTGCTATTCCGCTACTATATGCTTTCAATACCAGACCACCGCTGATTGCAAGTGTTATTAATGTGATGCTGCCGGCATATAAAAATGTGGGATACCTGCTGATCCATTTTTTTAATTTTTCCCGGAAAGAAAATTGAGCTTTTGCCAGTTTTTCCGTTTGAGCCAGGCCTTTATCTACCAGGTAGTAGCCGACATGCATGGTGCGTTTTTCAGCGTTCTCGCGTGCAGCGCTTTTCTGGCCAAGTTCAATGGCGATGCGGGCAACCTCGTGTTGAGAAGCACTGCTGATTTTTGCAATTTTTTCAACAACATGCCGGTAATGGTCGCGTGTGTGAAAATCCATTTGACTATACACACCGTCAATATCTTCACGAAGCGTCTGCTCTACAATGCTCATGGTTTCGATGAACTCACGCCAGTCCATATTGGCCAGAAAACGCAGACTTCCAATACTATTGCTCATAGAAACCTGGTCAGCGGCCTGTTTCTGGCTTTCCTGCTGAACAAGATCGTTACTCGTAAGGCTCATTTCCGAAAGTCGTTGCTCCATCCACGTAAGGGGTAAGGCAAGTGTGGGTCCTTTTCCCTGTAAACGCCTCGTCAGCTCTGCAACAAATGAACTTTCCATGGGAGGATCAGACCGGGCCATATCTGCGATGACAAGAATCAGGCTTTTGGGGTCCTTCTCCGCTATTTCTTTCATTTTGTCGGCCCAATAGTCGGCCAGGTTCCGGTTGATACGGCCGATGGCAATTCGCACGGCTACCCGCCGTAAATTTTCGATCAGCGCCAGGCGAAGCATAATGGGTATAGCCCAGAGTTCGCCCAGTTCAAGATGAGTGATGCTCTGATAGGCTGCAATAAAACCACTGAGACCGCCGGCGTCGACACGGCCGTCACTATGAGAGATGATCCCAAGGGCGATATCATAGACACGCGGAAGTCCTTCTGAGGGACCACCGGATAACCAGGGAAGACTTTCGCTATAACCTTTTGGAAGATGTTTTTTTCCGGTGCGGATCTGATCTTCGATCAGATAAAAATTATCGAGCAACCATTCCCCTGCAGGAGTGATTCTCCGATTTGCAATGACTGTTTCGGTTAAAAGATCATGTACTTCCACAAGCACATCTTCGTTGTCGGCCAGTCTTTTTAAAAGCTGATCAGGTGCCTGGCCAATCCCGGTTTTGTGCGACAAGGCGAGGGACTTGCTGTATTGTGCCATTTGATCAGCAGTGAATAACTCAGCCCTTAGTGGAGGTTTTTCATTCGCATACTTGCGCATCAGGTTTACACCTGGAAATGATATTCCAAGATGCGATAAAATATCCTGGATAGTATTTTGTATAACCAATTGTTATGAACGTTTTATTTGAAAAATCCGTAAAAATCGGCCTGGGTACAATATGAAGTACAAATCCCGTATCAAGCTTACCAACCCTATTCTTGTTTATGGTGAGAAAGATGCGGGAAAGTTCACAATTTACTTTTACCGGGTTCTACAATTCTATGCAAGCGTCGTACCTATTATTGGGTTATAGGGAAATTCTATAAATATATTGATTATTATTCGTTTGAATGACGGTATCTCGGGTAGTGCACAACATTACCGGCCAGTTTTGCGCCCATGAATTTTTAAATGTTCAGGTTAATAATATCTTTATGGACAAGCCGGCAACTATGGATAAACAGCAATTATGGCGAAGCCTCAGAACGTACCATTTCGATAATCTTGTTCCCCCGCATCTATGGAGTCGGATACAGGAAGCTTTTGGAGGTGAAAATGCTTCCACCCAGGCTTTTGCAGACAAAATCAGCCGGAAGTTGGGATGGACCAATGGATATGCATTGCAGGCCATTGCCGAGTATAAAAAATTTGTGTACCTGGCAGTGGTAAGCGATTTTAACGTAACACCTTCTAAAATTATTGATCAGGTTTGGCATGAGCATTTACTATTTAATAAGGCTTACAGGGAATTCTGTAGTGAGGTAATTAATTACACGCTCGATCACAATCCCGAATTGGTTCAAACAGGAGAAGGCGTGGCCATTTTCAATAAACAGTACTTTGATACGATCGATCTATATAAAAGGGAGTTTGGGACAGATCCTCCTGCTCATATCTGGAATCTTACAAAGTTTGCAGGCAAATCCCTGCGTACGGATGAAGATGAATCAAAAAAGAAAAAAAATCCGGGAGGCGGATTTGCAGGTTCCTCTGCAGACGATATTCCGCTTTTCTTATTATTTGCTTCTCCTGATCAGCAGGGGGCATCCGGAGATTTTCCTGAATTCGGCGGATTTGGCGATGGAAGTACCGGAGGTGCCGGCGCAGATGGAAACTGGGACAGCGGTTCGAACGATTCCGGTAGCTGCAGCGCCAACTCCTGCAGTTCATCGTGCGGAGGAGGAGACTGATTCGCTGATCGTATCATTACTATATGCTTATTTATGAAAGCCGTTGTTGCTGTTTTAAAGAACAACATGCTTCTGCATTGAATTTATAATTTCGCGATTGTCTTTTTATTCGGGAAATCCCCATCATTATGTCGTTGGTGAAAGCACCAACAACAGTAACAAAAGGCTTAATACATTGATTTGTAGAAATCTTACTTTTAATTATGCCCCAGGTATCATCGTTACAGTTACAGATTTTCAGAAAGAACCTCGAACCATTTGTTGTTTTTTCAGACGAGGAGTGGATCCTTTTTTGTAATCGCCTCCACCTCCGCAGGATAAAGAAAAAAATGAAATTTGCCGCTCATGGCAAAATATGTAACGAGGTAGGTTTTATTTTAAACGGTTCTTTCCGCTTCTTTTTTGTGAAGGATGGGATAGAGATCAGCAATTATTTTTCTTTTCAAAATGAATTTATCAGTTCTTACCGTAGCTTTTTAAAAAGAGAGCCCAGCCTGATCAACATAGAGGCAATGGAAGATTCGCAGATCATTTATTTTTCTTATACTTCACTTCAGGAATTACTAAAGGATGAGCGGGTAGTATTGAAGATGGAACGTTTTGGCAGGATGATAGCCGAATACCTGATCTGTTGTTATGAGGAAAGAGTGGTTTCGTTTGTAACCCAAACGCCGGAAGAACGATACCGGCTACTACTTGAGAGCGGTGATGATCTTTTACAGCGTATACCTCAATATTATCTGGCAAATTATCTGGGTATAACGCCTGTTTCACTTTCGCGTATCCGCAAACGGATATTTGCAGCAATGAAGAGGCAAAAAATGGCTTCTTAAAACAGGAATTCTTTTATGATTCAGGAGATTCATTAAAGATATACAGCCTTTAGGTAGAAAAATCTGTATCAGGCCACTATAGCGGCCTGACGGGGGGTATTTTTCGAATAACGGGTATGAGTAATTCAAACATCCGATATTTTTCAGGCAGTCGGCGTCAGGCCACTATAGTGGCCTGACCAGTGCATTGCTTTCGAATTAAAAGGGATTACCATTATTTCATACCTGCGAAGTTTTCACGATAGGTGTCAGGCCACTATAGTGGCCTGACACTAAATTTGCATGACTACTTTATTATCTTTTGTTAACGATCGAAGCCCCGTTCAAAATATACCTTGCATACCTAAATAAATAATTATGCATACCATTTTAGGAGCAGGCGGACCAGTCGGCAGTTCTTTGACAAAAGTTTTATCAGAAGCAGGAGAAGAACTCCGGCTTGTCAGCCGCAGGAAAATTCAAACATCCGCACCAACCAGTTGGGTTGAAGCTGATCTTAAAGATTTTGAACAGGTAAAAAAAGCCGTGCAGGGCTCAGCCACAATATACATGACCGCCGGACTACAATACAATAAAAAAATATGGGCAACGGAATGGCCTTTGATCATGAAAAACCTTATTAACGCAACAAAATCAACCGGGGCGCGACTCATTTTCTTTGATAATGTATATATGTATGGACACGTCGAAGGCCCTATGACAGAGAGCACTCCTTATAAACCTTCCAGCAAAAAAGGAGAGATCAGGGCAAGGATCGCAGAACAATTAATGAGCGAAGCAAAGGCAGGAAATATTAAAGCAACAATAGCAAGAGCTGCAGATTTCTACGGTGCCGAATCATTAAACAGTTTTTATGATTCAATGGTGCTGGCAAAATATGCAAAAAAGCAAAAAGCCATGTGGTTGGGAAATGCCCGTACCAGGCATTCATTCACCTATGTTCCCGATACAGGAAAAGCTTTGTACATCCTGGCAAAAGATCCTCAATCTGATAATCAGGTCTGGCATTTGCCGACGGCCCCTTCACTAACCGGCATAGAATTTATTCAACTGGCTGCGAGAATATTTAATACCAGGCCAACTTACATGCAGGTGAATAAATTTTTACTAAATACAATTGGTCTGTTTAATAACGTAATACACGAAGCAGCAGAAATGTATTACCAATATCAGTACGATTATGTTTTTTCATCGCAAAAATTCGAACAGGCTTATGATATGAAGCCAACTTCCTATGAAGAGGGAATAAAATATCTTTCCGGAACCTTATTCAGACAACCGCCTTCATGAGTTGGGAGAAACTTCGGCCCAGGCGAACACTATTGAATATAGATTCTTAGGATCTTCGTGCGTACAAGGTTGTCAAAAACTCAAGGCCTTGTATATCTTTCAAAAAAATCGATGATTTGTTTTGAAGGATCTAACTCCCACTTCTTAATCTCAAACAAATATTCCCTTTTTGGAAGTGTGAGCTGGTGAGCAGCCGGTCTTTGTCGTAACAAAAGTACATCGAGTCAAAAGTCAATTCATCAAACTTTTTGATAGGTATATATTTTTCATATAGAAATTTGTTTTGGGTATCCCATCTACTTTCAACCAAACTATCATTGCCCCCGGATTAAATTGAGCTGTGCAAAACGCCCGATTCGTTAAAAGAGAATCTATCCGGCGCTTGCTTCCTTTACTTGTATCATTTATTGATTTGTATAGATTTCCATACACATCACCCTTCTTGAACAAAAAGTACGGTTCGGTGTCTGGTAGTTTTTGATTATTTTCAAATCTCCTGTTTGCAGGTAATCAATATAAAACGAAATCTTCCCGGTAAAGAATAAGTATAGTGTCACGAAGGTTGAAAAAGGTTTGTTCTCCTTTATTAAGAATAATCACCGGGTAATTCACGATCAATTCGAGGGAACGTACCCTATTATCTTTTTCATAATATGCACTGATACAAAAATAAAAAACGAAGGCTGTTATAACTGCACATGCTGTTGGTAAGGTAATTTTAAACTTAAAAATTCGCATATTTAAAATATTGCATTCACGAAATGATCAAGTCCTGGTTACAGTACAGGAAACTTCCAGGCAATAAACATACAGGGCAGTGAAAAACTTAACTATTTCTGTGGTACAAATCATGAGACAGATTTTTTCGATTTTTTTCTCTTGAACAATTTCTCTATTTCCACTGCAAGGAATACAGTAACAGAAGCGGCAATACAGATCAGCAATTCCTCGATACTTAAAGCCTGGGTTTTAAACAAATCATTGGCATAAGGTATGTAGATCACGCCCAGTTGCAGCAGGAACGTAAGCATGACCGCTCCCAGCAATGGCAGGTTTGAAAATAAGCCCTGACTAAACAAAGATTCTTTTTCACTCCGGATTGCAAGTACGTGACCGAGTTGTGTAAGTGACAATACGGTAAACACCATGGTTTGCCAATGCGCCTTTTCATGATGCGTGGCCCAGGCCTGTACACCCAATGTTACACCGGCCATCAGTAAGCCTACCCAAATTATATGAAAACCTGTTCCGGCAAAAAGGCTTTCGTTGCTTTTGCGGGGAGGGCGGTTCATAATGTCTTTCTCCTCTTTTTCGCCGGAAAGCGCGAGCCCCGGCAGGCCGTCTGTTACGAGATTGATCCAAAGAATATGAATAGGCAATAAAGGAATCGGCAGACCCAGAATCGGTGCCAGAAATATTGTCCAGATTTCAGCACCATTGCAGGTCATGATGTACTTCACAAATTTTCGGATATTATCATAAATTCGACGACCTTCTTTAACGGCTTTTACAATCGTCGCAAAATTATCATCCAGCAAAATCATATGGGCTGCTTCTTTACTTACGTCCGTTCCGTTAATGCCCATAGCGATGCCGATATTGGAGGTTTTCAAAGAAGGTGCATCGTTGACGCCATCTCCCGTCATTGCCACAAAATGTTCTTTTTTTTGAAGTGCTTTTACAATATTTAATTTTTGTTCGGGCGATACCCGCGCATAAACCCTTACCCGTTCTACTTTCGCAGCAAATACATCTTCAGGCATAGCCTGCAATTCTTTTCCCGTCATTACCAGATCACTTTCGGTGAGTATTCCAATTTGCCTGGCGATAGCGGAGGCAGTGGCAGGATGATCGCCGGTGATCATTACCGTGATGATGCCAGCGGTCTTACATTCTCCTATTGCCAGCTTGGCTTCCTCACGCGGTGGATCGATCATACCGGCGAGGCCGGCAAATTTCAGATCGGTTTCAACCGTTTCTACGCTGACCTGTTCAGGTAACTTGTCTATTATTTTATATCCAAAGGCCAGCACACGAATACCGTTTTCTGCCATCGTATTCGCCTTTTGAAGAATCGCCTCTACAGGAATATCGCTTGATAAACTGTTAGTGATTGATTCAACGGCTCCTTTTGAAATGACCAAAAATCCATTTGCATGCCGGTGGATAGTAGTCATCGATTTTCTTTCTGAATCAAACGGAAGTTCACTTACTCTTGCCAGTTGCCGATGCAATTCTTTTAGTGCGCTGGTGGAATGTTTCTCAATGAAATGTTCAACCAGTGCTATTTCTGTTGGATCACCTTTCAGGCCGGCGTTATCGTTTTGTTGCACATCATTATTTAAAGCCATGGCCGTTTCCAAAACGGGTATATTATTGAAAACAGGCTCTGCTGAAGCATCGGGCTCCGCATCTATTAGCTTCATTTTATTTTGCGTCAGCGTACCCGTTTTATCCGAACAGATATACGTAACCGATCCCAGTGTTTCAACAGCAGGTAATTTGCGGATGAGTGCATTTTTTTTGACCATTCGCCGCGCGCCGATCGCCAGTGCCACTGTTATCAAAGCAGGCAACGCTTCGGGAATCGCGGCCACAGCAAGTGAAATGGAAAGCAATAACATTTTTAATGGTTCTTCATTGCGTAGCAATCCAACACCAAATAATAACGCGCAGATGAAAAGGATGAGGTAAGAAAGTTTTTTGCCAAAGTCGCCCATTCTTTTTTGCAGGGGAGTAACTGTTTCATTTTGTTGTAGCATTTGGGCGATCTTTCCAATTTCAGTTTTCATGCCGGTTGCTACCACAATCCCTTTCGCACGGCCATTGGTTATCAGCGTGCTTTTATAAACCATATTAAAACGGTCTCCAAGTGACAGATCTTCCTCGGCCAATGGCTGGTCTGTTTTATCCGCCGGCACGGATTCGCCCGTGAGTGCTGATTCGTCGATGCGTAGGCTATGCGCTTCAATCAGGCGGATATCTGCGGGGGCCACATTACCTGCCTCCAGGAGTACAAGATCGCCGGGAACAAGATTTTCTGATTCAATGGTAAAAGAACTTCCGTCGCGAACTACCTGCGCGTTGAGTGCGGCCATTTTTTTCAATGCTTCAATGGCTTTTTCCGCTCTGTACTCCTGAACAAAACCCACGATCGCATTCAATAATACAATCACCAATATGATGATGGTATCCGTTAACTCACCTACCACTCCCGAAATAACCGCCGCCCCAATCAATACAAGGATCATAAAATCTTTGAACTGGTTGATGAAGAAAAGCCATAACGGTTTTTTCTTTTTTCCTTCAAGAATATTGGGTCCGAATTCTTCCAGTTTTGATTTTGCTGTTTCCGCCGTTAATCCCGCCGGAGAAGATCCCGTGAGCTCAAATACTTTCTCTATATTAAGCTGGTGAAAGTTCATGGTGATAGTTGAGAAAAATATGAAAGGAATTGATAAGCGTCGTACAAAATTAAGTCAACGCTATTTTTATCTTTTGTAAGTTACTGCCTATTCATAATACTGTTGTTCAGGTTAGCTTTTTTTAATAGGATAAGGATGTGAAGTGGATAGATTTGTTGCAAACAAACGGAAGGCCTCCGGGTGTCTACGCATTATTCCAGCCTATGTTTACAAGGGCCAACTTTATTTGCCGGGCGAAAAGTATAAACAAAATAGGCTAAATGAGCGGGCGAACGTTCACCGGGATATTATTGATTTGTCAATATTTTCTTTATAGATCCTTTTTGGAATGTCGAGGTATTTTTCATGAATGACCTCGCTCATGGTCTTTTGATACACCTTACTTTCTACCCATGAAATGATATCGAGATAAGCGAAAGCGCGGGTTTCGAAACGGTTTTTTTCAAGGTGTTTGATCTTGTTCAGAAAAAGTTCGAGTTCTTGCCTTAATTTATGCCTTGAAACATGAAAAGATCCTCGTAAAAAGCGGAACATCTCTTCTTCAATAACCGTAAGGTTTTCCATCTTCGACATAAAACGGTATACTGATTTTATCAAAGACTCCATGATACTGAAGTTCCCCATTTCATAGTGCGACATAAGGTGGAGAAGTCTGGCATAACATTGAAGATCATACCTCAGATCTGTAGGGTCATTGATGATCTTCTGCATGTAATCGATACAGGTGGAATAATCTCCGCTGCCAAAATAAAGCATGCCGATCTTATAATTCAAAACCATGATCCTGTGCTTATCCAGGAATAAATTGTATTCATCCAGTTTTCCTTCGATATCAGGAACAAGTAAAAGCCCTTTTTTGAAGGTGCCCAGCATAAAATGCTGATTGATCTTTGCACTGCTGATGTAGATAAAGGCCTGGATACGGAAACTATCATTTTCAACAACTCTTGGAGTTTTTGCAAATGCCTCAAATTGTTTTAATGTCATTTCAAACCGTTGATAGTTGCGTAGATCGAAATGTGCATTTAATAAATTATGCATTCCTTTTATAAAGTGGCCGGTCTCTACACGCTTCATCAATGGTTGATCATGGAAAAGATCCACCCATTTCTGTGAATACCTGTAATACATCAGGAAATCCTGCCTGATAAAAGCATACCAGGAAAAACTTTGGTACAGGTATAGTCGTTCGTAAAACCCTGTTTGAGAAGAAGCGTCTGATGGCAGGTGATCCTGCATGAATTTAATTACACCCGCTTCATCCTTTTCATTTCTTGCATGCCCGTTTTTAATATACCAACTGTATAATCGAAGTGCCAGGTTTGAGAGCCTGGCCACCATATCTATATGCTGGTTTACCTCATTGGCCTCCACAGATAAACGTTCTGCCCGGTCCTGTATACTTTTCGTAATATGAAGCGCCTCGATTCTTTTTTCGAGAGCAATTACCTGAATCAAAAAATTAAACTTGTTATTAGCCTTAGCAGTTTCTTTCGCCCGGTCGAGTATTTTCAGGCTCTGAAAAAACAAACCCTTCTTATAGAGGATATGCGCATAATCGAGTTGCTCATTCAATTGCAGGTCTATGCTTTCTGCACTTTTCAGCAATCGTAAACTGGCCAGCACCTGGCGGTACAAATGTATTTTAAGATTCGAAAGCTGCGGCTTACCTGTTCCAGGCAATTTTTTTAAAAGTAACTTTTCATCATACTCTTTCATTTTGTCCAATGCATCAAACAACTGAACAATTTTCAGATTCTCCTTTGCAGAACTCCGGTTGATATAAAGTTTAAAATGCCTTTTTTCGGATTTCTCCAAAGAATGAATTAATTGGAAAACAGAATCTGAAAATCGATTGGACATAATGTAAAAATTCGCTTCAAACCCAATATAGTGAAAGGTTTACAAACGTTGTCGCCTGTTTGGCATAATGATTTCCCTTCTTATTTGATAAAAAGGGAATCAAGAAGCGTCCTATATTTGCTTTAGAGAATGAGATTAATAAAATATGGCAGGCAATCGTTGAAGCAAGGGATCGTTAGAGGCTCATTCGAAAGCTGAGAAATCAGCAACAAAGCAACATCTCAACTTTTTTCATATGGCAAGCAATCGTTAGAGGCCGTCCTGTTCTCAGGAGGGCTTTTCTTTTGTGAAGATATACATGTAATCAGGAAAACCAAAAAAAATTTCCTTTTTTTATTGTTTGGGTCATAGTTCGCTACCTTTTTTACAACATTCTCCCTTCTTGTCTGAAACCCGTCCCTTTTATTTAATCATTCCGCTTACATTAAAAAATCAGGCTTGCAGCTTTCGCTCTTTTGAGGATTTTTTTAATTATTTCTTTTTTGTAAAAACTTCCATCAGTCGCATTGTTTCGACACCTTCTTCAGCAGAACAGGGATTTGGTCCTACACCCATAAAATATTTTACCACGCTATCAATCATCGGCTGCTGAACATGTTCAAGGAGTTCAAACCTGAATATTTCCGTTTCGTTTTTTTTTGTAAGCAATATTTCCTGTTGTTTAAAAACGCTGAACCGGATACTTCCCTCAGAGCCAATGATTTCACAGTCATCACATTCTTCTTCAGCCGGCACTGTAAAACACCATATCCCGTTGAATACGATCCCATTTTCAAAACGAATAAAGCCGGTGACCAGGTCATCTGCCTGATACAAGTTCCCTTGCTTAAGGCTGATCCCGGCTGCTTCAAGAGGTGTTCCGAAAAAGTGTAGCATGAGGTCTAGCTGGTGAGGAGCAAGGTCGTGGAATAACCCTCCGCCGGCGATTTTTGGATCTACACGCCAGTTTGTTTCAGTCTGCGCAATCAGTCCGGGTTGAGTGCCCTGGAATAATTTAAGATTTACCAGGCGTACATTTCCAATAGCATCGGCATCGATCAGCGATTTGATTTTTTTGAAAAGCTGCTGTTGCCTCCGGTAATGGGCTATTGATAATTTTGTGCCCTCCTGGTATGACGCGGTCATCATCTTTTCAGCAGAAGCTGTGTTAACCGACATGGGCTTTTCAACATATACTGGTTTGCGGGCTTTTAGCGCAAGTATTGTATATTCTTCATGATAAAGCGGGGGTGTTGCCACATAGATCGCATTCACTTCCACATCATCAATTAATTCCTGTGCATTATTGTACCATTTTGAAATACCATGGCGCTGCGCATAATTCTTCGCTTTTTCCCGATCCCGTCGCATAACGGCAACCAGGCGTGAATGAGGAACCTTATTGAATGCCGGCCCGCTTTTTTTCTCTGTTACATCCCCACAACCGATAATACCCCATTGAACTGTTTCCATACCTTAGTGACCTTTAAATTTGATTTGAAGTGGGATTGTAAAAGCCCGACTAAGATAATAATGATAACATTACGTTGACAGTCCTGCATCCAACAAAATTATCAATGCATTAATAGTGGGAAAGACGGGATAACCGGCCTATCGAAAACGTTCCCTCAAATTTAACTATAAGACTTCCCTGATTGGGATAGTTGGGTTAATTTTGCAGTCAGTGAACTTTAAATCCTAGTTTTATTCTAACGGCAGATAATCATTTATTATTTTTTATGCAGCCATCCAACACGTATTTACAAATACATCCACAAGATAATGCAATCGTTGCGTTGCAGGATTTACCGAAAGGGAGCACTATCAAACTGAACGGCGATGTGTTTACCCTTGCAGACAATATTGCAGCAAAGCATAAATTTTCTCTTCATTCTCTAAATGCCGGCGATGATATTTACATGTATGGCGTATTGGTCGGCAAGGCCAATGAAACAATTTCACAAGGTGCCCCTATTACAATAAAAAATATTCATCATGCTACCAATGAGTTTCAACTAGGCGAAAGGAGGTCAAACTGGAACAAGCCTGATGTTTCAAAATGGAAGAACAAAACCTTTATGGGCTTCCATCGTGAAGATGGCTCAGTGGGTACGGCAAATTATTGGATCGTCATTCCGCTTGTATTTTGTGAGAACCGCAATATTGAAGTGCTGAAAGAAGCCCTTGTAGATAACCTCGGATATAGCAAACCGAAGGCTTTCCAAACAGATGTGGAAGGCCTGATCAATATGTATCAGTCTGGTCGATCTGAAGATCAAATACTGAATGCAGATTTCCAGGACGTGTACACAGAAAAAGGAAATCAAAAAATTTTTCCAAATATCGATGGAATAAAATTTCTGTCGCATAGCATGGGCTGTGGCGGTACCAAGTCAGATGCGCAAACTTTATGCGGGTTACTGGCAGGGTATATTACACATCCAAATGTTGCTGGTGCAACCGTGTTAAGCCTGGGCTGCCAGAATGCACAGGCAAGTATTCTTCAACAGGAAATAAGCAAGCGGGATGCTAATTTTAAGAAGCCGATTGTTTTGCTGGAACAACAAAAAGAAGGTACGGAAAGCCAGCTTTTAAAAAAAGCCATTAAACAAACTTTTGTAGGATTAATAGAAGCAAATAAACAGGAGCGTAAGCCCGCACCATTGTCAAAATTATGTGTCGGGCTTGAATGCGGAGGATCAGATGGATTTTCCGGCATTTCGGCTAATCCGGCGCTCGGAGCATTTTCTGATCGCCTTGTTGCATTGAATGGATCGGTGATCTTATCTGAATTTCCCGAACTGTGTGGTGTAGAACAGGAGCTCAGCGACCGTTGCGAGGATGAGTCAATGGCTCTTCGTTTCATGAACCTGATGCGAACCTATAATACTCGTGCTGAACAGGCGGGGTCTGGTTTTTATGCCAATCCCTCGCCTGGAAATATAAAGGATGGGCTGATCACGGATGCTATCAAATCAGCAGGCGCTGCAAAAAAAGGTGGAACATCGCCTGTTACTGATGTTCTTGATTACCCCGAAAAAGTCAGCAGACCAGGACTTAACCTGCTTTGTACGCCTGGCAATGATGTAGAAAGCACCACGGCCGAAGTAGGATCGGGAGCAAATATTGTTCTTTTTACCACAGGACTTGGCACACCCACTGGCAATCCCATTGTGCCGGTTGTTAAGTTATCTTCCAACACGAAGACTTTTTCCAAAATGCCCGATATCCTTGACATCAATTGCGGAACAATCATTGAAGGGTCAGAAACGATTGAACAGGCTGCGGAAAGGATCCTTGATTATGTCATTGACGTGGCCAGCGGAGTTATTCAGCCGAAGGCGGTAATAATGGGACAGGATGATTTTATTCCCTGGAGAAGGGGGGTATCGTTATAAACAGCAGGTATTTTCATATGTCGGTTCATCAACAAGCCTTCCACAAAAATTTCATCAACTTTCTATTCAGGCGGATAATTCAATATCCTTTTCAATAAAGGCAAGTAAGCCGACAACGTTTGCGTAAAAATAAATACATCCTTTCTTATTTAGATCGATAAAATTTTTCAATTTGTTGGCCTGTTTAAGGAATTTCAGCAACAGAACCTGAATAATTTTACAGTTTCTAATAACCTGTAGTATAACCTCCTTTTCGAATTAACCATCTTAAAAATTAATTTGATAAATGCTGGCTTTGTAATTGATCTTTGAGTTAAAATAAGATAGAGATTGGTTAAGTTTATATGGGTTAAGGAGTACATTTTTTTACTTTCATGCCCATTAAAAAAATCTCCGTGCTGATATTTTGAAACGATATGGTAATAATAAATACATGTGAACAAGAATATGTAACCATTTGTAGTTTGAAAATCCATGGCTATTTAATTTCTTATCAGGTTTCGGGCAAATAATTTTATATGAAGATTTTACATAGCGTACATCCGGATGATTTCAGAAAGTATGATACTTCAGCGATCAGGAAACATTTTTTACTTGAAGACCTGGGTCAGGATAATAAGTCGAATTTTGTATACACTCATTACGACAGAATGGTGGCAGGGATTGTGAAGCCAGGCGTTCAGCCGCTTGCCCTGGATAATCACGATAATCTTCGATCCGATTATTTTCTGGAAAGACGTGAAATGGGGATCATTAATGTTGGTGGTGATGGCGAAGTCATTGTGGACGGAAATTTTTTTTTACTACAAAAGCTGGATTGTTTATACCTGGGTAAGGGAGTTAAAAAAGTGGAGCTTACCAGTAAACTGGCCCAGCAACCCGCTGTGCTTTTCGTGTTGTCTGCACCTGCTCATACAAGTTTTCCTACTACGCTCATGAATAGTGATTCATCAACTAAAGTTGACCTGGGTACTTCACAAACCGCTAATCGTCGAACCATTTACAAGTACATTCATAAGGATGGTATTCAAAGTTGCCAGCTTGTAATGGGGCTTACGATTTTGCATGCCGGCAGCGTGTGGAATACGATGCCCGCTCATACGCATGACAGGCGCATGGAGGTTTATTTTTATTTTGATATGGCATCTGATCAACGGGTATTTCACTATATGGGTGAGCCAACAGAAACAAGACATATTCTTATCGGCAATCATGAAGCGGTTGTTTCGCCACCATGGAGTATTCATTCCGGGAGCGGTACGAGCAATTACAGTTTTATTTGGGGAATGGCCGGGGAGAACATGGAGTTTACCGATATGGATGCTGTTCAAATAAAAGATTTGCGTTAAAAAAAACAGGCTCAAAACCTGTTAAGCGTTTGACCGGGTAATTAGAAATGTGATCTCAGCCCAAAGCCGGCATCGCAGGCGGGTAATTTGGTAACTCATCTATTTAAAACAACCTCCAGCATGGATAATATGTTTTCGCTAAAAGGCAAAGTGATCATAGTGACCGGCGGAACCGGCATTTTAGGAAATGCTTTTATCAATGGCATAGTAGAAGCGGGCGGCTCAGTGGGTATCCTTGGTCGCAACGAAACGGTGGCTAACGAAAGAGCCGCTGCTATTAATCAGGCAGGTGGAAATGCGATTGCGCTTGTGGCGGATGTATTAAATGAACAGCAACTGGTAGAAGCCAGAACGAAGGCATTAGCAAGATTTGCAAAAATAGACGGTCTTGTAAATGGGGCAGGGGGTAATATGCCCGATGGTGTGCTACAGCCCGAAGAGAGCATTTTCAAAATCAAGATCGATGGAATGAAAAGAGTAATGGATATCAATCTCTGGGGGACCGTGATTCCGACGCAAATCTTTGGAGAAGCCATTGCGGATACAGGTAATGGCAGTATCGTCAATATTTCTTCTATGAATTCCAAAAGAGCCATTACCAAAGTACTGGGCTATAATATGGGTAAAGCTGCTGTGGATTGCTATAATCAATGGTTTGCAGTTGAATTATCAAAACGGTACGGCGATAAAATCAGGATGAATGCATTGGCTCCCGGATTCTTTCTCACCGAACAGAATCGCAACCTGCTTACAAAACCTGAAGGAGGGTACACGGAAAGAGGCGAGATGGTTATCCGGCAAACACCTTTCAAACGCTTTGGTCATCCAGATGAACTAAAAGGCGCACTGGTTTGGTTGTTAAGTGACGCCTCTCAATTTGTAACTGGTTCCATGATCTGTGTAGATGGTGGATTTTCGATTTTTGGCGGGGTGTAATCCCCGGCCAGTCCCGGCCCCACCTAACCTTTCGCGGTGAGGGAGAAACTGAAAAAATCTTCGATGAATGAGAGTAATAAAATAGAGCAAACGGCTCATAACTCATCTCCCACCGGGGGAGGTTGGGAGGGGGCCGCCGTCGGTATGCAACAAACCATGCGCTGGTTTGGCACGAATGACCCGGTTAGTTTGCAGGATATCAGGCAGGCTGGTTGCAGCGGTATTGTGACGGCACTTCATCATATTGCCAACGGGGATGTATGGCCGGTGGAAGAAATTATTAAAAGAAAAAAAGAGATTGAAAAAGCAGGATTGGAGTGGAGCGTCGTAGAGAGTGTGCCGGTTCATGAAGCAATCAAAACCCAGCGCGGAAATTTTGAACAGTATATTGATAATTATAAATTATCCATCAAAAATCTTGCATCATGCGGCGTCCGTCTCATAACATACAATTTTATGCCGGTACTTGATTGGACAAGAACGGATCTTGGTTATACTGTCAAAGACGGTTCAAAAGCTTTACGATTCGAAAGAGCCGCATTTATTGCATTTGATGTTTTTATATTGGGAAGGAAAAATGCCGTTGATGATTATTCACAACAGGATATCGACAGGGCTAAAGAAAGGTTTGAAGAAATGACCGCTGAAGAAAAGTTGCAATTACAAAGGAATATCATTGCAGGTTTGCCTGGCAGTGAGGAAAGTTTTACACTGGAACGGTTTCAAATGGCCCTGGATACTTATGACGGAATTGATGCCGAAGCTTTACGCGGTCATTTGATCTACTTTTTAAAAAAGATCATTCCCGTAGCAGAGCAAGCCGGGGTAAAGATGGTTATCCATCCTGATGATCCGCCATATAGTATATTAGGACTGCCAAGAGTAGTAAGTACAGCAAAAGATATTGAAGCATTAATAGAGGCCGTACCTTCATTGAGTAACGGCTTATGTTTCTGTACGGGTTCGTTCGGCGTGAGGGCTGATAATGATCTGCCGGAGATCGTAAAGCAATTTGGAGATCGCATTAATTTCATTCACTTGCGAAGCACAAAAAGAAATGAATGGGGTGATTTCTATGAAGACAATCACCTAGAAGGTGATGTTGATATGTATGCAGTGATCAGCGAGATTGTGGCGATCATGCGGAAGCGGAACTGCAGCATTCCTATGCGACCGGATCATGGTCACCAGATGTTGGATGATCTCAACAAGAAGACCAATCCGGGATATTCCGGTATCGGACGGCTAAGGGGATTGGCTGAATTGCGGGGCCTGGAACTTGGCATCGTCAGAAGTAAACAATTAAACTAATTGCGCAACCATAAAGAAAAAATCATGAAACATGTTTCCCAAAATAAAGCTGATGAAAACGGCGTGATGGAAGCTGCTTTTATTAATGAAGATTTCTTATTGAGTAATGAAACCGCAAAGATCCTGTACTATCAGTACGCAAAGGATTTGCCGATCATAGATTACCACAATCACCTTCCGCCGGATGAAATTGCCGGGAACAAAAAATTCAAAAACCTGACTGAAATATGGCTTAAAGGCGATCATTACAAATGGAGAGCGATGCGTGCACATGGCATCAATGAAAAATATATAACGGGCGATGCAAGTGATGAAGAAAAATTTTTACAATGGGCGAAAGTGGTTCCTTATACGATCAGGAATCCCTTGTTTCACTGGACTCATCTGGAACTGCAAAATCCTTTCGGCATTCTTGAATACCTGAATGAGTCAACAGCTTCATCCATTTACAATCATTGCAACGCACTGCTTGAAAAGGACAATTTCTCGACCCGCTCTTTGCTGCAGCATTTTAAGGTAGAGATGGTGGGAACCACGGATGATCCATGTGATGATCTGGCTGCACATCGTCAATTGGCGGTTGAAGGATTTGCAACAAAGGTATTACCAAGCTTTCGTCCGGATAAAGCCTGCGTCATTCAACATCGTCCGGTTTTTATTGAGTATATCCGCCGCCTTGAAAAAAGCAGCGGTGTTCGCATTACCGATATTCCCTCTTTTTTAACCGCCTTACAAAAAAGAGTAGATTATTTTCATGAAAACGGCTGCCGTGTTTCCGATCATGGTTTTCAGCAATTGCCTTCTTCTTTTGTATTGAGTACAGCTGCTGAAAAAGAATTTGCTGATTTTATCTCTTCTGAAAACGCAAAGCCATTTTCAGAACCCGAAGCATTCTTCGGCTTTATACTGATACAATTGTGCCGGATGTACCATGCAAAGGGATGGGTGCAACAATTTCACCTGGGCGCATTACGCAACAACAACAGCAGGATGTTACGGGTTTTGGGGCCTGATACAGGGTTTGATTCTATTGCCGATATATCCCAGGCCGCATCAATGAGTCGCTTTTTTGACGAACTGGATAATACCAGCCAGCTTACAAAAACAATCCTTTATAACTTAAATCCTGCGGATAACGAATTATTTGCAACGATGACCGGTAATTTCAACGATGGTACTATCAAAGGCAAGATCCAGTTCGGTTCGGGGTGGTGGTTCCTGGATCAGAAAGATGGTATGGAAAAGCAATTGAATGCCTTATCGAACATGGGCCTTGTCAGTTCCTTTATCGGCATGATCACTGACTCCCGAAGTTTCCTCTCGTATTCCAGGCACGAATATTTCCGCCGCGTACTCTGTAATCTTTTTGGCGCTGAAATGGAAAGAGGTGAATTACCCAATGATGAAAAATGGATTGGAGAAATAGTACAGAATATCTGCTATTATAACGCGAAGGATTACTTTAATGTTTAAAATGAAATATTCAATACTTAATTTTCAATATTCAATTTTCAATGAAATGAGAAATCAAATTACATTATTTGAGATTGCGTATTGAACATTTATTATGGAACATTTATTTTAGTTGCAACGCTTAAAGGTCTCGATTCATGGATAAAGCATAACAGATTTATAGCTTAACCTTAATAACCATTTTTTTGATCAAGTCTTGACCGATCATCGGGGCATGTACATCTTCAGGATAAAAAATAGCAAATTGTCCATCTTTTAACTCAAAATACATGTCGGGTGCATCATTGTAATAGGCTACATCTTTATCAGGATTGTAATCACCCTTTTGTTCAATGCATGCTTCTCTTGGTTTCCAGCCTAATTTCTCAACTCCTTTCATACAAAGCTGTATATCGATGTGTTGATCGTGGCATTCGAATTTAGCAGACGATTCAGCAGCAGTCATGCCTATCTTATTTGTAACGATAGCCCTCAGGTTGTTTCCATCAATCTCATACTTGCCATCTTCCAGTGTTGAAAGATCTACTGACCGGATATATTCAAACGCCTTTGCAAAAAGAGGATGAACGCAATAATATTTTTCAGCATTCTTTATTGTATCTATTATCATTGAATGGGTTTAAGGTTTAAGGCTTAAGGTTACATCTGATGTGTATTTGTATAATTAAAAGCTGCATCTAAAGTAACTTTAAACTTTAAACCTTACACTTTAAATCAAAAAAAATCATCGTTGAACCCGTCCCGATCCATCTCCTTTCATCAGGTCTTTTACATCAGAAAGTGTGGCATGGTTCAGGTCACCGGGAATTGTATGTTTTATTGCAGAAGCTGCAACGCCGAATTCTGCTGCATCCTTCATCGCCATTCCGGTTACCAGTCCGTAAATAAATCCGCTGGCGAAAGAATCGCCGCTTCCTACGCGATCCACAATTCTTACTTCATACTGCCTGGTATGATAGAATTCATTGCCGTCATAAACCAGGGCACTCCATCCATTGTCTGATGCACTATGGCTTTCACGCAGTGTTGATGCGATATATTTGAAGTTGAATTTATCTTTCATCTGTTTGAATACATCTTTGTACCCGTCAAGATTCAGTTCGCCTTTTGTAACATCGGTACCTGCGCTTTTGAATCCGAGCGTTGTATCGGCATCTTCTTCATTCCCGATGCATACATCCACATACCGGCACAGCCTTGTCATTACTTCACGGGCTTTTTCCTTGCTCCATAATTTTTTCCGGTAGTTGAGATCGATACTGGTGGTAATGCCTTTTGCTTTTGCAGCCTTCAATGCAGCTTCTGTAAGTGTGGCTGATTTATCACTCAACGCCGGTGTAATGCCTGTAGTATGGAACCAGTCGGCACCTTCGAGTATTTTATCAAAATCGAACTCCGAAATATCTACATCAGCAATGGAAGCACCTGACCGATCATATATAACCTGTGAAGCCCGCATGGAGGCGCCTGTTTCAAGAAAATAAATGCCAAGTCTTTGTCCGCCCCTTGCTATAAATTGTGTGTTTACCCCGTAACGTCTCAAATGATTGATAGCAGCTTGTCCCAATGCGTTATCGGGTACTTTCGTTACAAAAGTTCCATTCAACCCATAATTGCAGAGAGCTGCGGCAACATTGGCTTCGCCTCCTCCATAGGTAACATCAAAACGATCAGATTGTACAAATCTCAGGAAATCGGGAGTTGATAAACGCATCATGATTTCTCCCAGCGTTATTACTTTTTTCGACATGGTTGGTTCTGTGATTTAAAATAAAAGTTTCAGTTGAGTATGGAATCTATCAACCTGTTCTAGTTCTTCCTATGTTTCTATGATCCTATGTGGTAAAAAAACTCTTGCACAGTTTTGAAGACTGTACCGGTACAGTCAATTACCACATAGCATCATAGAAACATAGAATGAACATAGGCCGTTATTAAATTCAACTTCGCAATACGTTAATTATTAATCTTTCAAATATCATTAAATTTATAACACAACCCCATAGACAGGGTAATTTGTACAAAAAAATACCGATAACGTTTGCGTAGAAAAACATGTATGCCTTGTTGATTCAATTGGTAACATCGTTATGGTTTGTATCTTTCACCCTCGTTAGTTTTATATTGCTACATTATTGTATAATTGCGTGCCAATCATAAAACATTATGGATAAGAAATCAGAACTACTGCAATTAATTCCTCAACAGGGTATACTGCCATTGTATTTTTATAAGGATGCAGAAGTTAGTATACAGGTTCTAAAAGCGTTATACAATTCCGGAATAAGAACAGTAGAATATACCAACCGGGGCGAGGCGGCTTTAAAAAACTTCAAAGAAATGCGCAAGGTATGTGATGCCGAATTGAAGGGCATGTACCTGGGTGTTGGAACGATCAAAGAAAGTTCATCTGCCCAGGCATTCATCAATGCCGGAGCAGATTACATTATCAGTCCGGGGCTTGTGGAAGAAGTAGCAGAGGTTGCAGACAAAAATAATATGTTATGGGTGCCTGGTTGTATGACGCCCACTGAGATCATGCGGGCGGAGTATTTGGGCGCAAAAATGATAAAACTATTTCCCGGAAATATTTTGGGTCCTTCTTTCTTAAGCGCTATCAAAGAACTTTTTCCCAATTTGTTGTTTATGCCAACAGGTGGTGTAGATTTAGATAAGGAAAACATTGCCGGATGGTTTAAGGCCGGCGTCTGTGCTGTAGGAATGGGTAGTAAACTGATCAGCAAACAATTATTAGAGCAACAGGATTATGCAAAAATAGAAGCGCTTACCAAAGAAGCTATCAGCATCATTAAGTCTGTCAGGCCATAATTGAAAAGATTCTTAAAACCCATAACGATAACGAATGCAACAAAATGCCATAGGAAAATACCGCTGGACGATATGCGGCCTCGTTTTTTTTGCTACTACGATCAACTATCTGGATAGGCAGGTAATTTCTTTGGTGGTCGAAGATTATCTCGTCCCGGAATTTAAATGGACTGAAACAGATTATGCAAATATCACCGTGGCATTTCAGCTTGCATATGCATTTGGAATGATTGGAGCTGGACGATTGATTGATAAATTGGGAACAAAGATCGGATATGCCTTGTCTCTAATATTATGGAGCGTTGCTGCAATGGGTCATGCTTTGATCAGAAGCACGACAGGTTTCTTCGTTGCGAGGGCAGCACTGGGTATAACAGAATCCGGAAACTTTCCTGCAGCTATCAAGGCAACGGCAGAATGGTTTCCTAAACGCGAAAGAGCTCTGGCAACCGGAATTTTTAATTCCGGAACGAATATAGGAGCTATCATTGCCCCGCTATCAGTGCCTTTTATTGCGGAGGCGTGGGGATGGAGGGCAACTTTTTTCATTACGGGCGCTATTGGATTGCTATGGCTGATTTTCTGGTTTTGGCTGTATGAAATACCTAAAAAACAAAAGCGACTTAAGAAAGAGGAATTTGATTATATACATAGTGATGCCGATGAGCCGGTAGTAGCGTCTAATCCGGATGGTACAGAAAAACGCGCCCCCTGGTCAAGACTATTGGCTTTCAATCAAACCTGGGCGTTTGTTATTGGAAAGTTTTTAACCGATGGTATCTGGTGGTTTTATTTATTCTGGCTTCCAAAATTTCTGAAAGCTGAATATGGTTTAGAAAAAAAGGAAATTGTAATACCTGTCGCCTTAGTTTATACCATCGCTGCATTTGGAAGTATTTTAGGCGGCTGGCTCCCCATGTATTTTATTAAAAAAGGATGGCCTGTTTTTAAGGCCAGGAAAACTGCCATGCTGATTTATGCGTTTTGTGCACTTCCTGTAATTACTGCCCAATTATTCGGTGATTATAGTATGTGGCTTGCTGTTTCTATCATCGGTTTTGCCGCTGCTGCACACCAGGGCTGGAGTGCAAATATATTTACAACAGTATCTGATATGTTTCCAAAATACTCCGTTGCATCTGTTACAGGCATTGGTGGAATGGCAGGCGGTTTGGGAGGTATCATGGTTTCCAAGTCTGCCGGTTCTTTATTCGATCATTACAAAGCGCTTGGACATATTCAAACTGGTTATCTTATCGTGTTTGTATTTTGCGGGCTTTCATATCTTTTAGCCTGGATGATCATGCATTTTCTTGTTCCCCGACTGAAGCCTGTAAATCTTTAATTCAGCAAAATATTTTCAACCGATAATCATTCCATCATGGCTGTATCGCAATCGAACCTGAAGGCGGTCTCGCAACAAGCTTCCAGCAATTATCTGTTACCTTTTATTCTTGTAACCTCATTATTTTTCTTGTGGGCATTTTTGCATAATCTGAATCCGATCCTGATTCCTCATTTAAAAAAGGCATGCCAGTTAAGCGATACACAATCTGCATTAATCGATTCGGCTGTATATCTTGGATATTTTCTGATGGCTTTGCCGGCCGGATGGTTCATGCATAAGTATGGGTATAAGAAAGGAATTCTTTTGGGTTTATTACTATACGGAATTGGCACTTTATTATTTGTGCCCGCCGCTTCAAGCCGCAGTTACCTGTTTTTTTTAGGAGCATTATTCATTATTGCAAGTGGAGCTACTTTTCTTGAAACCGTTGCAAATCCCTATATCACAAAACTGGGAGCTAAGGAAACTTCAGAACAGCGATTAAATTTCGCACAATCATTTAATGGAGTAGGCGCTTTTCTGGCGCCTATTATAGGTGGGCAATTCATCTTATCAGGGATAGAATATACACCTGATCAGTTAAAACAGATGTCGCCTCAACAATTGAATGATTACCTGAACTTCGAGGCTGGTGCCGTTAAGATCCCCTATCTTATTATAGCAGCTGTAGTATTACTGGTTGCCATCCTGTTTTTTATTACGAAAATTCCGGAAATAAAGGAAGACGATACAACAGATGAAAAAAAATCATTTTCCATTAAGATATTCCGGTATAGCCATGTTACCTGGGCGGTCATTGCTCAATTTTTTTACGTAGGTGCTCAGGTTTGTGTTGGAAGTTTTTTCATTCGGTTCTCAAAATTTGTGATGAATATGCCTGAGAAACAAGCAGCTCTTTGGTGGGGCTCTATTGCAATGGTTGGATTTATGCTTGGGCGATTTTCAGGAACGTTTTTAATGAAGTATATCAAACCTGCCCGGCTTCTTTCCATATATGCAGTTGTCTGTATCATTTTACTTACTGTTTCATTAATAACGAAAGGTAATATGGCAGGTTATGCAGTAATTGCTGTTCCTTTTTTTATGTCTATCATGTTTCCAACGATTTTTGCCCTGGGCATTAAAGGACTTGGTGAAGAAACAAAAATCGCGTCTTCCTTTTTAGTAATGTCCATTGTTGGAGGTGCTATTTTGCCTTTGGCGATGGGTTATATATCTGATAAAACGGGCAGCATGCAGACCGCGTATATTGTTCCCCTTCTTTGCTTTTTTGTTGTTCTCTATTTTGGGATAAAAGGCTATAAAATCAAAAATGTTTAACAGATCATGTTTCGATTAGATCAGAAAATTGCAGTGATCACCGGTGGTGGAAGTGGAATAGGTCGTGCTATTTCAATATTGTTTGCAAAACAAGGTGCACACGTGCATATTCTTGAATTGGATGATGCCAATGCAAAAAATACGGAAACACAAATTATCTCCGAGGGAGGCAACGCAATAGTCCATATTTGTAATGTTGCCAATCAGAAAGAGATCATGAATCTCTTTGAGACCATAGGTACGATGGATATACTGGTTAACAATGCCGGTATTGCTCATGTCGGAAAAGTCGATAATACCTCAGAAGAAGATTTTGACCGCGTAATGAATGTAAATGTGAAAGGTGTTTACAATTGTACCTATGCTTCAATCCCCGTATTTAAAAAAGCAGGGGCCGGAATTATTCTTAATATGGGTTCGATCGCAGGGCATATCGGGCTTACAGAGAGGTTTGCATACACCACGGCAAAAGGCGCTGTAATGGCCATGACGTTATCAGTAGCCAGGGATTATATGAATGACAATATCCGTTGCAACTCTATTTCACCTGCCAGGGTGCATACGCCTTTCGTAGACGGGTTTATTAAAAAAAATTATCCGGGAAAAGAAGTGGAGATGTTTGAGAAACTGTCTCATGCACAACCGATAGGCCGAATGGCCAAACCTGAAGAAATTGCTTATCTCGCCTTGTACCTCTGCAGCGATGAAGCATCTTTTATCACCGGCTGTGATTATCCTATAGATGGAGGATCTATCAAATTAAATACATAGCTAAAATCAATTTACATGAAGCTGATCAGATTTGGAGAGCCGGACAATGAGAGGCCAGGAATCTACCTAAATGGAAAACGTTATGATCTTTCATCCCGGATAAAAGATTATGACGAACAATTTTTTGCAGCAAACGGCCTGCATGAACTGGAAAAAATGGTTCAGCAACAGCCTACCGGTGCTGCCGAAGTTTCAGCTGATGTAAGATGGGCCACACCGGTAGCACGTCCATCCAAAATAATCTGCATCGGACTTAATTACGCCGACCATGCCACCGAAAGCAATATGGATCTGCCAAAAGAACCCGTGGTATTTTTTAAAGCTACCTCATCTCTTACAGGCCCTAATGACGATCTGATCATTCCTAAAAACAGTACGAAAACAGACTGGGAGGTGGAACTTGCGGTCGTTATCGCAAAAAAAGCTTCTTATGTGGAAGAAAGCGAGGCGCTCGATTATGTGGCCGGATACTGCCTGCACAATGATTATAGTGAGCGTGCATTTCAGCTGGAAAGAGGCGGCCAGTGGGTAAAAGGTAAAAGCTGTGACAGTTTTGCCCCGTTGGGTCCCTGGATGGCGACTGCGGATGAAATAAAAGACCTGGATAATCTGCGCTTATGGTTGACCGTAAATGGACGCATCATGCAGGATGGGAATACAAAAAACCTCGTTTTTAAAATACCTTTTCTGGTGTCATATCTTAGCCAATTCATGAGTTTATTACCGGGCGATATCATTTCGACGGGCACTCCGGCCGGTGTAGGGCTAGGTCAAAAACCCCAACCGGTTTATATCAAGGCCGGCGATATAATAGAATTGGGTATTGATGGATTGGGAAGCAGTAAACAAACAGCATGCGCATATTCCAGGTCTTAATAATCTTCACATTATGGATTTACTTTTAAAAGATAAAGTGATAATCGTTACTGGTGGTGCAAAAGGGATTGGAGAGGCCATCGCCGTAGTACTTGCAAATGAAGGAGCGATTCCATTTATCGTAGGACGAAAGAAAGATGACAATCTTAAAACAATTCAAAACATAGAAGCCGCAGGCGGCAAGGCTTTTCAGGTTGAAGCCGAATTAACGCAACCCGAAGAATGTGAAAGAGCAGTGGCAGAGATACTAAAACGGACCGGGCATATCTACGGGGTAGTGAATAATGCAGGCGTCAACGATGGTGTGAACCTTGAACATGGTTCGTATGAAAAATTTATGGGTTCGCTGCATAAAAACCTGGTTCATTATTATTTGATAGCTCATTATGCTTTACCCGAGTTGATAAAATCAAAAGGCGCCATTGTGAACATTACTTCAAAAACCGCGGAAACCGGCCAGGGAGGTACATCAGCATACGCCGCAGCAAACGGTGGTCGCAATGCGCTTACCCGCGAATGGGCAGTTGAATTACTGAAATACGGGATCAGGGTAAATGCAGTGGTAGTAGCAGAATCATGGACTCCATTGTATGCCAGCTGGATAAAAACTTTGCCGAATCCCGAAGAAAAATTAAAAGAAATAGTTTCTAAGATCCCGCTTGAAAACCGGATGACCGAACCCGAAGAAATTGCCAATACCGTGGCGTTTTTGTTGTCTGAAAAATCAAGTCATACAACAGGCCAGCTCATTCATGTAGACGGAGGATATGTTCATCTGGATCGGGCATTGTAACCCCTAAAGTGATGACTTAACTTTTGTTCCCCCCTTTAGGGGAACGAGGGGGGTGACATGGGGGGGTCTTGAAGAATCCCTGATCAACAATTCTGGCTCCAGCACAATTTTTTGAAATGTATTAACGGGTCTTTTACTTTCAACCTGGCTTAAAAGAAGGTTTGTGGCAGCTTTGCCCATTTCAAACGCAGGTTGGCGCACTACTGTCAGCGAAGGGTTCAGAAGATCGGTGAGATCCAGGTTCGAAAATCCTGCCAATGCAATTTGTTCCGGCACCTTGATACCCTTAGCTTTAAAATATCTCAGGAAGCCGGTGGTTAATTTATCACCTGCTGCAAAAACGGCCTGGGGTAATCTTTCATGCTTCATGATCAGATTAAGCGCTTCTTCAACTTCCTGGTAAAGCATTCCGCCATGAGCACAATATTTAATATACGATTCATCAACCTCTATTCCATGATGCTTTAGTGCTTCACAATACCCGGCTGCTCTTTCCCTGGTAATAGACAAGCTATCGGAATTCGCCAGGTGGGCAATATGGCGGTAACCATTTTTGATCAGGTGGGATGTTGCATCAAAAGAGCCTTTAAAGTTATTGACCATTACCTTGTGCGTTTCTATATCGTCGAATATCCGGTCGAAAAATACAATAGGCAGGCCTTTATGCTGAAGGTCCATTAAATGATCAAAATTTTTTGTTTCAGATGAAACAGAAATAAGTAGGCCGTCAATTGAGCGCGAAGCCAGAAATTGGAGGTCGTTTACCTCCCGCTCATAAGATTCATGACTCTGAGTGATAATAACATTGTAACCCCGGTCATAAGCAATAGATTCGATACCATTGATGGCCTGCGAAAAAAAACTATTCGCTATTTCACACACAATAACACCAATAGAGCGGCTTCTTTTTTCCTTTAAACTTAATGCAATGGGGTTGGGGCTGTAATTGATCTTTTTTGCATATTCCAAAACCAGCTTTTTGGTTTCGGGACTTATCTGATAACTGTCACGCAATGCTCTTGACACCGTTGAGGTAGACAAACCCAGCGCCCTGGCTATATCTTTTATAGTAATAGCTTCGAACTTCATGGCGGTTATTTCTAGATCTTAGGAGCTTCGTCTTTTATTATATGCTGCATGCGGGCGATAAAATTAAAATTTTGAAATGGTTTGTAAGATCGTGTTTTTTAGGGAAATTCAATTTTTAAAGCAATATGTTCCTGAATGATGATGGTGGTGTGAATGAAAGTATGCTCAGAGAATAATGAGTAAGGTGCGAGTGATCATTTCAAATGCAATTGATTAAACCTAAACGATGAACCGGAATAAGATTCGATTTTTTTTTATTGCTCAATGCCTGATAAACATAATGGCTCACCCCCAATCTACGGGAAGCCATTCACTATCGATCAATGGTTATACCATCTGGCTTACTGGGCGTGATTCTGCCACTGTTCAGCTCATACCCAGATCCGGGAAAAATGGACTCACGATGCAGGGTGGAAATACTGTAGCACATGCAAGGTTCAGGGTAAATAGTTATGGGGAACTATCAACTCCTATCAGCGCTTCATCGGCTCCCAACGCGGAAGCCCATCGCGTTGACCTTAGTGGAAGCCGGTTTATAAAAATCAAATACAAAGCCAATCAAACGGTGATATTGCAATTGCGGCAAACCGGGGTTCATGGAGGCACCCATAATCATGTACTGTTGCCACCGTCGGAAGAATTTACCAGCAGTACGATCTATTTTTCTTCTTTTAAGGGAGGTTTGCAACCATTGGATTTAAAAGATGTAGCCAAATTCAATTTTGCATTTTTGGCGAATAATGCAAAAGATGGATTCGCAGACCTCATTATTCAATCCTTTGTCATTGATAGGTACAGGCCTTAATATTTTTCATTCCTGCCTACCGTAATCAAACCCCTGCTGCAGATAAGAAAACGCAAATCACAATAATAGTTTTTCAACATTAAATCCCTCCTCAGAAAAAAACACCAACTTTGCGCCTTGTTTTTTTAAGCATTACATATGGCATCAAATCGCAAGGCCGCTTTGGGATTTATCTTTATTACACTTCTTATCGATATTACCGGTTGGGGATTGATCATTCCCGTTTTTCCAAAACTGATTGGAGAACTTACACATGCTAATATTAGCACGATAGGACGGTACGGCGGTTGGCTCACTGTTGCATATGCAATTATGCAATTTTTATTTGCGCCCGTCATGGGTAATTTGAGTGACCAGTATGGCCGACGCCCCGTTTTGCTATTTTCCCTGTTTGGATTCGGGATTGATTATTTGTTTCTGTCTTTTGCCCCTACATTGGGATGGCTATTTGTAGGCCGGGTAATAGCCGGCATCACAGGAGCAAGTATTACAACAGCAACAGCATATATTGCTGACATCAGCACAAAAGAAGACAGGGCAAAAAATTTCGGGCTGATAGGAGCCGCATTCGGATTGGGATTTATTATCGGTCCTGCAATAGGAGGGCTGCTGGCATCATTTGGGTCAAGAGTTCCTTTCCTTGTAGCGGCCGGGCTAACATTACTAAATACGCTGTACGGTTATTTTGTTTTACCTGAGTCTTTACCCAAAGAAAACCGCCGCAAATTTGAATGGATCCGTGCGAACCCGTTCGGCTCTCTCAAACACCTCAATAAATTTCCCGGTATTTGGGGTTTGGTGATTTCTCTAATACTTGTTTATATAGCGGCACACTCGGTGCAAAGTACCTGGTCATTTTTTACCATTGAGCGTTTTCACTGGTCAGAAGGGATGATCGGAATTTCATTGGCAGTTGTGGGAGTACTTGTGGCAGCTGTACAAGGTGGATTGATCAGGATCGTTAATCCGATCCTGGGGAACGAACGCAGCATTTATATTGGTCTTACTTTGTATGCTGTCGGATTATTTTTATTCGCATTCGCATCACAAACATGGATGATGTTTGCTTTCCTTGTTCCTTACTGCCTGGGTGGTATCGCAGGTCCTGCTTTGCAAGCGACTATTTCAAACCATGTTCCCGCAAATGAGCAGGGGGAGTTACAAGGTGCATTGACCAGCCTGATCAGCCTCACCACGATTATTGGCCCCTTGGTAATGACCAACCTGTTTGCCTATTTTACCCAACCCAATACTCCGGTTCATTTTTCAGGGGCTCCTTTTTTATTAGGAGCAATTTTAATGCTGGGAAGTGCGATCGTCTCATACCTTGTATTAAAACGCGAAAAGAAAATTCCTTCAGTGGACAGGATCGCATAGAGTCCAAACAATGGTTTTACAAACTGAAAATCTTTTTTAGATCTTCAATGAAAGCAAACAAAAAAGCCTCCCGAAGGAGGCTTGATATCCGTTTTTCTATACCTGTTCCTAATTAACAGTTCAGGTATGATGGGTATTTCTCAGCTTAAAGTTGTGAAACACCCCATGAAAAAAGATCCATCAATATATAAGGAATTATCGTGCCAATTTTTTACACACGAATTTTCGCTAATCCGGGCGCGAATTAACGCGAATGGAGGCCGCGGGTAAGATGAATTAGTCACTAAGAGGTCGTAAGCGTTCACGGAACAGATATTCGCGGAAATTCGCGCTGTCGTTACTCTTTTGGAATTCTCCTGAAATAATTGTCAAAAGAAAGCGGTCCACCGCCTTCCACTAAAAAAAAGAACAGTAACAATAATATAAGGATTGTAAAAGCCAACTCTGTTACCGAACCAAGCACGCTGTTCTTACTTAAAAAAATAACGGCCGCGAGCAAAATCGGCAGCTGTAGTAGCACTGCATATCTTGTAAGAAGTCCGACAATGATCAGCACGCCTCCTAACAAATGAGCCCAGGTGATTGCAATAGGCAGCCACCATGCCTTCGAAAAAATAGGATTGTATTCTATAAAGCGTTCGAGGATCGTGGCATTGGCCATAAATGAAAAACCTTTAATAAAAAGGCAGAGGCCGAGCGCCACTCTTAACACCACCAGCCAGCGTGGGTGATGGGTTAAACTCCAATGATGTATTTGTTGAAGAGTACCCATAAGACTAGATTTAAAGAGCATGAGAAAATAAATTCCGTGGAAATAAAGTTACGCCATACCTCAGGTCAGCACCAATTAATTTTTTTCACCTGCCACATAAATATCAGCATTTCTAAAAACTTACACTTATTCTGAAATATTTTCGCAGGTGGCACGTTTTTAGTCGATTATATGCATCTGGTCTATTTCTTACATAAAAACTTACTATGAAGCGCCCCGTTATTTTCTGGATTGCCGGATTGATCGCCGTATCCATTTGTTTGTATGCCTTTGTGTTTAAAAATGCTGCTGAGACCTCTAATTCCTTAAAGGAGAATAAGGATACCATTCTCGATCCGGATAATAAAGCCGGCCGGCCATCTGTGTCGGTGGCCCTTGATACAGTTTTATTTAATCAAAGACTTCTACATATTACCAATGGCGATTCTTCAGGAAAATGGCCTGTAAAATCCAGTTATCCCGTAGCTGGTGCTGTCCTTCCATTTAAAAGGATAATTGCTTTTTATGGTAATCTTTATTCAAAGCAAATGGGTATTTTGGGTGAACTGCCGCGAAAACAAATGCTTGAAAAATTACAGGGTGAGGTAAAGAAATGGCAGGCCGCGGATACTACCATTGAGGTAATTCCTGCATTACACTATATCGCTATCACCGCACAGCAAAGTCCGGGAAAGGGAAACACTTACCGCCTGCGTATGCCATTCCACCAGATTGACTCAGTTCTAAGCATGGCCAAAGAGATCGATGCATTGGTATTTCTGGATATCCAGGTTGGATTAAGCACCCTTCAAAAAGAATTGCCCGAGTTCGAAAAATACCTGAAGATGCCACATGTCCATTTTGGTATCGATCCTGAATTTTCCATGAAAGGAGGCCAGGCGCCAGGCAAAGTGGTAGGCAGCTTTGACGCTGCAGACATTAACTATGCAACCGAATACCTGGCGAAGCTTGTAAGCGAAAATAACCTGCCTCCAAAAATTTTGGTTGTTCACCGGTTTACACAGGCCATGGTAACTAATTACAAGCAGATCAAATTACGTCCTGAAGTACAGATCGTGATGGATATGGATGGATGGGGTCACCAGGCCCGGAAGATCAATACATACAAGCAATTCGTCTATAAAGAACCCGTTGAGTTCACAGGCTTTAAAATATTTTATAAAAATGATCTGAAGGAAGCTAAGAGTCATATTATGACCCCTGAAGAAGTATTAAACTTAAAGCCTCAGCCAATTTACATACAGTATCAATAAACGCTCTGGAGTTTGTTTGGCCGTACAAGGTTACGAGGCTTCTTCGTTGCATTGGCGAAAAGCGTTTCGCTTCAAAAAAGATTTGCTATATAAGGATCATACGTACACAGAAATCAGGTAGCATAGCGGTTAATATATGTTGTATGGTGGCTTTGTACCTATGATTATGTGGTAAATAATGATTGATGAAAAGAGCATTACCATTCATCCACATTCGCTCAGCCGAAATCATATTTACATTATTTTAGGTAGATCAAATCTACCAGTATGAGTATGATCATTCCACGCAAAAAATTTCTGTCATTATCCTTATTAGGATCGGCGGGTTTATTCATGGGTAAATCCGCTACCGCCCAGGAAAAACAAAGACCGGCTCCTATTGATAAGGAGTTGGTGAAAGAGTTTGTTCTCAAATCGCATAGCGACCTCAATCGTGTTAAAGAATTGTTTTGGCAGCAGCCCGGACTGCTTAATTGTTCGTGGGATTTGGGTGGTGGTGATTTTGAAGCCGGTCTGGAAGCTGCAGGCCATGTTGGTAATAAAGAAATTGCCCAATTCCTGCTCGATAATGGCGCAAGGATGAATATATTCTGCGCGGCGATGCTGGGTAAAATTGAAATTGTAAAATCAATTCTTACTGCCTTCCCCAACTTAAAAACTTCAAAAGGTCCTCATGGTTTGCAGCTCCTTCACCATGCTAAAAAAGGCGGTGATGGGGCTAAGGAAGTGTTACAGTATTTGGAGTCAATAGGAGCTCAGTAAATTATTTCTTACTTCCCTTGATACCTTAAGAATACAATCTTCCTCTTGTCCTGAATAAATAAAGCATTTTGTCATTTCCCTATTCCCTGTCAGCCTTTGTACCTCAGGCTGACAGGCAAAGGGATGATAACGACTAACCGTTTATAATCAACCTTTAGTAGTCAGAATGCAATGAATGGCTTAATTCTTGTTCTTAATCTGAAGTTTAAAATCTACCCTTATGAAATCCATTCTTCCTGCCGGAAAATTTCCGGCTGCGCTGTGTATGTACTGTTTTTTATTCATTGTTTTTATACAATGTAAAAAACCTTCCGATACGGAGACAGAAAATGATCGTAAAACTCCCACGGTTCCAGTTGGTAATTGTACGACAAGTAAATCAGAAGCAGAAAACCTGCAAATATTCCCGGCGGATAATTCATGGAACCAGGATGTCTCTCAACTACCGGTTGATCCTTTTAATTCACAGATCATTGCCAGTTTATCATCTTACTCGATAAAAGCCGATTTTGGAAGCGGTTTGTGGAATGGGGCGCCTATTGGTATTCCCTATGTGGTGGTTTGCGGCGACCAGCAAAAATATCCGGTCGTATTTCGTGCTAACGGCTATGATGGCAATTATGGAAGCGAAAGTGATGCCGGCCCATACCCGATACCCGTTGACGCACCCATTGAAGGAAATGGCCAGGGCGATGCGCACGTGATTGCCGTTGACAAACAAAATAAAAAATTATATGAATTATACAATGCCAGTGTTCATGGAGATCATTGGGAGGCTTCTTCAGGGGCTGTTTTCGATCTTAGTTCAAACAACCTGCGTCCCGAAACCTGGACTTCCGCAGATGCAGCAGGATTATCAATCTTTGCGGGTCTTGTACGTTATGAAGAAATTGTAAAAGGAGAAATTGATCATCCTATCAGGTTTACGCTTTCAAAGGCCAATGTAAAACCTGGCTATATCGCTCCTGCAAGGCATAAGGTTAACAGTACCGGCGGTCAGTATTCTTTGCCATTCGGTGCAAAAATTCGCTTGAAAAGCAGTTATAACATTACCGGCTTTCCACCTGCTGTGCAGATTATTTTGAAAGCGATGAAAAAGCATGGATTGATCCTCGCCGATATTGGCAGTAATTTATTTATTACCGGGGCGCCTGATGACAGATGGAACAATGATGAATTGCGTGAGCTGGGAAAATTGAAAGGTTCGGATTTTGAGGTGATAAAATTCAACAATTGAGAGATCGTCAATCGTCGAACCGTCGACCGACGACCGTTGAATGTTGACCTTGAAGGAGCATTGAAAAAATTTACTGAATTAGGTTTATTAAAATAAGGTCGTGACTGAACGGTTCGACGGTCGACGCTCAACGGTCAACGTTTTGTACATTTGAAGAAAATAATTTTTAATGTCACCACGTGAAATGAAGTTTATGCAGGCAGCCATTGATCTTTCAAGGCAGGGAATGCATGAAGGTCAGGGAGGACCATTTGGATGCATCATCGTAAAAAATGATGTTATTGTCGGGAAGGGATGCAACTGCGTTACTACTTACAATGATCCTACAGCGCATGCCGAAATTGTGGCCATACGTGATGCCTGCAAATCATTAAACCATTTTCAATTGACAGATTGTGAGTTGTACACTTCATGTGAACCATGCCCCATGTGCCTGGGTGCAATATACTGGGCCCGCCCTTCGGTAATGTATTTTGCCAATACCCGTAAAGACGCAACAGCAATTGGTTTTGATGATTCATTCATTTATGATGAATTAAACGTACCCATCCGGGAACGGGCTATTCAAACGATCCGACTCGAAATTCCTGATGCATTAAAAGTATTTGAAGAATGGGCTCAAAAACCCAATAAGACAGTTTACTGATTACTTAGGAATTTTTTGAATCACAAAATAGGCGATCACTGCCAACACTAATACAAGCACGATAGCCAGGTAGGCCCACGGAATTTCTTTTATCTTTCTGCGATCACGCCGTTGTTTTTTTTGTTGAAGATATTTATTCAGCTCTTTGTTCAATTGATCAACATACGCCTCCAGGTCTTTCTTATCCTTAACGGCCTGCAGCCCTTCGAGTGCCTCACTTTCAAAATTACTATCGATCATCCATTGCTCCACTTCATACTTATCCTTTCCCGTCAGTTTGCCGCTGATATAGTCCATCAGCTTTTGATTGTCGATGTCTTTATTGCTATTCGATAATATGTTTAGTAAATCACCTGACATTACAAGATGCGCTGTGTTTTGAATTTTTGATATCTGTAATTTTCCTATCAGATATCCGTTGATTTTTTTATGCCTGTCCACTCATTTTTTTCTCAAGTAATATTTTTAAATTTCGTTTGCCGTTCTGAATATAACTTTTTACCTGCATTAGCGAATAGCCGGTTTCCTCAGCAATATCCTGGTAAGTCTTTTTTTCAAGGTAGAACAAAGTTACACACTGTTTCTGTTCCAGGTTCAGTTCCTGCAGGCTGCTGGTCACTAATTCCAATTCTTTATCTTTTTGGATATGGATCTGGATATTGCTGTCCTCATCATTTGTAATAATCATTTGCTCTTTGATATCAACCACACGTCCCGGTTTATCCCTTAGTTTCATGAGGCAATAATTTTTTGCCACCATGTATAGCCAGGATTTAAAATATTCTACCTCATATTTATGTAGTTCGGTGATGGCTTTTAAAAAAATCTGCTGAACTGCATCCTTTGCCTCTTCTTCGTTCTTCAGGTATTTCATGCAAACACCAAACAGTAATAAGGTATATCGTTGCAGCAAAATACCCAACCAGTTGTTATTCTTATCAGCTCTGAAATAACCCAGAAGTTGTTGGTCGCTTATATGTGAGTGGCGGTCCTGGTTCACTGATTGGAAATTACCATTTTTCTTTCACTAAGATGCCGGCCTCAATAATTTTCATAAAACCTTTGCGTATTGTTATTTTTGGTTTGATTTGTTGCATAATTGAATAATTTTTTTATGATTACTGCAGTATGTTGTGTGCCTGTTAGCCCGGTGAGAACTGAATCCAGGCATAAAAGTGAAATGAGCACCCAACTTTTATTTGGAGAAGTTGTTGAAGTGGTGGAGAAAGGCGATGAGAATTGGATACGCATTCGTTGCCTGTATGATTATTATGAAGGCTGGATCACCCAATCTCATGTTACAGAAATTCCGGAATCGGTTGCAATGGAGAAATGGCATCTCGCATCAGACTGGGCCAATGAGATTGTTTTTCATAGTCAGCCCATGTTTATTCCGTTGGGCAGCGATCTGCGGGGATTGAAAAATGGGCAGGCGGAATGGGGGAAATATAGCTGGAGTTTTAAGGGAAATCATATTGATCCGGTTATCACACAACGAAATGAAAAAACAGTCATCCGCCTCACTCATCGTTTTCTGAACACTCCTTATTTGTGGGGAGGAAGAAGTGTTTTTGGAATTGATTGCAGTGGCTTTTCACAGGTAATATACAAATGCCTTGATGTTCCATTGTTAAGAGATGCCTACCAACAGGCCACGCAGGGTGAAGGAATTGGATTTTTGCAGGAAGTTAAATGTGGAGATCTTGCTTTTTTTGATAATGACGAAGGGAGAATAACCCATGTGGGAATTTTACTCAATGAGCATGAGATCATACATTCATCAGGCAAAGTTCGTATTGACAGAATCGACAGCCAGGGAATATTAAATACGGGTACGCAGGAACGCACCCACCGGTTAAGGCTTATTAAAAGATATTTTTAATCCATTTCATAAAAAGGGTATCCCAATCAAGCATTTTAAAAGCAGTATAAAATAAAATGATCGCGAAGATTTTTTTAAGAACGTCTTTGTCGATTTTAACCGCCAGGTGACTGCCAAAATAGCCGCCAATGATAAAGCCGGCAGCAAGCATGGCGATCACCCTGAAATCAAGCGGCGCATTCATTTTTTTGCATTCCTGGTAGTAAGTCAGAAATGCCAGTATCACTACGGGGAAGGTGAGTACACCCAATGATGTGCCCTGAGCCTGATGTTGCGTGTAGTGCAGAAAATATACCAGGGCCGGAACCAAAATGATCCCCCCGCCAACTCCAACCAATCCACTCAATACACCGGCCATCAAACCAACAATCAGTATTATAATAATTTCTTGTATCGGCATCTGCTTTGTATTCATATTAATTTCTGAAGGTTTCCTTATAAAAATCTATGGCATCCTGAATCACTTTTAATGCAGTTGATTTATCGCCAAATTCCTCCACTACCACGGTTTTGTTTTCGAGTTTTTTGTACTCTTCAAAAAAATGACGTAGTTCATCAAAAAAATGTTTGGGTAACTCTTCAATATTGTTGTAGTGATTTACGCCCGGATCATGTGCGGCTACAGAAATGATTTTATCATCTGCATCTCCTCCATCAATCATCTGCATTACTCCAACTACTTTTGCATCCATCAAACACAAAGCCTGTATGGGTTGGGTAGTGATTACCAATATATCCAGAGGGTCTTTATCACCTCCATAGGTTTGGGGTATAAAACCATAATTGCAGGGATAGTAAAATGAAGAATAAATAATGCGATCCAATCGTAACAGCCCGCTTTCTTTATCAATTTCATACTTGGCCCTGGATCCCTGTGGAATTTCAATAATGGCATTTACAATTCTTGGCGCCAGATTCCCGACAGGAACTCCATGCCATGGATGCGAGGTTGTAATCATTTGAAGTCAGTTTGGTTAAATTATTGTGTAAGCCATACACCGGTAAATGTAGCAATCAATCCAAATACTACACTGAATGCAATGTACAAGGTAAATATTAAAAACCTTTGCTCGTTCAACAGTTGCATGCCTTCCAGTGTAAAAGCAGAAAATGTTGTAAAACCACCGCAAAATCCTGTCATCAGCAACAAGCGAAAAGCAGGGGGAAGAAATTCATTTTTAGTAGCAATACCGAAAAATATACCAATCAAAAAACA
>JACMLY010000121.1 GCA_014379345.1 Chitinophagaceae bacterium
AAAAAAGGGCGGATAGAAATCCGCCCAGTGTACTCGTGGTAAAGAAAAAATCTATTCAAAAATTATTTTATACGTATTGCTTTCTCCTGTAGATAGATTGTTGACTTGTAAAAAATACAATCCTGGTTTTGCTTTAGCTTCCCTGCGATACTTAATGGTACCACTTTGAATACTAAGTTGTGTGGCAGTGTAGATGATTTGTCCGGCGTTATTATACAGGGACAAACGATAGTTCTGATTTTGACTGCCACGGATATTAATGTTCAGGAGATCTTTTACCGGATTAGGATAGGCTGAAACAGTGTTTTCAACATTTGAAGTAATAACGATCATATTACTGTAACTGAATTTGCCTGTTGCATGCTCAATTTTGATCCGGTAGAAATTGCCTTCTCTCTGTGGACTGTTATCATTGAAAAGGTAGGTGCTTGAAACTGATTGGTTCGAATTTACAGTACCAACTATTTCAAATTGACCATTTTGCTTATTGCTGCGTTCAATGATATACCTTTTAACTGATTGTTCATCTTTTGCAGTCCATGTAAGTTGGTTTGCAGACTCATTGATGGCTTTACCGTTCAGCGTGATTTTAACCGGAAGAAGAAAGCCACAACTTGGAACAAGATGGAAATAAGAGATCTTAGTAAGACATCCGCTATTTACAGACATTCTCGACACATAAACCCCTGTATCACTAGGCAACATGTAAGGAATATTATATCCTACCGTGTTTCCTATAAGAACGCTATCAGTGGCACTGGTCTTTTTAAACCAGGTATAGGTAGCGTTAGGCACAGTGTCGGTGGTTAGGGTGATATCATTATACCAACACTGTGACGATGCACGTACAATTGTATTGGCCAGAGGAAGAATACTAACATCATTCAGGGTTGCATTTCCACATGCATCGGTCGCTCTTAACCTGACGAGTGAATACTCAATACCATTGTTAATTGTGAACAAAGGACTTGCCTGAGCCGGCGAGATAATGCTTGGGAAAGAAGGAGTGCTACCAATTACTTCGTAAGTGAAAGGGGATACTCCGCCATTTACAGAAGCTCCTACACTGAAGCTGTTATTATCGCACTGGTAAGCGGCAGACTGTGAGAGATTAGGGTATTGATAAGGGCCAACAACAATAGTATCTTTTGTTGTTTGGACACAACCTGCAAAAGTATAGGTAATAACATATGTTGCCGGTTCAAGATTGGTAAACGTAAAAGTATTACCAACATTATTGGCGTAGTTAATAGTTGTTGCTGTGAAGTTCTTTTCGGTGATAGACATATTTACCGAAGTAAGATTGGTTGAAGCGATCACCTGCAGGTCTGATGAACCATTTGCCCAGGTTCCTGAAGGGCATTTTGGAATTACTGTAGGTGTACGCGTAAACACGCTGCGTTGTGCCGTTACAAATGTAGTAGTCGGAGCACCACAGGCGCCTGTTACTACAATACGGAATGTTTGACCAATTACCAGCGTAGGAATGGCAGAAAGTACTACGTTATTGCTTGCAGTGGTAGTGGTTCTCACGAGATTGTTGAATGCATCGTACACATCAATTACAAAAGGTCCATATCCGCCGGTGATTTGCACTGCAATATCAGCAGTATTCAATGCGCACGAAGGAGATGCTGTAATATTGGCTGCAGGAGAATCTCCGGTTACTGTAAAACATCTTTCGATGGTTGTATCTAAACATGAATTAACAACATCAATACAATAAGAACCGTAGATAATATTGTTGAATGTACCTGTCATATTATCGGCGATCACTGTTCCTGTATTATCTTTTAAATAATAATGGGGGCTGGTAAGGTTTGTTTCGCCAATGATATCCGCAGTAAAAGTTGTGCAGTTCTGGTTGCTGAAATTTACCGTTGCTCCTACTGAAGGTACAAGCTTGGTAACTGTAAAGTTTGTCGTGAACACATCTCCCGCACAACCATCAGTAGTAGTAATATAAAAAGATCCGAATCCGGTAACATCAAAAACACCAGTGCTGTTACAAGCTCCAATCTGGTTATTCAGATTATCAAACAAACAAAATGACGGATTGGTAAGATTTTGCTGGTTGGTTACAGTAACTCTAAATCCTGCACAAGTTCTGTTTGTAATTGAGGCTGGTCCTACCGAAGGAACCGGCGCGGTTACAGTAAAGCAATTCGTCAACACTGTACCCGAACAATTATCTGTTTGCTGAACGCAATACGTACCGTAAGGAATGTTTGTGAAAACACCTGTTGTATTACAAGGAACTCCTACAATTGGATTACCAAGGTTATCTAATAAACAGTACACACCGCCAGTATAAAGATTTCCCTCACCTGATATTGTGGCAGTGAATCCTGTACATGTCCTGGCACTTACAACTGTTGCGCCGAGTGTAGCAACAGGTCTTGTTACATTCACACATCTCTGAATGGTTGTATCGGCACAGGCATCTGTGATATTGATACAATATGCACCATACGGCAAATTGGCAAATATGCCTGTTGTATTACAGGGGAAACCAGGAACCGGATCCCCGAGGTTATCCACCAGGCAATACTGAGGGCTAGTGAGATTTGTCTGACCTGTTATAGTAGCATTAAAAGTACTACAGGTATTTCCGTTGACAGTCGCATTTGCAGCAACCGAACGAGTGCGTTTTACAGCATCGAAAGTTCTTGTGAACACCGCTCCTGTACATCCATCGGTTATCTCGATACTATAACTACCATAGGGCACATTGTTAAATACACCTGTTGAATTACATAACCCTACCTGGTTGCCTAAATTATCGAATAAGCAATAAGTGGGGCTTGTAAGATTTTGCTGACCTGTTACCGTAGCTCTTACATCCGTACAGGTATAGTTTGAAATCGTTACAGCACCTGTAACATTTGGAGTGGCCTGGGCCTGGGTGAAACAACGTGTAATCACTGTATCATAACAAGTATTTGTAATGTTTATGCAATATGACCCGTAAGGCAGATTTGTAAATACGCCCGACGAATTACAAGGTTGCCCGGTAACCGGGTTTCCTACATTATCAACAATGCAATAGGTTGGGTTTGTAAGATTTGCCTGGCCGGTTATCGTTGCAGTAAAACCTGAACAGACAGCCGCAGATATCGTGGCATTCGCAAATACCGAAGGTATATTTGTATTTGTCCAATTTACTGATTGAATATAACCGCACCTGTCTTTTACTACCAGTGTCACTGTTCTTTTTTGTAGCAGGTCAAACGAGAATGAACGCGAAGCGAACCAACTCGTATCTCCAATACTGTTCACTACCCCATACTCAAAACCGTTAAATGCGGAACCGGAAGCATTTGTATTTCCTTTGTTATCTATAAGATTAATTAAAGCATTATAAACCGTGCAATTCGATAGTGTAACACTTGCTGAGGTGATTGACCAACTGTAATTCTGTATGCTGATCGTTCTTGTCTGAATACCTCCGCAGGAATCCATAAGCTGAACAGAATATTCACCCGGAATTAAACCGGTGAACACACCTGAACTGTTGCTTGTGCCAACTGCCATGGGTGAAGGAGCAACGATCGTATAACTAAAAGGCGCCCGCCCGTATTGAAGGCTGGTCGCTGAGATCACACCATCGTTCCCATTAAAACAGGTAACATCTGATTGAGTCAATGCAAATCGAGGATCACTATAACTACCGGAAATGATGGCGTTGGTTAAATCGATACTGCAATTCGCAACAATATCTTTAACGGTAATTACATAGGTACCTGGTAGCAATCCGGTGATCAGGTTTGAGGAGGTGAAACCGGTAGAAGTCGGACCGGTCACTTTATAATTGTAGTTACCGGATCCTCCAGCTGCGTTTATCTGGAGAGTACCGGTTGCTATACACCTTGATTCAGTGGCAGTGTATGTGGCGGTGAGGCCTGGGCACTGCGAAAAAGATTCGGTAACTAAAAATGCCGACAAAATCATCAACATCAGTAACCTAAGGGTAGGGTAAAATTTTAGTTTCATTTGGGTACATTTTTTCTTTAGGATCTCAGAACACGAATACGAGAACAAATAAACAGTGATTTTACTGTCGTTGCAAGTGTTATCCCTATTTAGATTTAACTGGAAACCCTTAAAATACTGCGAAATCCAGTAAGGATTAACCATTAATAAAAATATTGAGATATCCTGTTCAATCTGTTTGTATACAACATTTTATAATTTTCAATAACATTAAAATCCTGTCGAATCCGGGTTGCCTGTCTCGCCTGAAATGAAGGCTTCGGAAAATACCAAAATTGAGTACAAATACTCGGGTTGTCTTTCCCATTTTGAAATGGCTGTTGAAGTTTATTTGTTGAACCTTGCACAAGTTTTCAGCCAACCGATCCCACAAATGATAAAAAAGTAATTGAGAGAGGCAGGGACTTGCCATCATTGATGAGATGGGATTGGCGAAAAGAATTAACGGGTGTACCGTGTCATTATATTATATACCCCGGAATGGCTTGAAAGAAGTCATCCCGGATATACATTTGCATGATAGTGCGTTTAGCTGCAACTTTTTAAAATAACCCGGATTTATGAAGTACTCTCAGTGGATAGGTATAATTGTATTAGTTATACTGGTCGTTTCCGGATTTCTTCCCTGGACGTACCATCCTGATCTGAATAAGACCTTTACCGGTTTTTTTTCAGAGAATGATGTGTATGGTAAACCCGGAAAGGTTTTTATTTATTTGGCTTCAGTCGCTTCCTTGTGCTTTATTATCCCAAGGGTATGGGCAAAAAGACTCAATTTTTTTGTCTGCGGGGTCATCGTCGCCTATGCATTTCGAAATTTTATTATTTTTTCCGGATGTTATCGTGGCATTTGCCCGGAAAAGAAATTGGGGCTTTGGTTAATGATCGTTTCGGCGGTGATCAGTCTGGTAATGGCCGTGATCCCTGATATAAAAGTCGGCAAAAAAACAGCCTGATCATTCAAACAGTTTTGCAACACCAAACGCAGCACTCGCTGCCAGTGCACCGATAATTGCTACTCTGGCCGCTCCTCCCCATGGATTGACCCCCGTAAACCTGCTTTTAAAATATCCGAAACCAAAGAGGCAAATTAACGTTACAAGTGCTGAAATCTTTAGGGCTTCTATTGGCTCATCTGTAAAAAAATAAGGGCTTAATGGTACCAGCCCGCCAACAATATAGGAGATACCTATATTCAAAGCTGATTTGGTAGCACGTTTCGGATCAGGTTTATCCAAACCAAGTTCGTGCTTCATCATAAAATCAACCCACTTTTTTTTGTCCTTTGCAATCTCTTCTACAGCCTGTGCCTGAAGGTCCCGACTCAATCCAATGTGTTCAAAGAATTCTCTAACTTCTTCTTTTTCCGTCTCAGGCACCCGTTCTACTTCATCATATTCTCTTTTTAATTCACTGTTGTAATGATCTTGCTCTGTTTTCCCGGCCAGGTAACCTCCCAATCCCATTGCTATGGAGCCGGCCGCTATTTCTGCAATTCCTGCAATAACGATTATTTCTGTGGAGGATACGGCGCCACTAAGACCTGCGGCCAGCGCGAACGGTACTGTTAATCCGTCGCTCATTCCTATCACGATATCTCTAAGTGCGTCTGAACTTTTTAAATGCTGTTCTTCGTGGGTGGACATGGTCAATGATCAGTGGTGAGTGGTCAATGGTTAATGGTTAATGGTTAATGGTTGTCAATAATTTAAGGAAGGCAAGATACGTGATAATAAAGAAGGTCGGTTGCTTTGAAAATGCTTGTATAAAAAGGGGATTTGTTTGATGTATTCATTTCAACCATTCACCATTCACCACTTAACACTCACCTATTGAATCGCCGTCAGACTGTTTTCAATAATGCCTACGCTTTCTATCACCTGGTCGTGATTGATCAACAAAGGTGGAGCGAACCTGATCTTATCTCCATGGGTGGGTTTTGCGAGCAGTCCATTGTTTTTCATCGCCAGGCATACTTCCCAGGCTGCTTCTTTATTGCGATGATCAATGACAATGGCATTTAATAAGCCTTTTCCACGTATTGACTTTATAAGCGGGGATTGTATTTTTTGCAGTTCCATACGAAAAAGCTCACCCATCGCATGAGCATTCTCACTCATTTTTTCTTCCTGTAATACTTTCAATGCAGTAATCGCTACTTTACATGCCAGTGGATTTCCTCCATAAGTCGAGCCGTGTTCGCCCGGCTGAATGGTAAGCATAATTGCATCATCAGCCAACACAGCGGAAACCGGCAACATTCCACCACTGAGGGCTTTTCCCAACAACAATATATCTGGTCTTACGCTTTCATGATCACAGGCAAGCATTTTACCGGTACGGCACAACCCCGTCTGGATCTCATCCGCTATGAATAATACTTTTGCATCTTCACAATATTGTTTGGCTTTTTGTAAATAACCTGCGTCAGGCACAACCACACCCGCCTCGCCTTGTATAGGCTCCATCAGAAAGCCCGCCACTTCCTTATCCTGTAATGCTTTTGCCAATGCTTCGAGGTCGTTGTACGGAATGACGATGAAACCAGGCATATATGGCCCGAATTTGCTGAATGATGAAGGGTCTGTACTAAATGAAATAACCGTGCTTGTGCGTCCATGAAAATTATTGGCACATACAATGATCTTCGCTTTATTTTCAGCGATTCCCTTAACTTGATAACCCCATCGCCGGGCCAGTTTTATAGCAGTTTCAACTGCTTCTACACCCGTATTCATCGGAAGTACTTTATCGTAGCCAAAATACTTTGTAATAAACAAAGCATATTCTCCCAACAGATCGCTGTGAAAAGCTCTTGATACCAGCGTAAGCTTTCGCGATTGTTCAATAAAAGATGCAACAATAGCAGGATGGCAATGGCCCTGGTTAACGGCAGAATAGCCACTGAGGAAATCGTAATATCTTTTTCCATCCACATCCCACACAAAAACGCCTTCTCCTTTGTTCAATACAACAGGTAACGGATGGTAATTATGCGCGCCATACTTTTCTTCAATCTCTAAATAATGTTGCGTCCTATCAGATATTGCAGTAATTGAGTGCATGCGGTTACTTTTAGCAGTGTGAATGGTGAATGGTCAATAAATCCTGAAATGAGAGATGTAAACATCCAATGGCCATATCGTCCTCAGGGATGATCGAGGAAATCAAGATTATAGTCGAGAAACTGTGATATGTGAGTACTGCCAATGATAATGCAGAGTTTGTTGCAAGATAATTTTTTTTAATGAAAGTGTTCATTTATTAATTGTGCTATCACAAGTGTCCGGAGGAAATCTTAGTATAGTGCGGTGATCGGTCCTGGCATGCCCTTCAGGCAATTCATTTTAATCAGGGTTTTGTGCTCTTTGTGTCTTCTCTTCGCGTCCTCGGTGAACCACTTAACTGCACTATAGGAAAGGTTCACGAAGGATTCTAAGATTAGAATGGTTATTAACCCGGGCAACAATAATTGCGCTATCAGACTATTTTATATATATAACCTGCATTGGGCCGGAAAAAGAAATAGAAGGCAAATGGTTCTTTGGAAAAAGACCATAAAAGCAGGAACCGCTGCCCGATAAAGAAGCGTATACGGCTCCAGCGTCGTATAATCTGGATTTGATGGCTGATAATTCGGGATGATGATGGCAAACAGCCATCTCAAAATCATTGATCAATTCGTTCTTCCAGGTTGATATCGGTTGCTCAACAATTTGCCTAACAGATTTCACGGGTGGGGAAGGAGTGAGTTGTTGAAAAGCCCACGCAGTACTGATATGGGTTCCGGGATGAACGATGACAAAAGAATATGCTTGGAGATCCAGCTCTATCGTTTGCAAAAACTCTCCACGACCCGAGGCATAACAAGTTCTATTTAAGATAAAAAACGGACAATCACTTCCCAATTGAAGTGAATAGTCCAGTAATCTCTCCGTCGAAAGTTTTAATTGAAATTTTTTATTCAGCAATCTTAACGCAAACGAACCATCGGCTGAACCACCGCCTAATCCTGCGCCGATCGGTATAGTCTTGTGCAGGAATATCTGTACCGAAGGCAATTTTGGAAAATCACGCTGCAAGAGTTCGTATGCCTTTACACACAGATTTTTTCCGGCCGCTCCATTTATCGGTAAGCCAGTCGTTAAGAATTTCGCAGCGTTTTTTTTGGATTCGTTGTCGACTGTGTTAAGACGATCATCAGGAATGATCTCAAGTACATCGATAAGAGGGAGTGGATAAAAAACAGTTTCTATATCATGATATCCGTCTTGTCTTTTCCGGATTACGTTCAGGCCGAGATTGATCTTGCAATTAGGAAAGCTTATCAACTTCAAAAATTTTGGCCCCTCGACTTTGCTTAGGACAATTATCTCTTTCTTCTGCTGTTAATTTCGTCTCGAATAGCGATCGCTCTGATATAATCTTCCTGTTCAAGGACATCATTCAGCAAAGTATTCAATTCTTCGAGTGTAAGCGTTTTGAGATCTTCCGAGCCTGTTGATTCAGATGCAACCGCTTCCTTTACAATCTTCTTTTTCCCTGTTGAATCCTCCATCAATATGCCGGCACTTTCCAGAATATTATCGTACGTATAGATCGGGCAACCGAAACGAACAGCAAGCGCAAGAGCATCTGAAGTGCGGGAATCGATTTCAACTGTGTCATGTTCACTTACACAAACCAGCTTCGAGTAAAAAATACCTTCCTGAAGATCGCAGATAATGATCTCCTGAAGGTCTATAATAAAGGCGTTCATAAAATTTTTCATCAGGTCGTGAGTGAGTGGTCGGCTTGGATTCATTTTTTCCAGGGCTACCGCAATAGCTTGGGCCTCGAAGCCCCCGATCACGATCGGAAGACGCCTTAAACCATTTACTTCTCCCAACACGACCGCGTAAGAATGAGTTTGAGTAATGCTATGCGACAAAGCCACTATTTCCAGCTCTATTTTCTTCATAATGAAGCACGAAACTAAGGGTTTTTGTTTAAAAAAAAACGGCTGAAAAATCAACCGTATCTATACAACAAATTCACGAAAACGAATGCGTTAATGAATTATTACTCAGTAATAAATTCTATGATAGTCCTTTCAATTTCTTCACGTCTTCGATGAGCCTGGGCACCACCTCAAATGCATCACCGACGATTCCATAATCCGCTGCTTTGAAAAACGGAGCTTCCGGATCTTTATTAATCACTACTATCACTTTACTGCGGTTAACCCCGGCCAAATGCTGGATAGCACCTGAAATGCCAATGGCAATATATAGGTTCGGTGCAATGGCCAAACCTGTTTGTCCAACGTGTTCATGATGCGGACGCCAATGAACATCCGCCACCGCACGGCTACAGGCGGTTGCAGCGCCAAGCAGCTTCGCCAGTTCTTCAACCATGCCCCAGTTTTCAGGACCCTTTAAGCCCCGTCCCCCGCTCACAACAATTTCTGCTTCACTCAGCGGGATATCGCCGGTCACCTTATTCGTAGCTGTCACCCTTACCTTTGGAGCATTTACTGTTGCATTCAACGCAACTACTTCTGCAGTGCCTTCTGTTGCTGTTACGGGATATGAATTCGTATTAAGCGAAATAATTTTGATATCAGAATTCAGCGATATAGTAGCAAAAGCTTTTCCCGAGAAAACATTTTTTTTCACCGTAAAACCGTTGCCTGTCTCAGGCAGGGAAATGGCGCCTGCAACCAGTCCGGCCTTCAATTTTGCTGACAGGCGTGGCGCGATGGCCTTGCCATCTATATTATTTGAAAAAATAATCAGTTTGGCTGCTGTTGCTTCAACCGCCTGAGCAATCACATTCGTAAAAACCTGTGCATCAAAATGATTCAATGCATCATTGGCAACATGATGTATCTTTCGAACACCATATTTACCCAAGGCCGAAAGATCCTCCGTAACGGTACCCAAAACGACCGCTTCCGCAGAAGTATTTAATAGCTCTGCTACCTTGGCGCCATATGATAATACTTCCAGTGAAGCCTTTTTAACATGGCCTTCCGCCTGATCGATGAATATTAAAACTGACATATATTAATTTGAGAATTTTAATTTGAAATTAGCCGATTAGCCAATTTGAAAATCCATGTGCTAAAATTCTATTTGATCTTGAAAGTTTTTTTAATTGCGCTCATTTTTGTTTTCCATTTTCAATCGGCTAATCTGCTAATTGGCTAATTTGCTAGTCAGCTAATTGGTTAATCAAATCACCTTCGCTTCCTCACGCAACAGTCGCACCATCTCCGCTGTATTATCCGGAGACACTAATTTTACGCCTGCTTTTACCGGAGGCAATTGAAAACTGACCACTGAAGTAAGTTCAGTCACTGTAGCAGGCTCAATTACCTTTAAAGGTTTTGTTCGGGCACCCATAATCCCCTTCATATTCGGAATGCGTTGTTCTGCCATTCCTTTCTGGCAACTTACCACCAACGGCAAACTTACTTCACATACTTCTTCCCCTCCTTCAATTTCGCGGGTGACGGTGGCAGTGATTCCGTTTAGCTCAAATTTGGTAGCAAGACTTACATAAGGCATATCAAGTAATTCGGCCACCATTCCACCAATTGAAGAACCATTGTAGTCAATAGTTTCTTTTCCGGTAAACACAAGATCGTAACTTCCCTGCCTGCCTACGTCCGCTATTTGTGAGGCGATATAAAAACTGTCATGCCCAGCGGCATTTACCCGGATAGCCTCATCGCCTCCAAGGGCCAGCGCCTTACGAATGATTGGCTCCGTGTCGGCACCGCCAACGGTTATCAGATGTAAAACGGTAGTAGGATCTTTTTCCTTTAACTCAATGGCCCTTACCAGTGCATACCATTCATCATAGGGATTAATGATCCATTGTACGCCCGCCTCAGCGAATTTCGTATTGTTATCGGTGAAAGCTATTTTTGCCGTGGTGTCAGGCGTTTTACTGATACAAACTAAGATCTTCATATAATAAATGCTTTGTAAAATTAGTTGTTTATGCAACCAAATTGGATACAAATATAAGAGCAGTAAAGTTAGTTTGGAAAGGTTTATAAAAAATTTTAATTGGTAACCATGGAAAGGATCGAAAAACTTAAGGAGTTCCTCCGCGCTAATGCGGCCGATAGTTTTTTGCAACATGCGCTGGCACTTGAATATATCAAGGCAGGAGACGACTCATCTGCCCGGATATTATTTGAAGAAATACTGACACGCGACCCCGATTACATAGGTTCTTACTACCATCTTGCCAAGTTATTAGAAAGGACAGGTGAACAGGAGGCGGCACTACGATGGTATGAAAAAGGCATGGCTGCAGCAAAAAAAGCCGGTGACCAACATGCATATAATGAATTGCAGATGGCGTATGAGGAGTTGGTGTATTGAAGAAATAATTTTTGCCACGAATTAACACGAATTCTTCATTCGTGTTAATTCGTGTAATTCGTGGCTCGTCTCTGACACCAGCGAAGTCGCTTAACAATACATATGAATTTAAAGGATCAGTTTATAGAATTTATTAAGACGGAAAAGCTTTTCCAGTCAAACGATATCTTATTGCTCGCAGTGAGTGGAGGTGTTGATTCAGTAGTACTTTGTGAACTTTGTTTCCAGGCCGGATACCGGTTCGTCATTGCGCATTGTAATTTCAGGCTGAGAGATATGGAAAGTGAAAGAGATAAAGAGTTTGTTGTGGCATTGGCAAAAAAATATTGCGTTGATATCCTGGTTAAAGAATTTGATACTAACGATTATTCTTCTGAAAATAAATTATCTATCCAGGAGGCTGCGAGGAAACTGAGATATGATTGGTTTAATGAAATGATCGTTGGACTTCCACTCAGGATTGAGTATCCCATTGCCAGCTGGATCGTGACTGCTCATCATGCAGATGACAACATCGAAACAATGCTCATGAATTTCTTCAGAGGAACAGGTATTCAGGGCATTCGAGGCATATTGCCTAAGCAAGCTAAAATCATCAGGCCTTTGCTGCCATTCAGGAAGGAGCAGTTAATGAAGTTTGCCATTGCTCATCACTTAAAATGGATGGAGGATAGTTCCAATCAAACAGACAAATACAGCAGAAATTATTTCAGGAAAAATATGATCCCTCTTATCCAGCATATTTATCCCGAAGTAGAGAAAAATCTTTTGAGCAACCTGCAGCGTTTTGGAGATATTGAAAAGCTTTATCGTGAGTCCGTCTGCCGGCACAAAGAAAAACTGATTGAACAAAAAGGAAATGAAAGTCATATACCGGTGCTGAAATTGAAAAAAACACCAGCCCTTTTTACAATCATCTATGAGATTATCAAAGAATATGGATTCTTGACCGGGCATGTACAGGAAGTCGTGAAACTTCTGGAGAGTGAAACAGGGAAATATATTCAGTCGGCCACTCACCGGATCATTAAAAACAGGAATTGGCTGATCATTTCACCCAAGGCGACTCAGGAGGCAAAAAATATAGTAATAGAAAATGCAGATAAACGAATAGAATTTGGACTGGGGGCACTGTATCTTGATACTTCGACTGACGCTCATACTTCGACTGACGCCCATACTTCGACTGACGCTCATACTTCGACTGACGCTCAGTACAAACTACAAACTTCTAGCCTAATCGCGCAACTGAATGCTGTAGACATTCATTTCCCGTTATTGTTACGCAAATGGAAAGCAGGAGATTATTTTTATCCGCTGGGTATGAAGAAGAAAAAGAAGCTCTCTCGTTTTTTCATTGATCATAAACTGTCGAAGTCAGATAAAGAAAATATGTGGGTAGTAGAAATGAATAAAAAAATTATCTGGGTTGTGGGCATGCGGATCGATGAAAGATTTAAGGTCACGGGTTCAGCCAAAAACATTTTGTCAATTACATTGAAAAGGCAATAATTTTCCGAAAGACTGCACCTGGCGCGTAAAATTTTCGATCATATTCATATTTCCAAACAGTTGTCCGCATACAAATGTAAAAATCAAACCGAAGGCGGCTCCCCAAAAATGCGCGGAATGATTGATGTTTCCACCGCCTCTTTTGTCCAGATAAGCAGAAATACCGAGGTACACCAATCCAAAAATATAACCGGGTATATCAATCGGAATAAAAAAAAAGCGGATAGGCAATTGGGGCAATAATGCTATCGCTGCGAAAATGACCGCTGAAACTGCTCCGGATGCTCCAAGGCTTCTGTAATTATAGTTGTTCTTGTGCCGCATGTAATCGGGCAAACTTGCCACGATCAGGGCTCCTGTATACAAAAGGATGTAAAAGAGTTTCCCTTTGCTTCCGAATACACATTCATGGCTGTACAACATGGTTTCAACGGCCTGTCCGAAAGAATAGAGAGCAAACATATTAAAGGCGAGATGCAGAAAATCGGCATGTAAAAAGCCGTGTGATAAAAAACGATAATATTGTTTGCGTTGAGCAATTGCGGGTGCATAAAAGATCAGATCATCCATCAGCTTCGCATTATTAAGAGCCGATATTGAAACCAGGCAGGTAAAAACGATGATCGCAACAGTTATCGTCATGCGGTTCAATTTAGATAAGGCTCAAATCTAAAGGCTAATATCTGAAATCAAAAATTTAACTGTGATGGTACTTCTCATTTCGCTGAATAGTACATGCGCGGTATATCTGTTCACAGAGGATCAATCTCACCAATTGGTGGGGAAATGTAAGCAATGATAAAGACCATGTATAGTTGGCGCGTTGCAGGATCGTTTCATCAATTCCATATGCGCCGCCGATAAAAAAAATCAATTGCTTACAACTTTCGTTGGCCCGGGATTGCAGGAAAATACTGAGACCTTCCGAGCTTAATTGTTTTCCTTTTTCATCTAACGCAACCAGGTAATCTTCTTTTTGCAATAAATCGATGATCAGGTCTGCTTCTTTTTTTTTCGAAGCAGCTTCAGATAAACGGCCGCTATTCTTCGGAGCGGCAATGATGTTCCATTTGACCGGATAGTAGTTCGATATCCGGTTCGTAAATTCTTCTACGCCTGTTTTTATATATGGTTCATGATTCTTGCCGATGGCCCAGAATTGCAATTTCATGCGTCTAAAATAGTTCTTCCTGTAAAACAAAAAGCTCCCCGTATGGAGAGCTCTTCGTTTTCAGGAACAATATTAACCTTTGAAGGTATCCTTCGGTTCTGCTTTCATGTTTGCAGGGCCTCTTCCGGTATAATCGTTTACGGTATCTTTTACATGTCCGTATTCGTTTTTGATCGTATCAACAAGATCGGCCACTTTATTGCGGATAGTATCGTTTAGATCAGTGTATTTCTCTGAAATCTTTCTGCGTGTTTCTTCGCCCTTGTCTGGCGCAAATAAAAGACCGAGTAATGCACCGGTAGCTACACCAGCCAGGGTAGCAGCAATAATTTTTGAGGTTGAGTTCATGACTTATTTTTTTAGAAGTTGAGAATTTAAAACGTGTTTATATATTGTACACTATACCGTAAAAAACTTTGCCAACCGCTTATCTGGCGTCTAAAGTACTATTTATAGTATCTATCCGCTCATTTTAACTTGGTAAGAAAAAATCATTCCTTTAATGAGTAGTATTTTCCACAAGATTAAGATTTTAATGGAGGCTTTTTCCGTAGACGCGTTACCCGCGAATAGATCTTTCCCGGTTGGTTTGAAGTGATATCATCACTTAACAACATTCCCCACGGCTTAAGATCGTCAACGCGTTCAAATATAACCTTCAAAATGGCGATGCCGGGTATGGATAAAAACATTCCGGGGATGCCACAAAGTGCTCCTCCGATCAGTACTCCCAGGATAGTGATCATAGCGTTGATCTTCACTTTTGACCCTACTACCCGAGGCATGATGATATTGTTATCCAAAAACTGAACGACCCACAATACCAGTAATGTCCAGATGGCGTCGCTTGTATTATCAGAAGTAGTGAGCGTTACAATACAACAAAATATAGATGCAATCAGCATTCCTATATAGGGTATTAAATTGAGTATTGCCGCAAAAACAGCAAGAAAAACGGCATATTCAATCCCTATAATCGCAAACCCCGTAAAATTGATCACTGCAACAATTCCCATTTCAAATAAAAGCCCTACCATATAATTTTGAACGACACCTCTTGATTCACGCAACACATCTTCCACTTTTTCACGGTTGCTATCTTTAAAAATGGCTATGATGAACTTCTTAAGCATATCACGATAATACAATATCAGGAACGAATAAATAGGCAGTAAAGTAATGCCCAATAAGATATCCGTAATCGATAAAAAAGTACTTCCCAGTATACCGGAACCGCTGTTTTTCGCAGTATTAATATAATCAGTTTGCTCGCGCATGGATAAGCCGAAACGCTGGTGCAACCATCTCTGCAGACTATATATCAATTCATTGATCCGTTCCTTGATCACTGGTATATCATCGATAAAAGCCAATATTTGAATGGAAAGAAAATAGATGATCCCGAAAATGAATAAAAACGATATTGCCAATGAGATCGAAATAGCCGTGGGTCTTGATATTCTTTTTCGTTCCAAAAAATTATTGAGGGGTACCAAAAGGATCGCTAATATAGCGGCAAATGCAAACGGAATAATGATATCGCTTCCAAAGTACAGCGTGATCGCTACCAATAAAAGCATGAGTAATATCATACTGAACCGGTAATAAAACGGACGTATTGGTAATTCCATGTAAACAAGGGGTTTGTGTTATAACAGAAAAACTAAGACCGGGATACTCAGGTTTTTCGTTTTGAAATGAAAAGACTGATTTACTTTTTGAAATCGCGCATGAGACTGCTTTGAATGCCGCAGTAACATGAAAAACATTAAGAATACGTCTACCTGAGCTTTTAAACAATACTCAGTCTGAGTAAAAAAATACACAATCGCGCCTGATCTTTATAACAAGTGTTCAACTAAAATGAAAAAGCCCCGGCTTTGAATGCCAGGGGCTTTATTATTTATTAACTGATCACTTAGTAATAGAAAGACGATACACTTCTTTTTTGTTAGTGGGAATAGTGGTGATACGTAAAAGATAATTTCCTGCTTTTAACTTGTTTAAAATGAGGTCCTGCTCTTTATACGCTCTCTGCGCAAAATGGATCCTTCCCATCATGTCTGTTACTGTGATATCCCGTGCGTCGCCATTCGGGAACACAACATTCACCGGCCCATTGATCGAAGGGTTCGGATAGATTAATATTCTTGCATTTTCTTTCAGTCCATCAACAGACCTTATAATACTGAATTTGGAACGGCCGTCCAGATCGATCATTTTTATACGGTATTGATTGGCTCCGCTACTATTGTTATTTAGATCATTGAATCCATATTGCAAAGGAGCGCTGCTTGTTCCGTTAATGGATTTAGATGATATAAATCCTATTGTTTGAAAAGAACCATTGCCCGATTTGCGCTGAACTTCAAAACCCCGCACGTTTGATTCTGAAGCAGTTTCCCACTGCAGACCAACTTCATTATTGTTTCGTCTGGCATTGAATGATTTCAATTCAACGGGTAAGGCCGCCTCGGCAAATCCATTAGAGAAATCATCAAACACCAGCGGGCCTCCCATTCCGGCACCCCCGGTATTCGTTGTGATGGAGATCTGGTACCTGACAGGTTGTGGCGTGAGATCAGCGTCAGCAAACAAAACACATGCAGCCTCTATATTATTTGGAAGGTTGCAAAATGCTATTTCTGTACCGGCAGCATTGAGAATAGAAACTCTAATGACTCCATTTACGACGTACAAACCGCCACCGGATAATTTGAAACCCATAAAAGCAACCCCGGGTGTTGCCAGGGAGTAAAGGGGGGAGGTTAAAGTATAGGTACTGCCGCCTATGGTGTTTACCCGCATATCGCCATCGACACCTGGATTGTGGGCAAAAGAGGCACCGGCGGGCGAAGTAGAACCGGTAAAGCTGCCGCTTCCACTATTAAAATCCTGTGTGATAGTTTGACATTGCGGACCACCCGTTGAACAGGTAGTGTTTTGAGCTTTTAAGACTGAAATCCCAAAAACGCAAATGGCAAAGAATAAAAAAGATAATTTTTGTGTGTAAGCTTTTTTCATAACCGTAATTTTTGGTGAATATTTACGGTTTCTCATAGTAATTCAGTAGAGCGATCAAAAGGTAGGAGATGAAAGTGCTATATGAAAATAGATAGAAGATTTTGTATATGAATATTTTTTTTGAGTTAACGTGAATAATTATTCTCCGGCCCGTATTAATCCCAAGGGATGCGGCCTGCAAATTTTGCGTCTATACATTCTTTTACTGAGAAGGTTTCTGCCATTTTAGAAACGAAAACGTAGTTTTCCTGGTATTTGTACGAGACAGTTTATGGGACAAGATTGCATGGGGATGGATCTGGAAAAACTGAAGCCTGACCAAAACCTGACATGAATATTTATATGAGGTACCAGATATGGAATATTCAATGAAAATCAATTAGGGCAGTTTGTTAGCTACAAGCCTGGTTTGATGAAGCCAAAAAATCCTTACGTAGCAGCCTGGCCTGGCCGGCATGGTTACCTGGCCAACCTTGTCAGCTTATAATGAAAGCTTTTTATTGATCTGTGGCGGTTCAAATGAAATTGCCAGATCTGTAGCGGCAAGTGTTGGTTATAACTTAAGTTTGAAACGTATATAAATGTTTTCCATGCAACAGCCGGATTTTAAATCGCCCAAGTTATCCAGGATTACCATCACCGAATTAATGATACCATCTTATACAAATTTTGGCGGTAAAATCCATGGCGGTGTTATTCTATCGTTGATGGATAAAGTAGCTTATGTATGCGCCTCCCGGCATGCCCGGGCCTACTGCGTAACTGCATCCATCGATACGGTGGATTTTCTGGAGTCCGTGGAAGTAGGCGAACTCGTATCATTAAAGGCCAGTATTAATTATACCGGCAGAAGTTCAATGGTCGTTGGCATACGTGTTGAGTCGGAAAATGTAAAAAACAATATTGCAAAGCATACCAATACCTCTTATTTCACAATGGTAGCAAAAGATGACCGGCATCAGTCCATGCAGGTACCAGGGCTTATCCTGGAAACAGAAGAAGAAATACGAAGATTTATGGAATCAGTAAAAAGAAAACAATTGAAGCAGACCATGAAAATTGAGACCCAACAGATAAAAACTTCTTTTAATTTGCCGGAAGCCATACGGTTGTTACAGAAAGAGCGATGTGTGATAAATAGAAGAGATTGAAGAGTCAAAAGAACAGGTTACAATCACAGTTATCCATGAAGTTCGAATTTGATTATGGAATTCTTTATAGCTTTAAAAAATAGTAGTATTTAATTTAGATATAAACCTCTGCAATGAAAACTGTAGTCATCACCGGCGCCTCAGGAAACCTGGGCCAGGCCGTCATCAAAAAATTTATCGATGAAGGAGATAAAGTGATCGGAACCGTGATACCGAACGATCCGGTTCCAATGAACTATCCGCTGGAGCAATTTGAAAAAGTAATTGTTGATCTTATGAATGAAGATGACGCACAAAAATTCATTGATTCAGTAATTGGAAAATATGGAAGCATTGATGTGGTGGTGCTCACCGTGGGAGGTTTTGCCATGGGAAAGATTGCCAACACAAAGACCAGCGATGTACAGAAGCAATTTAAATTGAATTTCGAAACAGCATACAATGTAGCCAGACCGGCCTTCGTGCAGATGATGCACCAGAAAAGCGGTCGGATTTTCCTCATCGGATCAAAGCCCGGGCTGGACGCAAAAAATGGAAAAGGAATGGTGGCGTATGGGCTCTCAAAGTCTTTGATTTTCCGCCTCGCCGATCTGATGAATGATGAAGCGAAAGGAACCGATGTTGTTACAAGTGTTATTGTGCCCAGTACGATCGATACTCCACAGAACCGTCAATCGATGCCCGAAGCTACATTTCAAAACTGGGTAAAACCGGAGCAAATTGCAGATGCAATTTATTTTTACTCAAGTGCGGGCGCTATGGTGATCCGGGAACCAATAATCAAGGTTTACAATAATGCATGAGTCTGCAAATTGATCAATGACTGATGAATATTTGCTTTTTTACTATGGGGCCATTTCTTGTCCCATTCACGATTCATTCAACCGGTCAAAACTGATGATAGCATCCCCTTCTATCGGAAAACCGGTACAGGTAAGAATCAAACCCCGGTTCAATTCTTTTTCCGTCAGTACCTCATTGTAAGACATCCATATTTTGCCTTTGACACATCTGGCCATACAATTCCCGCATCTTCCAATTTCGCAACTATACGGCAGAACAAGTCCTTTGTTTTTTGCTGACTGAAGAATGCTCACGGGATATCGTACCCTTAGTCTGTGCATTTTTTCATTAACAATGATCGATACTTCATGGTCGTTTTTATCCGGAGGCGCTGCTTTGTGCACCTGTTTTGCGGCATGAAAAATCTCCCTTTTTATATTATCGGGTGGAATATGAAGGCCTTGTAAGGTGAAGGTGCAAAGCCGCATATATGCTTCGGGACCACATACGTAATACAGTGAATCCGCTAACTCTTCAGGTGTATATATTTTCAGGTATAATGAGATCAATTCGCTGTGTAAACGGGCTGTTAACAAATCGGTGGCATTGCTGAATAGAAATTCTATACGAAAGATATCTGGAAAGGCATCCTGCAGATCTTTAAGCGGTTTATAAAAAAGGGTGTCTTCCCTGGAGCGATTACTGTAAATGAGTTTTATTTGAATTTGAATAGGAGGGAAAGGATACAAGGCAGTTTTGATCAGTGAATAGATCGGAATAATGCCGGTACCCGCCGCAAAAAAAATGAGTCGTTTAACTGAATGGATATTTTCCGGAAGCGTAAATAATCCGCCTGCACCGAGGGTTATGAGCGTATCACCCACTTTAGCCTGGTCGAAAAGTTTTCGGGAGAAAATGCCATTGCTGATTCTTCTGACACCGAACGACAATGGCTCATGAATGACCGGTGAAGAAGCAATCGAATAGGATCGTCTTACTTCCTGCCCTTGATCCTTAAATATAAAAGTTAAATATTGTCCTGCGTTAAACGTAATGACTTTCCGTGCCTCCTCACCAAAATAAAACAGTTTTACATCCCTCGTCTCCTTCCTGATTGTCTGAATGATCAAGTATTTGTAAAGATCCTGCAGCATGGTTCAATTCCGGTTCTTCAAATTGATTGACTTATCGTGTACAATTTAATAAACGTATCCGGGTCGATACAATATGTGAGCAAGCCCTGCATACCCGGTGTAACTTTTTTGCGTATCTTAAAATAACAAAAAAAGGATCAATGACCAGCCGCTTTCTCTTATTTAGTACGCTTGTATTTTTATTTTCAACTTCAATGATATTCGCGCAAAGTTGTATCATCTATAAAAAAGAAAAGGACGGAATTTACCTTGGCGCCGACACAAGGATGGTCAGTTATGCAATCAACGAAACAGGCAGGTTCACCGAACCTGTTCATTCCTCCATTTGCAAGATGGGAAATGTAAATCATGTCCGTTTCGCTATAACAGGTTATGCCGCAGATATCGCTTTAACAGAGGCAAAAAATATTCTTCAGGGCACAAAGATATTTGCAGAAGCGATAAAGCAGTATACGACATCCTTCGGACAGAAGCTGGCAAATATATTAGAGGCCGATAGGAGTACAATGCTCGATTATTTCAAAAAAAAATTTCCTGCGGGTAGTACTGTGGGAGGATCTGTTTTCTTTTACTATGAAAATGGGCTGTTAGTAGGTCGTGTGATAAAGATCATTCTCGTTAGCCAACCGACTGAAAAAGCTGTTATAACAACGCTCAATGAAAATATAGACTCTATCGGTATAGCAGGAAGTGCTATTGGCATAAGAGCCGCTATATTAAATAAAGATGTCTGGAAAAAAGGCGCTGCAAAAGCCATTAACAATCTGATCGAAATAGAAAGGATGGCAAACCCTGCAGAGGTGGGGGGAGTTGCTGATATATTATTTGTATCGAGCAAAAACGAAATGGAATGGGTGCAAAGGAAGAAGTGTAGTAATTCGAACTGAGGAAATAAATGATGCGGGCTGACCTTGAAACCCGGAGTATTGGAGTCAGGGTGGTCTGCGATGGTATTTCTCTCCGCGGCAAAACTTCATTGAGAACTGAATCCCAAAATATCGTTAAAACCAAATCCGGACCTATATCAATCTTTCTGTTCTGCGTTTATTATCAAAACAGGCAGATGCAAATCCGTTTATTGATAATTTTCTTGTCCTTACAGATGGTTCTTCCCAGTTGCAGGAAAAACGACTCCGCTTCCTCAACTATTCAGGGTGATGATTGCAATACGGTAACAGGCCTTAACCATGGCAATATTATCCCCGACCAGTTTATTGTTGCCTATAGGGAGAACCAATCAGGCTCTTTAACGCTGGCAAGAAGCCAGGGAGATGCCATGCAGATACTGAAAAAATACCGTTTGACAGAAACCAGTCTTGTTCAATTCATCAGTGGTAGAAATCCGGGGATGGTAGTGAAAGCAAACAGTGAGCAACTTCAATTGCTGAGAGCGGACCCAACCATTGAATCTGTCGAGTCCGATCGGATTGTATCATTGAGTACCTGTTTCACCATTGTCAGTCCACGATTGATCACGTGGAATATTCAAAGGGTTGGCTATGGAGATGGACGTGGAAAGACTGCCTGGATCATCGACTCAGGCGTTGATCTGGATCATCCTGATTTGAATGTTGATCTTGCCCGCAGCCGGTCATTTCTTTCAGGGCAGTCTTCACCTGAAGACATGAACGGGCATGGAACCCATGTTGCCGGAATAATCGCGGCAAAAAATAATAATATCGGGATTTTGGGCATTGCTTCGGAAGCGAATATTATAGCGCTAAAAGTTTTAGACAACGACGGTGAGGGAACTTTATCCGCCATCCAAGCCGCCCTGGGTTATATAGAACAAAATGCCGTCCCGGGAGATGTAGTAAATATTAGTTTAGGACTCGAGGGAATATCGGATTTTCTCGACCAACGTGTTATCCGCATGGCAAACAGGGGAATTCTGTTCAGTATTGCGGCTGGCAATGAGTCTAAATCTGCTATAAATTATTCGCCGGCAAGAGCGAACGGACCGAATATCTTTACCGTCTCCGCGGTGGACAGCTTGAACCGATTTGCCAGCTTTTCTAATTTTGGTAATGATGTAATTGATTATGCGGCGCCGGGTGTACGGATATTATCCAGCTTTACCGATGGCAGATACGCTATCATGAGCGGAACTTCCATGGCCGCGCCGCATGTGGCGGGACTGCTGCTGCTGAATGGAAATAAATTAAACAGCGCACAGACTGCAAAGAACGATCCGGATGGTGTTGCTGATCCGATCGT
>JACMLY010000122.1 GCA_014379345.1 Chitinophagaceae bacterium
ATGCCTCCTTCGTCGGCATGACAGGAGGGGTTTTTGTTTGTCATGCCGAGGTACGAGGCATCTGAGAGGCTTGCACCTCCAAGAAACCTGATAATTTAAGAGTTTTAAATTATCGAATCCCTCAGATGCCTCCTTCGTCGGCATGACAGGAGGGGTTTTTGTTTGTCATGCCGAGGTACGAGGCATCTGAGAGGCTTGCACCTTTAGGGCACCAGATAATAGGTTAGAAGTCTGAATCATCGAATCCCTCAGATGCCTCCTTCGTCGGCATGACAGGAGGGGGTTTTTGTTTGTCATGCCGAGCCTGCCTTGCCGGTAGGCAGGGTACGAGGCATCTGAGAGATTCGAACCTCCAGGAAACCTAATAATAATGTAAGAGTTTAAATCATCGAATCCCTTAGATACCTCCTTCGGCGGCATGACAGAAGAGAATATTATTCTGTATTTTTCAAAATGCTATTACCCAAAACCAAAAGGAATATTTCCCGGATCATCCCTTTTGGCGTGATATGGCTGATATTTAGTACGGTTTATACTCAACTCGAAAAAGGACTTCTGGGCAGTTTAAAATACTACCCTTCAACAGGAAATCCTTACACTTTCAGCAGGAATATTTTTATTACTCCCATTTCAGCCCTGATAGCAGGTTTATTAATTGGAACGATTGAAATTTTGTATTTCAATAGGTTGTTTAGGCAAAAAAGTTTCACCAAAAAAATTGTTTATAAATCAATAACATACCTGGTAATAATCTTATCGTTTCTTATAGGTCTCACGGCTATTGCCAATTCTATCGAACTGCAAACCACTGTTTTTAACACAGAGGTATGGAATAACGTTTGGGCATTCTTTCTTGATTACGCCTTCCTGAGTGTCGTAATGTATATGGCTGCGATCATTGTTATCTCACAGTTTTATGCTGAAGTTAGTGAGAACATTGGTCAGGGAGTTCTGAATAATTTTTTCACGGGAAAATATCATTCGCCGACAGAAGAAGAAAGAATTTTTATGTTTTTGGACATGAAATCTTCTACCACCATTGCTGAAAATTTAGGTCATGTTAAATATTTCGAAATGCTCAGGGAGTACTACTCAGATTTTTCGGATCCCATCATTAAATATCGTGGCGAAATTTATCAATACGTAGGTGATGAGATCATTGTGTCGTGGACGTTAAAAAACGGACTGCAAAATTATAACTGTATTCAGTGTTTTTTTGCTTTAAAGACTTCCATCGGAAAGCAGACCAGGAAATACACTGAAAAATTTGGGTTAACACCTGAATTCAAAGCGGGATTTCATCTCGGAAAAGTGACCACGGGAGAAATAGGCGTGATCAAGAAAGAAATAGTCTTCACCGGTGATGTGCTCAACACAACAGCCCGGATACAGGGGCTTTGCAATACTTATAAGGTTGACATCCTGCTATCAGGAGACCTGGTAAAAAAGCTTGACCTGCATTCTCAGTTTCAAATAAAATCATTAGGGCAAAATGAGTTAAGAGGGAGAGATGAAAAGATAGAATTGTTTACGATTCTCTGAATTTAAAAGTAATAATGTCTTACAGTATTAGTTACGCCAACTTTCCAGGGTTATTGCAGGCGAATATTCTGCTACAACATCAGGCAGGCATTGAAGAAATTTCTTCTTCCCTATTTTTGCATGAGTTTAAACACGATTGATAATGGAATGAAATAAATTAAGATATTAGTTATAACACATGACAGAAAATAAAAGAACTTCAAAAACCTGTTCCAAAGGACATAAATATTTTAAAAGCAGTGATTGCCCCACCTGCCCCGTTTGTGAAGAGAAAAGAAAACCACAAAATAGCTTTCTTTCATTGCTGGCTGCGCCTGCCAGAAGAGCATTGGAAAATAATGATATTAGAAATCTGAAACAACTTGCCAGATTCAGTGAGAAAGAAGTTCTAGAATTTCATGGAATGGGACCAGGTTCAATGTCCGCGCTTCGAAATGCGTTGAAAGCCGAAGGATTGAAATTTAGCGCAGATTAATCGAGGCCGAAACGAAACGATGGCGCAATTCCCCATCACCTCCGTTACCCCCGTGGTTAAATTTCTTAGCATTCGGAGACTTCTTAATTATAAGACCAATTCAACCACAGGGGTAACGGAGGTAGGGCACGGAGGCGCACGGAGAATGTGTTATGAGAGATAGATGTATCACCAATTAGGGTTGGAAAGTTGTTTCAGTCCGATCAGCTTTCGGACATTTCTTTCAACTTAGCTAAAGCATCGGGCCAGCCATCCGTGAACATTTTTTCCCAATCGGGGTTTGTGTTGATCTCCACTTTAAGTTCTGTTTTTCCATTTTTTTCAGAAAAATTGTAAGATTCGGTAGTGCCAACCCAGCCTTTGGCAATCTCACTATCGCGGTCATCCGATCCGTCCTTTTTGATTACAGCAATATGGTTAGCCAAAATAAATTCATACGGCCTCAGTTCAACGATCGTTGCCAGTGTGCCTTCTCCACTGGGAGATATGAACTTAATATTTTCGCCCTGTTTCCAGCTACCCTCGTAGGAGGAGGCGGGCCAGCTCACTTCAACCCATTTCTTGTATGTGACCGGATCCAGCATAGTATCCCATACTTTCTGCCGGCTGGCAGCAATCTCAATTTTAAATTCCAACTTTTTCATTGTCCTGATTTTTTTATTTTAAATAATTACAATACAAAGATGCGCTGCATGTTTTTCATATATGAGGTGTAAATACGGCAGTTTTGGCGGGCGATTGCGCAGTTTTAAAACTTTGCTGGTGAAAATATTCAAAACACAATAAACCAGACCAACAAAAGCGACAGCTTTAGAGCGCAATCACACACGTTGGATTTTATGTTACAGTAAGATATGGGAATGACCATAAAAAATCGCCGTCGGTAAAGACGTATATTTATGTGTAATAAAATGCATTCAACAAACAATGATGGATGATCGAAAAGACAACTCGCCTCATATACTGAACACTTCCTCAACATTGCTGGGCCTTTGTTTCATCGTCCTTACTTCACTCAAAGTAACAAACAGAACCGAAGCAACAATAATTGATGAACTGACCGCTGTAGCTATTCTAATGTTTATGACAAGTAGTTTTCTTTCATTTCAATCAATGCGAAGCCAGAAAACGCCAAGTGTCCTGTATGAAAAGATTGCTGACTTCATTTTTCTTGCCGGCCTGTTTTTTTTGTTTGTTACGACCGTCCTGATCATTTTTAATATTATAAAATAGGTAGCTTTTTCATTCCAATAAAAGGATATTATTTTTTATCAGGAAGAGTTTTTATATTCTTAGCAAAGCCGGAATTTATCAGCCCAAAAAGATCAACGTTCAAAGATAACAGGTACACAAATCCATGGTTGGTAAATGTATAACCATAAGGTCTACCAATAGAAACACCTTCCTGAATGAGCCGTTTACTCTGGTCATTTGTTAAATCAGTTAATTGTCGCAAATAAAGGAATAAACTATTTCCAACATTTTGAATAACGTATTCTTCTATTTGATTTTCCTCAGTAACAATGAATAATATTTCTTTCCTGATTCCTATGAACTTGCCTTTATTGGTATTGCATCCAAGGTATAAATGAAGAAATTTGTCTAACTGATCCATATTAACTCCTATGAAACACAAACTTGAACCAGCCGGATACCGAACAAAATAGGCTGTTTAGTCATGTGGCTATATTTAGTGTCAATTATTTGATATTATGTTTTCTGGTATTTATAAGTCCCTTTCATTTTAAATATACCGATCCTGTTGGAATTTGGTCTGCAGCTGAAAATGACTTCAGATAACCTGTTCGGTGAATAGCAGCTTCTCCATATTTTCCTTGTGCCTTCAAAGTTTGGTATAAACCCAGTAGCGACCATCCATTACCAGGGTTGAATACAAGATCTTCGCGGTAAATTTTTTCCGCTTCCGGATGTCTTTTTAATTTCATTAAATATGCGCCTAAGTATTGACGGGCGGGTATCATCCAGTCCTTCGGTTCTACATAGATCAAACTGTCTTCCATATGGATCGCTTTCTTAAAGCAGTCAATGGCGGCATTGAATTTTTTTTCTGAAAACAGGATGGATCCATTTAGAATATTTTCTGCTATAAAAACGCCTTGTGCCGGGCAATTAAATGGAGTATCTATGATGTTTAATATGCTGTCTTTTGATTTTTCCGTCATGCGTTGCAGATGCATTTTTGCGGATGCTATATCATCCGTGTTAACATAGGCCATTCCTTTTGCAAAGTGATACAACAGCCTGGCATATGTCCAATCCTGAGCAGCTTCATCTTTGTCGTCCAGTATCTCATTCCATTTTCCCATTCGCACCCAGGCCATCACCGGAATCATATACAGGTATTGTTGGTAAGTGTTTTGATAACTGGGCGAAACGCTTTTCCTTGTTCTGAATGCAAGAGGCATTCCTTTGCTGTACATTGCTCCGCTTAAAGCGCAATAAGACTGAACGGCAAAATAGTGTGGTACATGCCGGCTCAATGAAACTGTATTCAGGTGCTTTACAAGTGAATCGTAATAAACCAGGTCCTGGTCCGCTTTTTCATTTACTTCCACTCCCTTGGCATAAGAGCCGTTCCTTTCATATACATGACTCGACATATGAACCATATGAGCCACACCGGGCAATAGATCCTTTAATACATCCGCACTGGCAAGCGCTCGCTCAGGTTTACGCGATGCCTCCGTAACATGAATATAATAATGTAAAGCTCCCGGATGTTGCCGGTCTTTTTTCAAAATACCCTCACACAAACCAACCAGTTCGGGTGTCCATTCCTTGGGTGATCCATCATTATTCCAGAAATTCCAGGGATGTTCGAGCATTACCGCATCTATGTACAGTGCAGTAATGTCCTCGTCATCGGGGTATTTGCTTACAAGGGCCTGCATTTTTTTTGAGTAAGCGGCATTCAGATTTTTTCTTTCTTTATCAGAACTATCAGGAGAATAGCGAGCATTCATTGCTTCAATAAGATCTTTTTCTTTTTCGGAAGCGTTTGCGTTACGGGTATTCATCTTTCCTATCACTCCCGGTACTTCTTTGCGCATTATATAACCGTGTGCAAAATTATATGCTGGTCCCATTGCTAAGGCCTGGCCCCAGTAAACCATCGCGCAATCAGGGTCGAACCGGGCCGCCTCTTTGAAAGACGCATTTGCTTCTCTTGCATGGTAGCTGTAATACATATTCAATCCCTGATTGAAATAAAACTGTGCGCTATCGTTCGTGGTTGAAATCGTGTACTGGTGATTTCCCCAACCGGGTAGCACAACCATGAATTTTCCATCCGCCATTGGATCTATATCTTCAAATACAGGAGCACAGGCAATGGAATTGTCTTCTATTGCCACGCCGCGGGATTGTTTATTCGGGCTATTTGTAAAAAGCCCTATTATTAAAAAATGAAATGTTATTAATAGCAATGCATTTTTCATAATAAAAAGGTGGTCTGAAAAATGAAAGTTGATTTTCGAATGCTACCGTTCTGAGATTTTAGATGCTACAAATGGTGTCCCCGCTGTTGTTGCATAGCTACCGGTACGCAAATCTTAAATACAATGTAAGATATTTATAGCAATGAAAACGGCATTACGAAGGAACAATATATCGGGGATTGGAATCTATTGATAGAATATTGAAAGACCGGGGCGCCCTTCTTTAGCAATTGGTATGGAGGGTATGGTTCTGTCATCTGTACATAACAGTATTTTTCAAGCCTGTCAACATAGTTTTAATTGCAGAAGGGTACTGATCATTTTGTCTTTTACTATCACATCAGACTATTTATCTTAGCAGCTGGCCCTGAGATGATTGATCCAAATACATCAATAAGCAAATAAGAATTCAAGATGATCGAAAAAGTAAAAATCTTAAAGACCGAAATCCTTTCTGATAACTGGTATACGCTTAAAAAAATAACTTACGAGTATTCAAAAAAGGACGGCAATGTGCAAACACAGAGCAGGGAGGCTTATGACAGGGGTAACGGGGCAACCATTTTGCTGTACAACAAAGAACAAAAGACCGTCATACTGACAAGGCAATTCAGGTTGCCCTCTTTTATAAACGGGAACAGCACCGGAATGTTGATCGAAGCCTGCGCCGGACTGCTGGATAAAGACAACCCTGAAGATTGCATTAAACGCGAAACGGAGGAAGAAACCGGCTACAAGATCACCGATGTTCGTAAAATATTCGAAGCCTATATGTCGCCCGGTTCGGTAACAGAAATTTTATACTTTTTTATTGCCGAATATTCCAAAGCAATGAAAGTTCATGAAGGCGGGGGCATTGAACATGAGCAGGAAAATATTGAAGTGTTAGAGCTTCCTATTCAGAATGCCATGGAAATGATTGATACCGGCGATATTAAAGATGGGAAAACGATTATGCTGCTTCAATACATTAAACTCCATAGTCTTCTTTAATGAAAATAGAAGTCATCAAAACAGAATTGGAAGTGATCAAGGCCTTTCGCATTGTATTTCTTCATGAAAATAATTTCCAGTTCGTCTATGACAAATGCCACTATTATGGTTGGGCCGACGATTATCTTTTCCTCATCGATGGCAATAAAATTGGTTACGGTGCCGTATGGGGTAAGGATAAAAGGGAAGACAGGGATGCAATTATGGAATTCTTTGTACTGAAGCCTTTCCGGCAGTTTTCAAATTTAATTTTTCGTGATTTTGTTTCTGTCTCAGGCGCTGCTTTCATTGAGTGTCAGAGTAATGACTTCTTGTTATCGGAAATGATGTATGAATATGCTGAAAACATTAACGCTGAAGCCGTACTTTTTGAAGATCATCATCAAACTCATTTTGCCATTCCCGGCATTTTATTTCGCAGAGATCGTACCGACAATAAAAACCCCTCTGATGTTGACGGATATATTTTGGAAAAGAACGGTGAAGTGATTGCAACAGGAGGATTTATGCTCAATTATAATATTCCCTATGCAGATATTTACATGGAAGTAAAAGAAAGCTTTCGGCGTAATGGATTTGGCAGTTTGCTGATCCAGGAATTAAAAAAAGAAATTTACCTCATGGGCAGGGTTCCGGCAGCAAGATGCAACATCAACAACCAGGCATCAAAAGCGAGTTTATTAAAGGCCGGATTCGGGATTTGCGGTCACCGATTGAATGGGCTGATAAAAACATCAACGGTACTCACTGTCGGGTAATTTTTGTTAAGGAATATGGCAATAACCCAAATAATGACTGCCCCGGTATCCGCTTTACATTTCATACTCTTATCTTAGCGGTGTTCAACACAATTGCGTATGAAGAAAACATTTCTATTTATTGCTTTAATAATTTCCTGCACCACCTGGGCTCAGAAATTAATCAAACCGACTGATTCATTAATTATATCCGGGGAAATTAAGAAAACAATGATTTTCTCACTGGCCGATATTGATAAACTCATCTCAGTCAATATCAAGGATATCCCAATAACAAACCACCTGGGAGAAGCAAAAGGGACTGCAAAAAATCTAAAGGGGGTTTTATTAAAAAACCTGATTGATCAGGCCGAATTTAATGCCGGAAACCCCAAACTATTAAGCGAATTTTATTTTGTCTTCCACGCCTCCGACGGGTATAAGGTCATTTTCTCCTGGAATGAGATTTATAATACTCAGACCGGTAACAATCTCTATATAATTACCGAAAAAGAGGGCAAGAAAATGAAAGAAATGGATGAGAGAATATTAGTTCTGTCATCTACAGATCTGAAAACTGGCCGTAGGTACATCAAGGGAGTTGAAAAAATTATTGTTGAACGGGCTGACTAATGAGGCATAAGTTGATTCAGGGTGATAGTGATAGTTGTATTTATGAAGTGTAAGAACAGAAAATAATTTGATGACATATGAACCTTGCTATTTTATTTCTTTCCTGTCTCACCCTGATTAAATTTAAACAGCCACTGAATGCACAGACAATACCTAAATTTCGGGTGATGATCCTGACTGATATAGAAGCCGACCCTGATGACGCCCAGTCGATGGTCAGGTTTCTGACATATGCAAATCAATGGGATATTGAAGGACTGATCGCTACTACTTCTATCCACCAAAAAACAAGAGTGGCTCCGGAAACCATTCATAAGATACTACAAGCCTATCAAAAAGTTCAACCTAATTTATTGAAACATGAAAAAGGATACCCCGCATATGAAGAGTTAAAAACAAAAGTGAAAAAAGGACTACCTGTGTATGGAATGAATGGAGTAGGTGCGGGAAAAGATTCCGAAGGATCTGAATGGATCATCAACACATTGAAAAAAAATGACAGCCGCCCGCTGTGGATACCGGCATGGGGTGGAACAAATTGTCTTGCACAAGCGCTATGGAAAATTAGACAAAATGAAACAACTTCACAGGCACAGAAGTTGTACGATAAAATCCGTGTTTATACAATTTCCGATCAGGATGATTCAGGTCCATGGATCCGCAAAACATTTCCTTCTATTTTTTACATCGCTTCTCCCGGGTATACTTACGGTCATGCTACCTGGCTGGGTATCGCTTTTCCGATGCCAGGTTCTGATAAAATTGTAACGGGTAATGAATGGCTTGCGGAAAACATTCAGCAGGGTCACGGACCGATGGGCGCAGCCTACCCCGATGTGGCGTATGGAATGGAAGGCGATTCCCCTGCATTTCTGTATCTCGTACCTAACGGGCTTAATGAACCGGAGCATCCGAACTATGGGGGATGGGGCGGCCGTTATGAATTCTATACACCCTCTCTGAAAAAAGATACGATGTTCGCACGGCCTGATTGGCCGGAGGATGAACCTGAGAGTCGCTCTTTGTGGACCAATGCCGAAGACTCAGTTGTATCTGCAATTGACAAACAGGGATACAAAAGTATTCAGGCCACAATATGGCGATGGAGAACAGAATTCCAAAATGATTTTGCGGCCCGCATGGACTGGTGTACAAAATCATTTAGCGAAGCAAATCATCCCCCCATTCCCGCTCTTGTACACAAAGACCTGTTTACGGTGAGATCAGGAGAACAATTTCATCTGAATGCCGAAGGAACACAGGACCCTGATGGTGATTCGATGAGCTATCTCTGGTTTCAGTATAAAGAGGCAGGTACCTATCCCGGCACAGTAAGCTTTCGACCGTATGCCGCGAATCTGTATGATCTGCCAGTAACCGCTCCACCGGTTGATTCACCAAAGACAATTCATTTTATACTGAAAGTAACAGACAAAGGCAAACCTGCACTTACACGCTATAAAAGAGTGATTGTGACTGTGGTGCCAAAATAACAATGGCATCAAAGTATTAAAGTCAAATCAAAAAGCAATTTCCAGGCTTTGTGATTGCCCCATATTTTTAGTATTATGTCGAATAGGAAGAAATAAATACCTAAACAAGACAATACATGATACCAGTGAATGAACTTTTATTTTTTGCGTTGGCGGCATTTGTGCTCGTGATCAGCCCCGGGCCTAATATGATTTATCTCATATCCCGTTCGATCACACAAGGCCGAAAAGCAGGAATGATCTCCTTAGCCGGCGTTATCGTTGGTTTCCTTTTTCATATCATACTGGTGTCTTTCGGGCTCACTGCCATCCTTTTTGCAGTGCCCTTTGCTTTCATTTTGTTGAAAACACTGGGAGTAGCATACCTGTTATACCTGGCTTGGCAAGCCGTTAAGCCGGATAGTAAAAGTATTTTTGAAACAAATAAGGATCTGCCCGACGATAAACCCGGCAAATTATTTCGAATTGGATTTTTGACAAACGTTCTTAATCCCAAAGTAGCAGTGTTTTACCTGTCTTTATTTCCGCAGTTTATTAAGGCCGAATACGGTTCAGTCATGATGCAAAGTTTGCAGTTAGGGGTAACACAGGTAATGGTAAGCTTCACAATTAATTTTATCATTGTGCTGATCGCGGCACGAGCAGCGGCGTGGTTCAGTAAAAATCCGGCTTGGGTAAAAGCGCAAAAATGGTTTATGGCGAGTGTCTTAACCGGGTTGGCTTTAAAGATGGCGTTTACTAAAGTAAGATAGCAGGCTGTCTGCATTCAGTTAAAAACCCTGGCTTTTCGATTTATTTGGTCACGGTTTTTTTTCCGAGGCTTTCTTTGTAATTCGTTTCCATAAACCAGCATATTTCTTTCTGTATTTTGGATCTTCTTCTTTTTCGATAAGCGTAAGAGCAATATCCTTCAATTTTTCATCTTGTAGCTGGTCGTACATTTTTCTCAGCACCTCCAGGATATCATAACGGATCAGGCTGCAGTTCTTTTCATCAATGCACTCAATAAACCGTTTGCCCAGGTTTTCTACTACCATCTTTTTCAAATCTTCACTGGCAACTCCAACTTTCCACAATGATTGAAGTGAATGCCGGGCGGTTACGAACTTTTCATCTTTTGTTACGGCTATAAGCTGATCGAGATGATTCAACATCCGTTTTTGTGAGTCACTTTTTGCAAGGTTACTCAACAGTTGTGCAGCAATGGCACGCTGATGGTTATCGCCATTACGCAACAGTGCAAGTAACTCATCCCAAACTTCGTAGGCCCAATTGACCGGTTGTTGGGTTAACTGAATGAGATAATGGAACGAAGCATAACGCAGATCAGCATCCCTGCTATGGAGGTTGTTTAGATGTTCCCGGGTTTTCTCATCCATATTTGAAGATATTTGTTTCTTGCAAATATTCTCGCAAAGGCGGGAACGCGATTCCCGGTCTGACGGTCCCCGCCTGACCAGGAATAAGCAAAGTAATTCTTCGCGCCTTCCCGTCTTTGCGAGGGATTCCGGTCTGACGGTCCCCGTCTGACCGGAATGAGCTAATCCTTTAATCAAAACTTACGATCTTTAATCTTCAATTTTTTTGTATGAAGTATTTACTCTCTCTTGTTTTTGCATTTCCTTTCGTCTCTGTACCCGCCCAACAAACGCAGAAGCCTGTACTTCATGGCAAGAACTGGATGGCAATAACCGGAAAGCCATTGGCTGCTACAGCAGGAGCAATGATCTTTCAGAAAGGGGGCAATGCGGTGGATGCTGCATGTGCTATGCTTGCGGCTACGTGTACGATGTGGGATGTGTTGAGCTGGGGTGGTGAAACACAGGCCCTGATCTACCACCCCAAAACGAAAAAAGTGATTGCGATCAATGCGTTGGGTATTGCTCCCACAGCTGCTACCGTTGAATTTTTTAAAAGCAAAGGCTACAATTTTCCTCCTGAATATGGCCCACTTGCGGCTACCACTCCGGGAACGCCGGGGGGCCTCTGTTATATGCTTGCCAATTATGGTACGTTCAGTTTAGAACAGGTATTGTCGCCAGCTATTCAATTGGCAGCTGGATACCCTATGGAAGCACAAACAGCCAATAGCATTGAAAGGAATAAGAGTCATATCAAGGAATGGCCTTACAGCAAAAAATTATTTCTTACTCATGCCGGTGAAAACAGGGAAGCGCCAGAAGCGGGAGAAATTTTTATACAAAAAGACCTGTTGCAAACCCTTACCAAAATGGTTGAGGCAGAAAAACAGGCTTTAAAAAAAGGGAAAACAAGAAAAGAAGCAATCATGGCTGCTTATGATCGGTTTTACACGGGAGATATTGCTTCGGAGCTTGTGCGTGGCTGCCAGGAACAGGGCGGCCTGATCACCATGCAGGATCTTGCAAAATGGAAACCGATTGAAGAAGAACCGTTGAAAATAAATTATAAAGGAATCGATGTATATAAATTACAGCAATGGACGCAGGGACCTGTTTTATTACAATCGCTGAACATACTCGAAAATTTTGATCTCAAGAGTATGGGTTACAACAGTGCGAAGTATATTCATACAATTTACCAGGCCATGAATCTCGCTTTTGCCGATAGGGATTTTTATTATGGCGATCCTTATTTTCTACCTGAGGAACCCATGAAAGGTTTGTTAAGCAAAGAGTACAGCCGTCAGCGTGCAGGGCTTATTCAATTCGACAAGAATAGTACCACCATCGGGCCGGGTGATCCCTATCCCTTTGAACAGAAAACCAATCCCTTTGTTGAATTGCTGAAAAAACGCGGCTTTGAAATGGATGGATCAAGACAAAATTTTGCCCCTCTTCATGATGTTTCCAACAGCTCTTCCATGAACGAATACCAGCATCGGCTTTGGTTGGGCACTACAAGTGTGGAAGCTGCAGACAAGGAGGGCTGGGTTGTTTCTATTACGCCCAGTGGAGGATGGCTGCCCGCCTGCATCGCCGGTAATACAGGTATTGGCCTGAGCCAGCGGATGCAAAGTTTTGTGCTCGACTCTATGCTGAATCCGTTTAATACGGTGGCACCGGGCAAAAGGCCAAGAGTTACGCTTACCCCCACACTGGCGCTCAAAGAAGGAAAACCATTTTTATCGTTTGCTGTTCAGGGTGGTGATACACAAGATCAAAATTTGTTGCAGTTCTTTCTAAACATTGTTGAATTTGATATGAATGTGCAACAGGCAACGGAAGCTGCAAATATTAACAGCAACCAGCTCTGGCTTTCGTTAGGAGGTACAAACCTGGCTGAACGCAGGCCAAAGGCCGGCAGCATCTTATTGAATGAAAGCACGCCAAAAACGGTACGGAATGAATTAATCAAAATGGGATACATCGTGAGCTTTCAAGAACGTACCAGTGGGCCGATCAACGCCATTTATTTCGACTGGAAGCATGGAGGCTTTTGGGGCGGATCCAGTAATTATGGCGAGGACTATGGTATCGGGTGGTAAAGGATTGCGTTCTCTTTTGCAATAATTATAAGTTCAACATCACAATATGTCATCCATCAATCGAAGAAATTTTCTCAGAACAACGGGTATTACAGCATTGCCAACGCTTATTCCTATGCTTCCTGCTTTTGCCGGTAATTCCAATCAACAACAATCAGCGCCTGCTAACCCGGTTATTAAATTTTTTGGTGATGCCGAAATGCTTGAGCCGGGAGATTATCTCACCGAGTTGCAGAAAGTGCAAGCAGCTACTGCTATTGTAAAAGACAGGTATGGGGCCGGTGGTGTGGTGGAGGCACTGGAGAAAAAATTTGCTATGATAACAGGAAAGCAAAATGCTGTTTTCATGCCTAGCGGTACCATGGCCAATCAACTGGCACTGGCCGTACTTAGCGGAGAAAATCCGAAAGTGTTTGTGCAGGACACCAGCCATGTTTACCGGGATGAAGCAGATGCTGCCCAGTCTGTGTTTCAGAAAAGGTTAATGCCTCTTGCTAAAGGGGAAACTTTTTTTACCGCTATGCAATTACAGGATTCCATAGAAGGACTTCAAAGTGAAGAAGTATTTAAAAGCGGTATCGGTGCGGTATCAATTGAAAACCCTGTTCGAAGAACTGATGGCCGAATGGTTCCCCTGGAAGAAATACAGAAAATAACTGCGTATTGCAGAAGTAAAAACATAAAACTGCACCTGGATGGTGCAAGAATTTATCTGGCAGCTGCATGGTCAGGTATTAGTGTTAAAGAATATGCTTCTTATTTCGACACCGTTTATATCTCATTATATAAATATCTTGGCGCCAGTGCAGGCGCTATTCTTTGCGGAGATGCGGTAGTCATCGAGAAAATGCCTCATCTTATAAAAGTTCATGGCGGCTCTATGTATGGAAACTGGACAAATGCAGCCATGGCTCTCTACCGTCTTGAAGGAATTGAAGTCCGTTTGCTGAATACCGTTCAAAGAGCGAAGGAAATATTTACCGCCATAAATAAATTGCAAGGCATTACCATCACTGCATTAGAAGGAGGCACAAATATTTACAATCTTGATCTTGCAAAGGGGATAAATGGAAAAGCCATGCAGGAGAAATTAAGTAAAGAATTCAATATCAGGATAGCCCGTCCCAACGAAAAAAATCATACACTGTTAACAGTGAACGAAACAATTCTTTACCACAACTCCGATTATGTGATCAATGCATTTAAGAGAAGTATTTGACCTCATCAATTCTTTAAATTGAACGAGCGATTTACCTGGGCTACCATCATTCTGGATATTAAACCACCCGATCGGGTGTTGGAAATTGGATGCGGGGCTGGTATACTCGTTGAGCAAATGGCAGAAAAGATTCGCTCCGGACGCATAACAGCTATTGACAGATCCGCAGGAATGATAAGTATGGCTTCAAAAAGAAATGCACGATTTATTTCAGCGGGTAAAGTAAAATTAATAACGGGTGATTTTACCGATTCGAGGTTTCAAAAATCTGAATTCAAAAAAATAGTAGCCTTTAACGTGAATTTTTTCTGGAAAGATCCTAAACAGGAACTCAGGATCATCAAAAAAATCCTGAAGCCCGGGGGCGAGCTCTATATCTTTTACCAGGCGCCTTTCGATATAGATATAACAGCAGCGGAGCCTATAAAGGAAAAATTAGAGGAAAACTACTTTGAGATCACGGAAACGATCCTCAAAACAATGAAGCCAACTTCTGTATTTTGTATTAAGGCTACATCAAAGCTTACTGACAAAACATAGCTCATAGGAATATTACAGAAAACCAGGCAGCGATTTTGTTCACTTCCTTGTTCTGCCTTCTCTCATTGTCTTATAAAACCTGGATAAAAAGTAAAGTCCCCCTTCAGAAACAAAGGGGACTAGGAGATCACTTCTTAGTAGCTGCATTGATCGGTGCTCTGTCTACATAACTGATCGCGCGATCGATCTTATCATTGGCATCGAAATGATAATCGATATGTACCCAGAAAGCAAGGCTTTTACCCGTCTTGTATTTAGCATGAACCATATGCCAGTTCAGCAACCATACCCCTTCAACATCCGGCCCTTGTTGTGGCCTGTTCACTTTAATGGGTAACCAGATATCATTACTAAGAGTAAGTGAATCAACATGATTTTTCCACCGGTCTTTCCAATAATTGGCAATCGCTTCTTTTCCAACAATGCTATCCCCGGCAGACCAGAGATATACCACGTTATCCGAAAAATTATTCTTCCAGCTATCAATGTCACCAGCCCCAAATTGTTGCGATACTCGTTTTCCCATTTCAATGTATTTCGCATCAGCAAATTCCGATTGAGGTTTTTCACCCGAACTGGTGGTAACGGAACTGTCTTTGGCAGTTTCTGAAGCTGATTTCAATGCGCTATCATCATTACAGGAAGCCATGATGGCGCTGGCCACCAATGCAGAAAAAATCTTTCTCATACAGTTGATTTTTTGGTTAAATGAATAAAGTATCAAAAGGAGGACCGGGCGTGAGATTGATGGGGTGGGATACAAGACCAAGATAAGTATACTTTATCGGTTTGCAACTACATTCGCTGAGTTAAACTTTATGATTGGTATTTTCATTTTAATGTAACCTTATACCTTTATTCAGGAATCGGGGTAACAATTTATTTTGAATTTCATACGATAATATAATGACGCAAGAAAAAACTGGCACTAATATACCCTCCCTTTACGAGTGGGCGGGCGGTATGTCGACGTTTGAAAAGTTGACAGATGTTTTTTACAAGAAGGTTTTGCAGGACGAATTATTAGAACCCATTTTTAAACACATGTCGCCGGAGCATCAAATACATGTGGCACATTTTATTGCAGAAGTATTTGGAGGACCTTCGATATACAGTACAGAGGAAGGAAACCATTTTAAGATGATACAAAAGCATCTTGCGAAGCATTTAACAGAACAACATAGAAAACGCTGGGTTCAACTTTTGCTCGAGTCTGCAGATGAGATACGTTTACCGGACGATCCTGAGTTTCGCTCTGCCTTTGTGGCTTATATCGAATGGGGAACAAGAATAGCCGTTTTAAATTCCAATGAAACATCGATATCAATGAATCCCGACGAACCGATGCCTACATGGGGCTGGGGTGTTCCTGGTAAGCCATTTCAAAATTAATTGATCGAACGCAGGAGATATGACGCTGGCAAGCGATAGAAGAGCTGAATAAATACCTTTTGCTTTTGCCAAACACAAAAATCAGGGTGGCATTCCAAAAACTAGGTACAAGATGGCTATTAAACCTGTTGTCTATAAAAACAGCGGCATTATACCCGATCTTATGGTAACTCCCGGCATTAATGATTTTCTTCAGGGCAAAGATGTTCAATTGCAGTATGCGCTCGCATTAGCAGGAAGAGAATGAGCTTAATTCTAGTTGCGGAAATTTTCGTTGATTTAGCAGTTACTTCAAGTATTAATCTTTGCAGAAACGACTCCGCAAAAGACAATGAAGCTCTTCTTAAAATCAGCGTTTACCATCCCAACAAAACTCCGTCAGGAGTTTAATCTTTGTAGAAAGTACATCGCAACCCTGAATCCGCTCCGTAGGAGCGGCATCTCTTACTGATAAGAGTCAAATAAATATTTTTCGTCAAACTGGATTTCAAACTTTTTCTACATTTTGAGATATTCCTGGAGAAGATGGTACTCCGTCCCGGTGCGGTGTTTTATTTGGGTAACTTAATCATGCAATCCAATTTATAAAGTGCTTTGCGAAGGATGATTTTGAGATACAACTTTACTCAGCATCGTGTACTTTGTGTCTTGGTGCCTTCGTGGCAAAAAAAGATTGCCACGAAGGCACCAAGGCACAAAGAGAATTTTCTGAAGAGTTACGAAATGATATAAAATAAAAGCGTTTAACTTTAATATTGTTATGATGTCAAAATTATTTACTCTGTTCATAGTATCTATTCTATCTTTTGTTACCGGATTATGCCAGGGTAAGTGGAAAAAGCAAACAGAAGAAAATGTTTTCGCTAACCCTCCTTTTAAAGAATGTCATGCTTCAACAATCGTTGAACTGAATCCCGGCAAATTCATGGTTGCTTTTTTTGGTGGCGACCATGAACGCAATAAGAATGTCGTTATATGGATGACCGTATTTGAAAATAGTAAATGGACTCCTCCGGTTTTAGTTGCAGATGGCATCATAAATGAAAGCTTGCGATTTCCCTGTTGGAATCCGGTATTGTTTAAATCGAATGCCGGCGAACTATTTTTATTTTATAAAGTTGGCCCATCGCCTCAAGAATGGTGGGGAATGGTAAGATCCTCCCTTGATGATGGAAAAACATGGTCCGATGCAAGACGATTACCTGATGGAATATTAGGTCCCATTAAAAACAAGCCGCTTCAGTTAAGCGACGGCACGCTTATCTCTCCCTCAAGTACTGAAACAGGTACATGGAAAGTGCATATTGAAAGGTCGACGGATAATGGTAAGACATGGCAGCTGGTTCCGGTAGATCATCAAACCCGATTTGAAGTGATACAGCCAACACTATTACTGTATCCTGTTAACCGGTTACAAATGCTTTGCCGTAGCGACCAGGATCGAATTGTAGAGTCGTGGTCGAATGATAATGGAAAAAGCTGGTCGAATCTAAGCACAACGAATCTCTTTAATCCCAATTCTGGCATTGATGCCGTTACGTTAAAAAATGGATGGCAATTATTGGTATATAATCCCACAATAAGAGGAAGAGAATGGCATAATGGACGAGGTAAACTCCATGTTGCTGTTTCCAGGAATGGCAAAGACTGGGAAGAGATTATCATCCTTGAGGATGGAAAAGATAAGGAGTTCAGCTATCCGGCAGTAATACAGGCCAAGGATGGCAAAGTGCATATCACCTATACTTACGACAGGAAGAATATAAAGCACGTGGTATTAGAAGAGATAAAGTGAATATTCTGAACAGCAGAGATTTGTAGTTGATCTACGAAAATTATAACATCATAATCCAGGTATGAAATTTATATATTGTTTCCTTTTTCTTTCGGTATTGTTGAATAGTAGATCGAGCGGCCAAACCGTATCGGGTTTTGTGCCAGGGGAAATAAACCGGTCTGATAAATATTTATTTTACCTACATGGTGGAGTTGTGACAGTGCTCGGCAATAATGCCATTAACCAATCAGTACCCGAATGGGGCCCGTATGAGTATCTCAATATTTTAGACTCATTAAAGAGTCGCGGATTTCACGTTATCAGTGAGAACAGGCAGCAGGGAATTGATGACTCTATGTATGTTCATAAAATCACAAAGCAGATTGACACGCTGTTCGCAGCTGGAGTAAAACCAGAAAACATTCTTGTAGTAGGAGCATCGGCAGGATGGAATATTGCCCTCCATGTATCTGCCAGGTTGAAAAACAAAAAGATGAACTACGTGGTCATGGGAGGTTGCTGGCCCGAAACGTATAAAGATTATGTGGGCATTGAGATATATGGGCATTTTCTTTCCATTGTTGAGTCCAGCGATCCTCATGGAACCTGCGCTGCAATTTTTGAAAATAGAAAGCTTCTATCAAGCGTAAAAGAAATAACGCTGCATACAGGTATGAGTCACGGTTTTTTTTACAAAGGGTATAAACATTGGATTGATCCCGTTACGGAATGGGCTAAGAAAAAACAATAGGAACCTGCACTAAAAAATGATCCTATGTGGTAAGATTTTTTTTACCACATAGGATCATAGAAACAATAGGGTGAACATAGAGAAGAAGCTGGCAGGTGTGGCATACAAATGATCGACTTTGAGGAGTTCTCCATTTATCCATCTATGTTCCTGCTATGTTACTATGATCCTATGTGGTAAGTTTTTTTTTACCACATAGGAACATAGAAACAATAGGTTGAACATAGAGAAGAAGCTGGTAGGTATGGTATACAAGCGCGGGGAAGCTCTATCAAAATACAAGGTTTTATTTTTTTACTTCGGAAAGAACATATTTGTATGCATTTTTCCGCGGCTCGATAGATGATTGATGGTATTCGGCCCAAACCCTGGTAAACATGGCTCCATAGTAAAGAATGAAGGCACAATAAAAAACAAACAATAGCAATAATACAAATGAACCCGAGGCTCCGTAAATCGTTTGGATATTGCTCAATGCAAGAACCCACCCCAATACCAGTTTGCCAATCGTAAACAGGACACCTGTAAAAAAAGCCCCGGCTATTGTGGTATTCCATTTCAACTTTGCATCGGAGAGATATTTAAAAATGACCGCAAACCATGCGGTGACAATAATTAATGAAATGATCTGGTTAAGTATGGCAAATAAAAACGTTGACGAGCCGGGCCACAATTCCCTGATATAATCCTTCAGTATTGCCAATATCCCTTCTCCAAGAAGCACACCCAAAAAAAGGATGCCGGAAAGCATGATCACAGCTACCGATTTTAAGCGGTTTAGTATTTTGGTATTGAATGGAGTCTTCCCGTGCGTCTTTATGCTCCACAATTGATTCAGCGAATCACTGATAACGGCAAACAAAGTGGTGGCGACAAAAATGAGGAAAAGAAAACCACCGACCGTTATGTACCAATTGCTGGCGAGATGTTTAAATCCTTGTAAAGTTTGCCTGATCTGCTCAACACTTTCATTTCCTAAGATTTCAGCGAGATGGACAAACATATGATCACTGATTGATTGGGGATCTAACACCAATCCAAAAATCTGTATAAGTATAATTAGAATTGGCGGAAGAGAAAAAGTAGCAAAAAAAGCAGTGGCCGCCGCCATTCGCAAGGGATCATTATTTTTCAGTCCTCGAAGCGCATCATTAAGCAACCTGCCAAATTGTATGAAGGAGGGAAATCGCATACTGCCTTCTCAAGATACACAAGGTTTCGGTTAATCTAATGGCCGGTAGAAATGTTGATTTCCTTCAGGCATTTCTCTATATTTTCCTGAAGAGTCTCGTAATCTGTGTATCCTCTTGCGAGTAAATAAAACTTAGATTCATTTGCCTGCAGCAACACCGTCGGAAAACCGGTAACCTGTAACTGCTTCACCAGGCTAAATTCGTACCGGGCTTTTTCTTTATATTCTTCACTTTTCAGTTTTGAATAAAATTCTTTTACCGGTAACTCATACTTATCTGACAGGTGACGATACGCTTCATCATCACAAAGATCGCGTCCTTCATAATGAAGGGCATATTGAAGATCACGTGCAAACTGAACCTGAAGATCCGGAAAGTATTCTTTAAAAACGCACATAGCAATTGCTGGCTTTTCCGAACCCGGGTACCAGTCGCTTTTAGCAGGGTTGAAAATATGCCAGAGATAATCTTCGCCAAATTTTACGCCAGTCAGTTCTTCAACCGTTTTGTAGGTTTTCTTAATATAACCGGCTGTGGAGCTGATGGGAGAAGGGTTTTCGGATGGGATCATGCCACCTGACAAAACCTCTATTTCAAAAACATCGCCATACTCAATCGACAGTTTGTTCATAACCGGACTAAATCCATAACACCATCCGCAATAGGCATCATAGCAATAATATAACATCCACTTCATGCCACAAAGCTCAGACAAAATGAGAATATAGATTACAATAAATCAGGCATCAGGTTATGGTATGATTTTTCGGCTATCCTGACCTTTAACACGCAGCCTTCGTTGTGATTGGAAATTATTTCAAGAGTACCGTTGAGAAGCTCAGCGCGGTTTTGAATATTTGTAAGCCCTATACCGCTGCTTTTTTCTTTTGGATTGAAACCCTTACCATCATCCCGGATGATCAGATCGATCGACTGATAATTTTCAATCAATTCTACCGAAACATTTTTGGCATTAGCATGTTTGATAATATTGTTCAGTTGCTCCTGGATGATGCGGTAAATATATAATTGCTGAAGACTGTTAAACTGAGACAGCGACTCAAGTTTAACATTCAGGCTAATATCAAATGTTTTTGTCAACTTGATATTTTCAATCAGCTCTGTAATTGCTTCAACCAATCCGTAATCATTCAGGCTGGGTGGTGCCAATGATTTGGATAAATTTCTTATTTCATTAATACAGTACATGATCTTCTCGGCACTGCGCTTGATCATATCGTCCTTTAAGCGGCGATCGTCCATTGCAAGCTCGAGATAAAGTTTAATGGTCACAAGGATCTGATTGATGTTATCGTGTAATTCCCTGCTGATCTCGGAGCGCTCTTTTTCCTGTCCTTCAATCGTTGCCTGTGTAAGTTGCTTTTGCTTATTTATTTTTTCATTCGTTAATTGTTGTTCTAGTTTTCTTCGGTCGGTAAGATCCTGCATGGCGCCGATCAGGCGAACAGGATTGTTGTCCTTATTAAATAAAATAAATCCACGGTCAAACACATACTTGTAGTTGCCGTTAATGCATCTGAACCGGTATTCATCCTTCCAGGTTTTTAAACCAGCTTGAATATGCCTGGTGATTTTCGCAACAACACGTTCCTTGTCCTCAGGATGGATATTTTGATGCCACCAGTCTATCTCGTTTCGTATTTCCGCATGTTTGTAACCAAATATTGTTTTGATGCCATCATTCCAGGCAACGTGGTTTGTAACCAGATCCCAGTCCCAGATGGTATCGTTTGTAGCCTGTGAAAGCAATTCGTAACGCCGGTTGCTTTCGAATAATTTCAATTCATTTCTTTTTCTCTCGATGCTGTATTGAATGGTCTTTGCCAGTAATTTATCAGTATACTCTCCTTTTACAAGATAATCCTGTGCTCCTAATGAAATAGATTCCAGTGCCACAGTAACGTCTGTTAATCCTGATAAAACAATGATAGGAAGATGAGCTGCTTTTTTCTGTAATGACACAAATGTATTGATCCCCTCACTGTCTGGCAGTGAAAGATCGAGGAAAATAAGATCGTGTGTTTGTTCTTTTAAAAGACTATACGCCTCTTCCAACCTGTCGGCATTGGTGACCTTGTCAATCGGAAGTGCCGTAAGGCGCAGAAATTCTTTGAGTAAAAGGAAATCCCCGGGGTTATCTTCTATCACTAAAATATGTATTGGTATAGTTTCCTGCATGCTTTATGGTTTGGGTAATTGTACTATTGAAATCCAGAAATCTTCAATAGTATGTATAACATCTATGAACTTGTCCAAATCGACGGGCTTGGTGATATAGCAGTTTGCATGATTGTTATATGCTTCCAGTATATCTTTTTCAGACGAAGATGTTGTTAATATTACCACGGGAATTTTTTTCAGATCGATATCGTTTTTAATTTTGTTGAGTACTTCTTTTCCATCCATTTTCGGAAGATTGATATCCAGCAAAACCAACTGGGGTGCATCTTCATTTGTATACGGCCCCTGCCTGTACAGAAACTCCAGCGCCTCTTCACCATCCCGAACAACTGATATCTTATTTTTCAGTTTTGCTTCTTTCAAAGCTTCAAGGGTAAGCACAATATCACCTTCATTATCTTCTACCAGCAGGATATGTATTTCAGGCATATATTTTTTTTACAATTTTTTGATGGAAAAAATGAATGTGCTTCCTATCCCCGGCTTCGACTCGACATGGATCGATCCGCCATGCCGTTCTACAATTTTTTTGCAGATAGCCAGGCCGATACCAGTGCCGGAATATTCAGTTTTATTGTGAAGGCGCTGGAAGATGATAAATATTTTTTCAAAAAATCGTTCATCAATTCCGAGGCCGTTGTCGGCTACTCTGAAAATCCAGAAAGACGGTCGTTCTTCGCAACTGATCTCAATCCGTGGGGCTTCTTTATTTCTATATTTTATTGCGTTGCTTACCAGGTTTTGCAGCAATTGATACATTTGTGTTTTGACGGCGATAATGGTAGGGAGGTTTTCTAAAACAATTTCTCCACCCGTTTCTTCCAATGCAAAAGTAAAAGTAGAAGCCACATCTTTGGCTATCTCATTCACATCTATTGAAGCGGAAATTTCTTTTGAGGTACCCGCTCTTGAATAAGCCAGCAGATCAAGGATCAGCCTTTTCATGCGTTCTGATCCGTCAATTGCGAAATGGATATATTGTTTACCTGTTTCATCAAGCAAGTCATGATACTTCTTTTCGAGCAATTGTAAAAAACTGCTCACCATACGGAGCGGTTCCTGCAGATCATGGGAGGCAACATAGGCAAACTGTTCGAGGTCTTTGTTTGAGGCTGTCAATTCCCTGGCGCGAACGGACAAGGTTTCATTAGCAAGGCTGAGTTTTTGTTCTGCCTGTACCTTGTCTGTGATATCATGAGCAATTACCAGCCTGGCAATATGGCCCTTGAAATCAATATGCCTGGAAGTGATCTCGACAGATATTATTTCGTCGGTTTTCTTTTTATGCCTCCAGTATCCATTATAAATTGCAGTACTGCTTCGATCCGCTTTTGTTCTTTGGGCCATTAAATCGTTGATATCTTCCGGAGGTCTGATATCCCTGATCGTCATATTTAAAAATTCATTCCTGCTGTATCCGTAATGAGCAATCGCTGCATCGTTTACTTCCAGAAAACTGAGTGTCTCTATATGAAATACCCACGCTGGTAATGGGTTACTCGAAAATAGTAAACGGTATTTCTCCTCTGAAAGGGCAAGGGCTTCTTCAGCCAGTTTTTTTTCTGTAATATCCCGGAAATTGAAAACAACTGCCTGTACACTTTTATCGGATAATAGATTTGTAACGGTACCCTCTATCCAGATATATTTTCCTTCTTTGTGAAGGAAGCGAAAAATAACGGGTACAGATGCGCCGGGATTTAATAGTAAGTCAGATAAAATTTTTCTGCCCATTCTTTGATCTGCGGGATGTATAAAATCCAGTGTCTGTTTGTTTTTTCGATCTTCCGGGGAATAACCCGTCAGTCTTTCAACAGAAGGACTCTGATAAATGATCGCACCTTCATGGTCGGCAAGACTAATCGCATCAATGCTATTTTCAAGAAGGGCTTTAAAACGTTGTTCACTCTTAAACAATTCTTCCGTACGCTGATGCACTTTTTGCTCCAGGTCCTGGTAGAACTCCCGGATCTTATCATTTTGGATTTTTCGTTCGGTGATATCTTCTGCAATGCCCACCAGGTATTGTGGGATGCCATTCTCATCAATAACCGGAATTTTTTTTGTATGAAGCCAGCGGTCACCTTTTGAAGTAGTGATCTTTTCTTCGGCTATATCCAGCAGTACGCCATTTTCAAACAATTGCCTGTCGACATTTGTAATTCGATTTGCCTGGTCTACCGGGACCAGGTCATAATCATTCTTTCCGATGATTTCTTTTTTTTGAATTCCCAGTAGCTTTTCGCCATCCTTGTTGATTTGTACAAATCTGAGATCCACTGCATCCTTAACAAAGATCATATTCGGTGCATTTTGAAAGATGGTATCTAAAAAAATATTACTATCCTTTAATTCCTTTTCGATTTTTTTCCTTTCTTCTATTTCCAGCATTAAAATTTTATCAGAACGGTTAAGTGAAGAGGCGGTCTTAAAAATGAGAAAAACGAAAATCACAATATTGGCCGTGGCAAACAAAGCCGTGCCAAAAGAATTACTATATAGTCCGTTTCTTTCGCCATATAAACGCAAAAGCCCAAAAGCAATGGGAACAAATATTGCCATTGGCAAAAGCAATTGGATAATTTCTCCACCCCGGTAAGGACCGGTAATTGCAGCCATGAAACCTTTATCGCTGTCAGCGCAAAGAATGCCTATCGCCAATAAAAGAAAACAAATGGCTGTATGAAAAGCCATGGGGAGAAATGGGCGTATGTCGGAAAATGAATGTGCCCCATATGTATAACCAATAATTGACAGGAGGGATATAAAAGCGCTAAGCAGTATAAAAAAATTAGAGATAAATATTGCTTTTTTGCCGTGTAGGCCGGCAAGCAAAAGAGCAACGCCTGTAAAAATTAAATTTGCTGCAGAATTCGGGGCCATTCCATTTGGAATATTATTGATGATGTCACTGGCAAGTTTTTCATTGTACAGCCAGTGATCCACCCCTACATCGAAGCCTGTAATAACCGCCAATAACTTTAATGCACCAATTACCAGCGCAGCTATGGCCAGCAATTTTGCAAAAATGAAAAGGAATTTTTTTTGGGGGGTTTTGATGAGTAGCAATAGAGAAATGCCGGAAAGTGTCAGGGCCAGTGCGGTCATGGGGTTCATTGCAACCAATTCCGGTATGGGACGTTTGAAAACCTGGATATCAAATTCCCAACCCAAAATGGCAAGCATCGATATCAGAAATACAACGATACCGGTAGCGGCAGAATAATTTTTAGAATTGTTCTGAAAAATAAACTCATTCAATGCTCTCATGTTATTCTTCAGCATAGCAAACCTGTAGTATTTGGCCGATGGAAGCCGATCGGGTTAAAGTATCTGTTCCCGGTAATTATATTTGAGAACAAGATTCTTAAGAGAAGATAAAATGATAAAGCCGGCTGTATAGAATACATATAAAAGGCTATGCCAGGCTGATAGCTTTTGCTATTCCCGAAATGCCCAACGCTGATAATTGTAGAAGCGTGATTAGGTATAAAATCATCATATATATAAGATTTTGCCAGGGCGTATACCATATCTTTTATAAACGAATAATAATTCTGTTTACCAAAGCTAGTCGCCGCACAATCCTGTTTCACAAACATTGATCAAAACAACTGATTCTAATCATAATTTAGCCAATATCCGGGGACATAATTATTGGAAAATAACATATCTAAGTGCAAACGATTAGGTTATCGTTAAACACACCTAGGTACAAAAACGTATAGAATTTCTAATGAGCCGACAGCCAATTTTCACCTGATCCTATTTCTGCTTCAACAGGCACGTCATTTGGCAGGGGGAGTGCCGAGCGCATGCATTCAATAATAATGGGCTGTATAATTTCCGCTTCCTCTTTCAGGGCATCGAACACCAACTCATCGTGCACCTGTAAAATCATTTTTGATTTAAATTTTCTTTCCTGAAAGACCTGGTGAATTTTGACCATAGCCAATTTGATCATGTCTGCGGCAGTACCCTGTATGGGCGAATTGATGGCGTTTCGTTCCGCAAATCCACGGATCGTGAAATTCGCAGAGTTAATATCCCTCAGCCATCGCTTTCTGCCCATTAATGTTTGAACGTATCCATGTTCACGCGCAAAATTGATCGTGTCATCCATGTATTTCTGAATATTCGCAAATTGCTTTTTGTAATTGTCAATGATCTGCTTAGCTTCTGTGCGAGTGATGCCGAGGTTATCGGCCAATCCAAACGCTCCCTGTCCATATATAATTCCAAAATTTACACTTTTGGCTTTGTAGCGCATTTCTTTGGTCACTTCGCCTTCCCCAACGCCGTATACTTTTGCAGCCGTTGCGGTATGAATATCTTTTTTTTGTTTGAACGCTTCACCCATGGCGGGGTCTCCGCTGATGGCGGCAACAATCCTCAATTCTATCTGCGAATAATCTGCAGACAATAAGATATGATTTTCGTCGCGCGGAATAAAAGCTTTACGGATCTCTCTACCCCGTTCGGTTCGAACAGGAATATTCTGCAGGTTAGGGTTATTGCTCGACAATCTACCGGTAACGGCAACTGCCTGCGCGTACGATGTGTGAACCCTGCCTGTTTTGCGATTTACCATCTCAGGTAATGCATCTACGTAGGTCGATTTCAGCTTTGTCAGCTCGCGGTAAGTGAGAATTTCATTGGCTATCGTGTTTTGATGAGCAAGTTTTAAAAGAACATCTTCACCGGTAGCATATTGCCCTGTTTTTGTTTTTTTTGCTTTCGGATCTAGTTGCAATTTTTCAAAAAGAACTTCTCCCAACTGGCGCGGTGATGAAAGGTTGAACCTTACTCCCGCCTGCTGGTACACGCTTTCTTCGGATTTTTTTGCTTCGATATCCAATTGAAGCGAATATTCTTTCAAAAAATCCATATCCACTCTCACTCCTTCAAATTCCATATCTGCAAGCACTTTTACCAATGGATTTTCAACCTCGGAAAAAACCCTTTCAACCTCTTTGGTTTTTAATAAGGGCGTAAAACAATGCTTCAGTTGAAAAGTTATATCGGCATCTTCGGCGGCATAATCTTTAATTTTTTCTATAGGAACATCTTTCATGTTACCCTGGTTCTTTCCTTTTTTTCCAATGAGTTCTTCAATGTGAACCGGTTCATAACGAAGGAACTGGTTACTCAGGTTATCCATACTGCGTTTACCATCGGGATCGATCACGTAATGTGCGAGCAGCGTGTCGAAAATATTTCCCTTTAGTTCATACCCATACCATTTCATCACCAGGATATCATATTTCAGGTTATGTCCGATCCAGGTAATGGTTACATTATTAAAAAGAGGAGAAAAATGCTCCAGCATTTTTTTTGTTACATCCTGGTCTGTTGGGAAGGGAATATAATAAGCCTCGGTTTTTTTAAAGGAAAAGCTCATACCGACCAATTCACAGTCATTGGCATCGATGCAAGTGGTTTCCGTATCAAAGCAGATTTCCGACTGCCCCATCAATGTGTTCACCAATTGTTTTATTTCATCTTCTGTTTGAGCAAGGTGATAGGCATGCGGTGTGTTTTGGATATTTTTTTCGGCAATGATCTCATTGACTGCTTCAAAATCTGTGTCTGCGGCATCATTCGTTTGCGCCTTAAGGTTTTCTACCACATTTCCAAACAGATCCGTTTGTACACCTTGTGGCTGAACGTTCTCGATACCTTTTTTTTGAATGCCTGCAGCCGATTCTGCAAAGTCTTCTCCCAACACTCTTTTACCTAGAGACTTAAATTCCAACTCCAGGAATATTTCCTTCAGGGCGTCCTTGTTGCATTCGCGGATCTTAAAATCTTCTTCATGAAATTGAACAGGAACATCGGTAATGATTGTAGCAAGCTTCTTACTCAAGATCGCCATGTCTTTACCATTCCTGATCTTTTCACCCAATGCCCCTTTGATTGTGTCAGCGTTTTCCAGAATCTTTTCCAGGGTGCCATATTCTGCCAGTAGTTTCGCCGCGGTTTTTTCTCCCACCCCCGGTATTCCCGGAATATTGTCCACTGCATCACCCATTAACCCAAGTATGTCTATCACCTGGCTTACATCTTTAATATTCCATTTCGCACAAACTTCTTTTGCCCCCATAATCTCTACAAGACCGCCCTGGTATCCCGGTTTATAGATAAAAATATTCCCATCAACCAACTGTCCATAATCTTTATCGGGGGTAACCATATACACTTCATATCCTGCATTGGCAGCTTGTTTACTAAGAGTGCCTATTACATCATCCGCCTCATACCCGTCGTATTCAATTACAGGAATGCAAAATCCTTTGATAATTTTTTTTATGTCGGGCAGGGCCGACATAAGATCTTCGGGCGCTTCCTGGCGATTGGCCTTGTAATCAACAAAATCGGTATGGCGTGCAGTTGGCGCGTGCGTATCAAAACACACGGCCATATGAGTAGGTTTCTGATTATTGATCAGGTCTACCAGGGTATTGGTAAATCCGAATTGCGCATTGGTGTTACGTCCATTGGAGGTGATCCGTGGGTTGCGGATCAAAGCATAATATGCACGAAAAACAAGCGCCAGTGCATCCAGCAGAAAAAGTTTTTTGCTCATGGCCCGAAGTTAGGGAATTCCCTAAGTCAGGATATAAAACAAAAACCAAGACTTAACAGAAGAACACGACATCTATTTTTTAATGGTAGGATGCGGTTTGGCAGTTAAATCGGTAGCGGGTTTAGGGGCAGATTCTGCAGATGGCTTTGATCGCAACAAGCCAGCTGGTTTCTCTTTGTAAAAGAAGTTTAGATATATAGCAAAAGCCAGTAATGAAAAGGCAAATAGATTAAACAATTTTCTGCGAATCCGTTTCATAAGCTTGGTTTTTAAAGGATTTAGACCTCTATGAAACGCGATAGATCATGTACTTATTTTGCAGTACGGAAAATTACGTGAAAGCACATAAAAAATGTTGAAAATACCATCCCTGGAGTAGGACGAGGTGGCCACGAATTTCACGAATTTGCTCGAAGAAATCCGTGGTAATTCGTGTAATCCGTGGCAAAAAGTTCTATCCGACCCGGGATCACTTTTTAATTGCTTCAAGCTTTTTTTTCAGGGCAAACATTTCATCACGAAGCCTTGCAGCTTCCATAAAATCAAGATCGCGGGCAGCTTTTTCCATGTCCTTCTTTATCCTGCTTACCGCTTTTTCCAGTTGGGGGATGGTTTGATAGGTTTCCTGTTCTTCTGCAGCAACGGTTACAAGCTCTCCATCAGGTGCTACGGCATATGGATTCTTGGGATCATAACCCTTAATGTCTAACACCGAAGTTTGCGCAAATACCTGTTCTTTGCTCTTGATGACAGTAGTTGGTGTGATATTGTGTTCAATATTGTAGGATACCTGTTTTTCTCTTCTTCGCGACGTTTCATCGATTGTACGCTGCATGCTCTCAGTCATTTTATCCGCGTAAAAGATAACGAGGCCGTCTACATTTCTCGCAGCACGGCCGGCGGTCTGCGTCAGAGATCTTTCGTTCCGTAAAAAACCTTCCTTATCTGCATCCAGAATTGCAACCAAAGAAACCTCCGGCAGGTCCAGCCCTTCCCGTAGCAAATTCACGCCTACCAACACATCAATTTCACCCAAACGGAGTTGTCGCAGGATCTCAACTCTTTCTAATGTCTCCACTTCACTATGGATATACTTCGACTTGATATTGATCCGATGAAGATATTTATTCATTTCTTCTGCCATTCGCTTCGTAAGAGTTGTTACCAGTACCCGGTCTCCCTTTTTAATACGTTTATCGATTTCATCAAGCAGGTCGTCAATCTGGTTAACGCTGGGACGAATTTCTATAGGCGGATCGAGCAGGCCTGTGGGTCGCACTACCTGTTCTATCACTACGCCCCCTGTTTTTTCCAGTTCAAAATCACCGGGGGTAGCCGAAACAAAAACAGTCTGGCTAAGCATTGATTCAAATTCATGGAAATTCAGCGGGCGGTTATCCAATGCAGAAGGAAGCCTGAAGCCGTAATCTACCAATACGAGTTTTCTGCTCCTGTCTCCGCCGTACATTCCACTCACCTGTGGAATGGTCTGATGGCTTTCGTCAATGACACACAAAAAATCTTTTGGAAAATAATCCAGCAAACAAAATGGTCTCGACCCCGGGTTTCGCCTATCAAAGAACCGTGAGTAATTCTCCACTCCATTACAATAACCCAATTCCCTGATCATTTCTACATCGTAATTCACTCTCTCACTCAATCTTTGTGCTTCAATAAATTTCCCTACGCTTTTAAAATATTCCACCTGTGCAGCCATTTCATCCTGTATTTCATACAAGACCTGATGCAGCATATCCTTCGGCGCCAGGTATAAGTTAGCAGGGAAGATGGCGGCATTATCCATTTTAGTGATACGCTTGCCTGATTGTACATCAATACTTTCAATTTCTTCGATCTCATCTCCAAAAAAACTGATCCTGTAACCATAATCCAGGTATGGAAGGTTAATATCTATCGTGTCGCCCTTTACGCGGAACGAGCCTCTTCCAAATTCCCCCTGGCTCCTGGTGTATAATGAATTTACAAGTGCATGTAAAAATCCCTGCCGGGATATTGTCTGCTTTGGCTGGATTCGAATGATCCCATTTTCGTATTCTGTTGGGTTACCGATCCCATAAATACAACTCACGGAAGCAACTACAATAATATCACGCCGTCCGCTGAGCAATTGAGAAGTTGCCTGCAGCCGGAGTTTGTCCAACTCCTCATTGATGGATTGATCTTTTTCGATGTATGTATCACTGACCGGCATATAGGCCTCGGGCTGGTAATAATCGTAATAACTCACAAAATACCCTACCGCATTGTCAGGAAAAAATTGTTTAAACTCTCCATACAGCTGAGCTACAAGGGTTTTATTATGGGTCAGCACCAAGGTGGGCTTCTGTACATCCCGTATAACATTTGCCATAGTAAATGTTTTTCCCGAACCTGTAACGCCCAGCAAGGTCATGTACTTTTCGCCTTGCAGTATTGCTTCTGTCAGTTGCTGTATGGCTTCAGGCTGATCACCTGCGGGCTGATATGGAGTATGTAATTGAAATGGCATATTGAAATGATGAAACCTGCAAATTAACCGAATTTATTACACGGCAACGAGATACTAATTTGCTTCTGCATCCCTTTTATTTCTGACGGCCTTTCTAAAGGGATCCCAGCTGATTTTGAGCTTGCCATCATCGCCCGTTTTTGCCCTTACCCTTATACTGGGCCCGTGATTTATGTCGGAACTGATTAAGTCGATACTATCATTCTTTTTTAATACGTTTCGGATGGGGAACTTAATGCTCATGTCAGTCCCCTTCTTTACATCATAAATACCTTCAGCAAATAAAATGAGCGCAGTGGAGCGGATTTCCATTTTGTTAATGATGAATGCCGTGCCTTTCACTTCCAGGCGATTTTTTAAATCCGCAAACCGTATGGAAGAAAAATCCTGTTTTTTAAAAACGGAGGCAGAGATCTTTTCCAAGGGTTCAAAATGATTCAGTTCTCCATTTTCGACCAAAAAATCGATTGAGCCAGACATGCTCTCAGGTATTACTTCTGCCTGGTTGGTAATGGCGGTGTTCACATTCACGGTGGCAGATATGATCCCTTTCAGATTCTTATTAGTAATTGCATCCTGTCCAAAATCTCCAAATGAATGGAAGAGGATCGGAATGTCCATTTTATTCAATGTTGAATTCAAAAAAACCGCATTGCTATTCACTCCTTCAGTGACTGTCCCCTGCATTTTCATGGAGCCATTCGCATGTCCGAACGAAACATTTCTGAGGTCTATCGTGTTACTGGTTAACACTACCTGGGCATCTACCTGCTTTGCATCAAACTTTTTGTAGTTCATCTTTGGGGTGGTAAGCGTAATAAAAACATCCCCGTCAGTAAACATCTTATCTATCTTACCTGCGGTTTGCTTAACCTTATCGTTGGCCGCTCTTTGAGAAGTTTGAATATTTCTTCGATTCAAAAAACTGATAAAATCTTTCAAATGCAATTGGGGTGAATAAACATTCCAGTGCAAGGAGAGTTTTTCAGGACTTATATCAAGCATTGAAAGAAAATTTTTCGCATCTCCATTCATCATCAATTCGGTATCGCCCGTGCGTGCTTTGAGTTTTTTTACCAACAGATCTTTATCCCTGAACAAAAAGGTGCCGGTGCATTGTGATAAGGTCACATTCCTGGGTAAATATTTTACCGTAGCATTATCGATCGTAATAGCTCCATTGATCCCGGCGTTGACGCTGTCGCGGCCTGAGATCGGCCCTTTAAAAAAAACATCTATATCGCCATTTCCTTTAACAAATTGAAGAGTGGTGCTGCCGGTCAATTCATTCAGGGCAGTTAAACTGAATGATGAGCTGAGATCACATTCCAGATATGGATTTTTGAGATTACTGACCTTAATATGTTTTGAACGGAAAGGAATTTTCTTAAATTGGGCGCTGAAGTTGATGAATTCCAGGAGGGAATTGAAATCCAGACGTGGATTGCCGGTAGCAAGCTCATTATTAAATTTTGCCTGGAAAGAACAATTGGTGAAAGTTCCTCCCGGTGTTGTAATGGTATTGTCGTTTACAGTCATTTCGATGTTTACAAGCGGCAAGAATTTATACCTTGTTAAACCCGATATGTTGACCTGTACCGCAACCGGTTTTTCCATGGTAAATGGACTTATTTTCCGGCGCATACTATCCTGAAGCATTTCTACTGCTTTATTAAAATTTAAGTTTTTCGAAGAAATGTTGAGGATAAAATCCCGCTGTGCAGAGTCTACCGAAAACTCGCCGGTGAGATTGAATTTTTCCTGGTCGATCAGGAGGGCGATATCTGAGAATGATAATTTCTTTTTTACGCGGTCTATAACGACCTGAAATTCCCCGCTGACATTTTTATTTTTCAGGTAGCTGCCTTTTTCCGTATTGAATGACAGGGAATTTACAAGCATGTCTGTAGAGATATCGAAAGTTTCCGAGTGGTTGTTATTTGTACCGTTGATGTCAAGTTCGCGCAGCGTAAAATGATGAAATTTCTGGCGTGAAGGGTTCTCGAAAATAAGCTCTGAATTCTTCAGTTCAATTTCGGGTATTGAGGATGGTTCTTCCTTTTTTTTATGCTTGTCGGATCTTAAAATATACTGGTTATTGTAATCAGTGCTATCGGCAAAAAGGTGCAGCCTCCCGTTTGTTATAATTATTTTGCCTATTCCGCGGTTTTTGTTGAATAACCCGAGGGGGCTTAACCGCAGGTATATGTTTTTTGCAGAAAAAAATGTTTTGTTGTGAGCTTTCCAAAGGCTGTCTTTAACAATAATATTGGACAATTCAAGGGATATGAACGGAAATGTCTTGAATAAGCTCGCAGATAGATCGCCAATGGTGTTTTCTGCTCTTGTCTTTTCGGTTATCCGCGAAGATATTTTTGAGATGAGATCAGCTTTATTATAGCGGATATAGGCCCATATTCCGACCCATGCTATTAATAACAGCAGTATTATTACGACAAGGGAACGAAGGCTATATCTTACCAGTTTTTTCACTATATCAGATGAATTAAGAAACAAGAACGAAGCAAGGGATACTATGAAAAAATTGCGCCGTGAAGTTTCGTCAATCCTTCTATTAAGACAGCAGGAATAGTCGTGAAATGTACATGGCTCATCTTTCATTCATGGAGAGGTGAAAACATAGTATTTATGAATACTAATGGGAGACAACGGTAGCCCGTACAGTAAAGAAATTGACGATCAAGGGTTAAGGATTTGGTTTTCCACATATAGGCATGAATTTTGTGGATAACCCAAGATTTTACTACCCATTAGATTTTATGAAGAGATTGATACTGCTTTGCTTTGTAAGCATGCTTACACCTGTATGCTATGCTCAATATGCAGGATTGTTTCATCCTGCCATTTCTAATTTAGCCAAGGAGCCGAAAAATATCGTAACAGATTTTATTTATTCGTTGAAGGGAAATACAAAAATTCATTTGCAATGGAAAGTTGCGAGTGTGGATATGGTTGACTTTTTTTCTATCGAACGAAGTGCAAACGGCCGGGATTTTGAAATGATAGAAGTGGTGAAATTATTGTCGAATAATAAGTTTGAGTTTATTGATGAGTCTCCTTTGCCAGGCAAAAGCTTTTACCGTATCCGAACCTCGCTAAGGGGAAAGGCTTTGTATTCACATCCTCTTACTGTATATATGGGCAATGATCTTTCTTTTAAATTTTATCCCAACCCAGCCGACAATATACTGATCGTCAGATCAGATATACCTATCGATGTACAAATCGCCGATGCTTCAGGAGAGGTTCGCATTAACCAGTACAGGGTACTGGGACTTCAAACCATCAACGTTTCAACTTTGGAAAAAGGAATTTATATGATCCGTTTTACCAATAAGGTATCAAACACGGTCAGTATTGAGAAATTGTTTAAGAATTAAACAGTCCGGTAACGTATATATACGCAATTGTAAAATACAGTTGTATATATCGGAATAGGCCCTTATTTTTACAACGGTTTTTCATAGGATATTGGATTTTAAAAACGGGGTTGAATTTCTATTCAGACCCCTTTTTTATTTTTGGTATGCATGGCAAAAAAAAGGCTCCCATTACAGAAGCCTTTATAGTATTTACTACCCCGAAATCTTATGCAGCCTGCATTTCTTTTATCTTTTCACGGATCTTGACTTCTATTTCATTGGCCAGTTCAGGGTTATCCTGCAACAATTGCTTCACAGTATCCCTTCCCTGCCCTAATTTGTCGCTATTATAACTGAACCAGCTGCCGCTTTTTTGAACAATTCCTAATTCTACGCCCATATCGAGTATTTCGCCTGTTTTTGAAATGCCCTCGCCGAAAACAATATCAAATTCTGCACTTCGAAAAGGAGGGGCTACTTTATTCTTTACCACTTTCACTTTAACCCTGTTACCCACGGCCTCATCTCCATCCTTGATCTGAGCCATTCGGCGTATATCCAGGCGTACAGAAGCATAGAATTTAAGAGCGTTTCCACCGGTGGTTGTTTCCGGGTTGCCGAACATAACACCGATCTTTTCGCGCAACTGGTTAATAAAAATGCAGATCGTATTTGTTTTACTGATCGTAGCGGTCAGTTTTCTAAGAGCCTGTGACATTAGCCGGGCCTGTAAACCCATTTTGGTATCTCCCATTTCTCCCTCCAGTTCACCCTTAGGTACCAGGGCCGCTACTGAATCTATCACCACAACATCCAAAGCACCGGATAAGATCAAACGATCTGCGATCTCGAGGCCCTGTTCTCCATAATCCGGTTGTGATATAAGTAGATTGTCGACATCAACACCCAACTTTTTAGCATAAGAACTGTCAAAGGCATGTTCGGCATCAACAATAGCACACATACCCCCCTTTTTCTGCGCCTCAGCTATAACGTGTATGGCTACAGTGGTTTTGCCTGAGGACTCCGGTCCGTAGATCTCAATGATCCTGCCACGCGGAAGGCCCCCAACGCCTAATGCTACATCCAATCCGATGGAACCGGTGGAAACCACTTCCATGGGATCCGTCGATTTTTCATTCATCATCATCACGCTTCCTTTACCAAAGTCTTTTTCAATTTTATCTATTGTAAGCTTAAGCGCTTTGAGCTTTTCGGTGTTTGACATGTTTTATATTTTAATCAAAATTATCATTTGCCAAATGTAGAGAAAATTATCTTATTAACACTAATAATTTTAGTATAATTAAACTAATTATTTTGGTGATATTGTTTTTCACGGGTCTTTATTAAATAACTGCTGCGGATTAGCAGACAGGCTTCAGTTGCAAACTAGTCAGAACTGTTTAAAGACGTCTGATTAAAATATCCCAATTGAACGTTTTTTTCTGGAACGAAGAATGTTTCGAAACTCCGGCAACTCATAAAATACCTGCCTTCGTCTTATTTTCCTTGGTGTCTTGGTCTTGGTGTCTTCGTGGCATTTTTTTGTCCAAAGCAACCCAAAATAGAACACGAACCTCATAACAACTGATTTTATATCTTCGTATAAATTATTTATCATGAAATATTTACTGATTGTTTGTTGCCTGTTTATTTGCCTGCTATCAATCGGGCAGCAACCCACGCCGGCTGAAAAAGGGATAGCCTATGGGTCAGGTAGCATCAGTGAGGGAGTCATTCATGTTAATGATGTGGAAAAAAATATGAAGAACAACAAGTTTGAAGGCAGGATAACCGGTAAGGTGGTGGAAGTTTGCCAGGAAAAAGGATGCTGGATGAAGATTGAAAGATCAAATGGAGAAAAGTTAATGGTGAAGTTTAAAGACTATGGTTTTTTCATGCCTAAAAATATTGTAGGGAAAGAAGTAGTTCTGGATGGAGAAGCGACGGTAAAGGAAGTGTCGGTAAAACAGCAAAAGCATTATGCTGAAGATGCAGGCAAAAGCAAAGAAGAGATTGAAAAGATCAAAGAACCAAAAAAGGAACTCCAGTTTGTAGCAAAAGGCGTTTTAGTATTATAGAGCAAGAAAATGCTATACGAAGACCGCCACTATCTGGCAAACGATCCCTATTAAAATGCCTGCGTAAATCTCAACAGGCCGGTGATCCGAAATGATCATGCGTGCGGTACAAACAATGCCGGCAATCAATATGGCAAAGGAGGGATATAAACCACTGGTGCCATCTCCCGAAAAACTTACCCATAAAATAAAAAACAACATTCCACCTATTGCCAGAGCGTGCATGCTTATCTTAAAATAAATATTCGCCAGCCATGCCGCAATCACTGTTAAAAAGCTTCCCAATAAAAAGCCGGTAAAGACCTCATGATTGTCCTGTTGGCTTCTTGAAACATACCAGGCCCAGAAATAAAAGATCATTGCTGCCGCGTATGGAATAATTCGTTCTTTCTGCGTTTGTAAGAAAATGGATTGCGTTAATCTTAAGCGCCACATCAGGAATACGGCAAAAGCCGGAAACAGCGTAGTATTAACGAGAACAAATAACAATTTAAACACCTTCATCTTTTCGCTCAACGCAACAAAAGCATATGGATGTATGTACAACAAAAAGATTGTTACATATACAGGAATAAACAGTGGATGGAATATCCATGAAAAAAAATGAGCCAGGAATTTTGTAACCGGTGAAAACTTTGGTTTGTCAAGCAATGTTCCGTTTCCCGAAATGATAGTAGCCATAATCAAAGTTCTTTTCGAAGTCTTGCGACAGGAATATTTAATTGTTCTCTGTATTTTGCCACCGTGCGGCGGGCAATATTATAACCTCTTTCCTGAAGCAATTCCGTTAATTTTTCATCGCTGAGTGGTTTCTTCTTACTTTCCGCTTCTATCAGGTCGCTGAGAATTTTTTTCACTTCTCTGGTTGAAACCTCTTCACCACTATCTGTGCTGAGCGACTCACTAAAGAAGAATTTCAGCCGGTATGTTCCGAACTCCGTTTGAACGAATTTACTATTGGCAACCCGGCTTACCGTCGAAATGTCCAGCATGGTACGTTCAGCAATATCTTTCAGGATCATGGGTCTTAATACAGTTTCATCCCCGGTCATAAAAAATTCCCGTTGGTACTCCATGATGGTTTCCATCACACTGGTTAAAGTATGTTGGCGTTGCTTGATGGCATCAATGAACCATTTGGCTGCATCTATTTTTTGTTTAATGAAGATAACAGCTTCTTTCTGCCGCTTGTCTTTCTTACTGCCCTTATCGTATTCGCGCAACATGTCGCGGTATCCTTCACTGATACGGAGATCGGGGGCATTCTTCGAATTCAGCGTCAATTCAAGCTTGCCACCATTGTTAAAAATAAAAAAGTCGGGTACCACATAGCTTTCAGCTTTATTGAGATCACCATGGTTTCCGCCCGGTTTTGGATTGAGCCTGATGATCTGGTTGATCACTTCTTTTAACTGGTCATCAGTAAGATTAAGGCCTCTTTGTATTTTATCATAATGCTTTTTGGTAAACTCATCAAAATACATGGACAGTACATCGATGGCCATTTCAACTTCCCTTTTCTCTTTTTTGTGACGTTGTAATTGCAATAATAAGCACTCCTGCAAATTCCTTGCTGCAACACCCGAAGGATCGAATTGCTGAATGAGATGAATGACCGTCTCAACCTCCTGCTCATTGCTTTCGATGTTTTGCCGGAATGCAAGGTCATCTACAATGGCCGCGGTTTCACGTCGCAGGTAACCGTCGTCGTCAATACTTCCGATAATCTGTTCGGCAATCTTTTTTTGCTGATCATCCAGTTTCAGCATTAGCAATTGATCCTGTAGATGTTCATGAAACGAGGTTTCTATTTTATAGGGAACCACCTTGTTATCGTCAACTTCAGGGTAATTGTCATCGCGCATTTTGTAATCCGCAATTTCTCCGTCATCATCGCTCACATATTCGCTGATATCTACATTTTCATACTCATCCTGGCTTCCCTCGGCTTCGAAATCTTCTTCATCCGAACTGTCGAATTCATCTTTGGCCTCGTCAAATTGGTCATCATGATCTTCTTCGCTGTGTTCAAGCGCCGGATTTTCTTCCAATTCCTCTTTGATGCGTTCTTCCAGATTGGCAGTAGGTACCTGCAGCAACTTCATTAACTGAATTTGCTGAGGTGACAATTTTTGTAGTAACTTTTGCTGTAAACTTTGACCGAGTGCCATCTTTCGTTTTAGGATTTTATATGCCCCGGCTCAAATTATATGAAGAAGGGGCGCAAACCACAAAAATCAGGCCGTAAATTTACAACAAATTAAACAGGGGTGTGGCAACGATTTTATAAAATTATTGTTGTGTGCTTATTAGCAGCCGGCCTGAATGGGGCAAATGCACAGATTTCGTTCACTGATTTCTCTGCAAACCGCCTGCTGGCCTCTACTTTACAGCTCAAAGGCTTCACAAGGCCACCAGTTGTACCGCGGATTTTTTTTGGTCATGATACCGCTGGCAAGGCCCGGTTTTATACTTCGAGACCGGTTCCTCTCATCGCCGAAGATCACTACAGCCAGAACTTTGGTTTTTTTTGCCGTAAAGAATTACAATTTGAGAAGCAAACAAAGCTGCCCCTGCGTTTTCGCTTAGGATCAATTGAGTATTGTAATTACCTCGAAGACAAGAGATAAAACAAAAAAATTTTCCACCTTTACTAGCGTAGAGGTAAACACTTAGCATGTAACCTTCGTTTACACCAAGGCTATATATAATTATCCTGTCGTAACAATACCATTACAGATGGTTCGTTTTTGAAGTTAGTCCAGCGTACATCAACGATTGCAAACTATAACCTATTAAAATGGCAAAGACCTCAGACCACTCAATATTTTTAGTCGATGATGATATTATGTCCTTGACACTGTACGGCCAGTTTCTAAAAAATATTGGTTACGAAGAGGTGCATTTGTTTAACAGCGGTAAAGATTGTTTAGACAGCCTGTCGTTACGGCCGCAAATCATATTCCTCGATTATTCCATGGAGGATATGAATGGAATTGATGTGCTAAAAAAAGTAAGACTATTTGATCCCACCATCATAGTTGTATTCATTTCGGGAAATGAAAGCCCTGAAATAGCTGAAGACGCCAAAAAACATGGCGCGGTAGATTTCATTGTTAAGTCTTCCATTAATCGTGAACGTATGAAAAACATTATGGAAGATCTTGATCATATCGTTGTTCCCCGCCAGAAGCCTGGCAAAAAATCTTTATTCGGAAGAATGAAATCAGGACTTGGTATTTGAGCCGGTTTGAAATAATTTAAGTTACCGTAAAGTCTTTTTTATATTTCTCAGTCAGCCGTAAGCTCGGCAATTGTATTTTTTCTTGTCCGTTTCTCCGGTGTTTTTTCCCATTCAATATTCAGTCCTACCATAAAATACCTGTTCCTATTGAACGGAGCGAAGGTGTACACAGGAAGTGTTAGGTTTCTGTAAGAAAATCCAATAAGGAGTCCGGGCTCAAACCTGGTTTCGGTTCTATATAAACGTGTGTGTTGAACAGAGATTCCCCCGTATAACCATGCCAATGGCTGGTAAGCCAGTTCAGACCAGTTATAAAAGAAATTATCTGCACGCCGGTCTGTAGAAAAAGAATATTGGGATTGCAGTGAAAAAAAGAAATTCGAATAGTCGAGATCCATATTTATACCGGTCGAAACGCCATTAAAATTTCCAATGGCTCCTCCCAGCAACGGTGTCAATACATAGGACAACTTTTCTTTTTTTGAAAAGGTTTTTCCAACGTATAATGAAAAAGTTTCCAGCTCCTCATAATTATATCTTCCCTCGGCATACCATTTTTTATTGTTCTGAAAATGTGCGATTGACATCGGCACGTAAGTGCGGTTGTTGCCCATAATATGATATTGTTCCAGGGAAGCTTTAGACTGGGCAAAACCCAAAAGGGGAAGTAAGAGAGAGGCTGTTATCATGGCTTTAATGCAACGCATGATCAGGCTGCATTTTCAACGCTTAGGGTTTTCACATTGTCTATAATCAGCACTTCGGCATTAGTTAGCTTGTCTAATATGGAGATTTCTTTTTTGTGCGGATTCCAGTAGAAGATCAATTTTTCAATAGGCTTCCACATCATTACCCAACTCAACACATGCAGCGCTTCTTTTAATACACCCAGGATGCCGTGTTCCTGTGGCACAAATGCAGGTAAAACACCAAGGCATAGCACAACTACTGAAAAACTAATGACCAGCAACTGGTAGCTGCGGCGTTTGTATTTTTTGAACTCGGCTTCTGCAATGGTTTTCTTGAGAGAAAAATGTCGCCTGATCGCGTGAATTAAAGGATCGGTAAAGGTTTTATCCGATTTGTTTTCCAGGATCAGTTTATAAGTTACCTGGGAATATCGCTTGATCGTTATTGAGTAGTTCATGATGTACTGCTCAAATTCATGACTGAGTTGCCTTTTATAAATTGGCGCAGGATCATGAGCATTAAAGTAGGTATCGATTGTTTGCTCATTTACCTTCAAAAAAATATTTATCTTTTTGAATAAAGATTCTGTCATGCCGTTCGGTTTTTAGAATATATTTTAGCAGGGCTCCCTGACAGCCACTAAAATTTTATTCACCAGCCTAATCGTTGAGTAATAAATACCGGATCGATTATTCTGCAAGGGGTTATGGAACACATTTATAACGGCGAAAGAGATTTTTTAGAATATCACGCGTAGCAAATCTTATTCATCTAAGTGGAAACACTTTTATAAATAATGGTTCATGCTTATGTCGGCGGTAAGGGATTTCTCTGAGAAAACAACTGAAAAATTATGCGGAGACCGATTTTTGAGCCAGGATTTTTTTAATGATGCCTATAATTTTATTTCCCTTTTCTATTATCTGTTCTTCTGTCCATAATAAACCGATGGCGGTTGAGATGCACCGGCCCATTACCCTGTCGCTCGAAGGAAAGCTTTTATTGGCCTCTGCCATAACTGCTGATTTGAGCTCAGGATGCAGGGCATTCAATACAATTGAATTTTTGAGATGGTCCCATTTGCGGATATAGTGCCAGTTGTTATCGTACCAGTAAAAATTGCCCGCCATAATGTTCTGCGCCTTCATTTCATGTACAAATGCCTGGGTAATTTCTTCCGTAGGCAAAAACCAACTTAAAAACGTGCAACTATCACCGGCGGGATCAGGTATACGGCGAAAAGAAATCTCCGGCACCTGGTTCAGGATATCGCGTAGCTGATGATGGTTTTTTCTTTGGATCGATAAAAACTGATCGAGCTTTCTTACCTGGGCAAGGCCAACCGCCGCATGTAATTCGGAGATGCGAAAATTATAACCGATGAAAGGATGCAGATCGGCGCCGCGGTCTGAGCCCTTGTGGTCATGACCATGATCGCTGTATCCATCTGAATTAATATACACATCCTGCCGGTTGGTAAGGATAACCCCGCCTTCGGCACAGGTTATTGTTTTTACAAAGTCGAATGAAAAAGTTCCTGCATCACCGATTGTGCCAAGATGCTTGCCTTTATAGGTGCCGCCGATACTCTGGCAGGCATCCTCTAGTAAAAGAAGTTTATTTTCTTTGCAGATTTGCTGCAATGCATCCATATCAGCCATGCTGCCGCACATATGAACGGGCATTACGCATTTTGTTTTTCCTGTAATGGCTTTTCTGACTGCTTCGGGATTGAGTGTCAGGGTATCATCCACATCAACAAATACGGGTATTGCGCCAACACTGAGAACTGCCTCGAAACTTGCAACAAAAGTGAATGAAGGCAATATGATCTCATCGCCATAGCCAATTCCCAATGCCGCCATAGCTGTCGTCAGGGCGGCTGTTCCGCTGGATACGAGTTGCGCCTGGGAACAGCCAAATCTGTCACAGATAGCTTTTTCCAACTCAATGGCTTTCCAGATTCCTTTTCTCGGGCCATCAAAGCCATAACGCATCATGATACCTGTTTGCAGAACATCGGTTACCTCTTTTCTCTCCTCTGCACCAAAAAGTTCAAAGCCGGGCATATTAAAAATTTTATAGTAATAGTAATGCAAAGGTAGAGAAAATGAAGTTTGTTGAGCAAGCTCCGGTAGCTTATCCGTGGCGGTAGATTTCCTGCGGAGGGCCGGTCAGACGGAGACCGTCAGACCTGGAATTTAAAAGGTCTGACGGTCTCCGTCTGACCGGTTTTCGTAGCTGTATCCAAACCCCTATTTCAAATAAGTCAACTCGCTTTCATTATTCAGGGTATCAACGCACGTAACAGCAATCTGTTTGAAACTTTCTCCGGCTTTAGGAACGTTGATTGTAATGATGCCCCCTGCCGACGGAATGATCTGTAAAATATTATCGGGATTTAACTTGTCGTGTGTTTTATCATCGCTCGCAAATCCGTATACCACGAAAGATTTTGTTCTTAATAAAGTATTGCAGTCGATAATTTCAACCTGTATCGAATGAGAAGAAGGATTGGTTGAAACCTTTAATTCAGGGGCCTTCGGAACAGGGTTATCTATCCATTCCATCGGTGGTACCAATGCGGGATATTTATAATAATTATTTTGTAAGCTATCACTCCATCCATTGGGATTTCTGATGAATGTTTTACTGCTGAAATAAATAGCTCCCTGTATATTGGGTGTATTACGCAATGCCGTAAGCTGTCTGGGAATTAACGTTGAATCTTTCCAAACAGCATTGCTACCAGCCCTGTAGATACCCAACCCAATATAACAATGCTTTCCATAAGTATGCTTGCTCCACCACTCCAATAATATTTCATAAGGAGCCGCCTTGTGTCCGAACTCCCAGTACAGTTGTGGAGCAACATAGTCGATCCACCCGTTTTTCAACCAGAGCAGAATATCGGCATACAGATCATCATAATTGGTTACGCCGGCTTTGGTTGCACTTCCTTCGGGATCTTTATCCTGGTTACGCCATACTCCAAATGGGCTGATACCGAAACGGCAGTGCTTTTTTTCTTCTTTAATGGCACCTGAAAGTTTCAGTATGATGGAATCGGTATTACTTCTTCTCCAGTCATCTTTCGCCATACCGTTTCCGTAAAGTTTAAATGAATGATCGTCCGGAAATTCCTTTCCGGCGATTCGATACGGATAAAAATAGTCGTCGAAGTGCATCCCGTCGATGTCATAGCGATTAACAATATCCCGTATCACTTTTACAACAAAGTCCTGTCCTCCCTTATTGCCGGGATCGAAATATCTTTTATCACCATATTTTAAAAACCATTCGGGATGAATTTTGGTGACATGTGTTGGAGCGATGGAAGAGCCGCCAATATTGAACTCTGCGCGGTAAGGATTACACCAGGCATGAAATTCCATTCCTCTTTTATGTGTTTCCTCGATCATGAATTGCAGGGGATCGTAATAAGGAGATGGCGGACGTCCCTGTTTCCCCGTCAGCCATTGGCTCCAGGGCTCGTATTGTGATGGATAAAATGCATCAGTGGCAGGCCGTATCTGCACAATAACGGCATTCATGCCATTGCGTTTGTGCATGTCGAGCAATTCTATGAACTCTTTCTTCTGGCTGGCCGTATTAAAATTGCCTCTTGTAGGCCAGTCAATATTATCAACGGTTGCCACCCATGCCGCGCGAAACTCGTACTTGGGTTGTGCAATCAATAAATTACAGGCAGATAATAAAAAGATAAGAGCGATCGGGATCGTAGTTTTTTTCATGGTCCGGGGTTAGGGACCTTTAAATTACGCAGAGCCTCTGAGTTTGTCAAGTAAATGGTTAAGAGTTTTTGCCTCTTCCTCATTAATGGCGCTTAAGACTGCATCCATTTCTTCATTATAGTTGTCGAGCTCCAGCAGAAGTTGTGATCCTTTGTCTGAAATCGTTATATCTACAAGCCTCCGATCGCCTTTGCATACACCCTTTTGAACCAGTTCTTTTTTCAATAACCTGTCTACGATCCGGCTGGTATCACTCATCCTGTCGAGCATGCGCTGGCGGATCTGCAAAGTGGAAAGAGGCTTTGCGGCTCCTCGCAGAATTCGGAGTATATTGAATTGTTGCGGGGTCAGATCGGCTTTTTCAAAAAACCGCTTCGATTTTTCCATTGCCCAATTGTAGGTATAAATAAGATTGACCATGATCTTGTGATGTTCACCTCTGAATTTAGATTGTATATCATGTTCAATACTCATACTACTTAAGGGTTTAAGGTTTAGGGTTTAAAGTTTAAGGTTTTTTAGGACAAGCAGCGCATTAAAAATAGATTTTCCATAAATAACTTTAGCGATATCTCACTATTCAACCTTAAACCTTAAACTCTTCAATCACCCCATACTGTCGTTCCCTCACTACAGTTGGCGCAGATATCGATATTTCTCCGGCTTTGAAGGATCTGGCTGCGGAATTGTACATATTTATCATTATGCCATATTTCTTTGAATGGCTTGCCTTTGAGATCTCCGAGATTATGTTGGGCATCTTTATCAAAACAACAGGGTACCACTAACCCGTCCCAGGTTATAACAGTAGCATGCCATAATCGCCAGCAATGATTACTGAGGGAATTTTTTACTTTGTAGTCTCCTGCTTCATTTTTTTTATAGCGACTGAATTTTTCTATTGATGGGATAAGATTGTTGGGATCATTCTTATAATCGTATACCTGTGCGGTCTTGAACCGCACTTCATCAACGCCAATCTCTTTCGCCAGTTGTTTAACTTCTTCGATCTGATGCTCATTGGGTTTTACCACAAGGAATTGAAAAAAAACAAATGGGGTGTTACTTTTTAATTTCGCTTTCCATTTTACAATATTCCTTGCTCCTTCCAGTACCTTATCCAGTTTTCCCCCCACCCTGTATTGCTGGTAAACATCCTGGCTGGTGCCATCTATCGAAATGATCAACCGGTCGAGTCCACTTTCAACTGTTTTTTTTGCGTTGGCATCACTGAGGTAGTGAGCATTGGTAGATGTGGCGGTATAGATCCCTTTTTCCGATGCATATTTTACCATATCTAAAAAGGAGGGATTCAGGTAGGGCTCACCCTGGAAATAAAAGATCAGGTATAAAAGATCTGCTGACAACTGATCGATCGTGTTACTAAAAAAATCTTCCTGCAGCATTCCGGTAGGCCTGGTGAATGCCCTGAGTCCGCTGGGGCATTCCGGGCAACGCAGATTACAGGATGTGGTAGGTTCAAACGAGATAGAAATAGGGTAACCCCACTGCACAGGTCTTTTGGTCCATTTACTCAGGTAATAGCTACTCAGCACTTTGCCTGCATTCCAGGCCCGGCGAAGGGTAAGTTTTGACAATAAATTGACGCTATCGTTCCAGTTGAATGCCGGCATAAGCATGCTAAATTACGGGTAGGATCTTAAAGCACAATCTTTGCTGCCCGAAAACGTTACAATAGCAATTCAAAAGAAACTATAAGGCCGGTTTATTCGTTTATAAGCTGCCGGCTAATCCTTCATACTATGAAAAAATTGTACTTCTTTTTTTTATTTGTAATTCAAATAAATGATCTGCTGGCACAGCACCCTGCAACCAGCGGCCATCAACAGGTAGATATTTCGCTCATTGAAGGACAAGCACATCAACGATTAAGAGATGTGACCGGAAATGCCTCCATGGATACTTTTACCGTAGCTTCAGATAATATTGATGTTCATCATTACCGTTGTGAATGGCAGTTGGACCCGTCGGTCAGATTCATTAATGGAAAAATAACGGTGTCATTTACCGTTAAGACTGTTTCCGATAAAATTATTTTTGACCTGGCCTCCACCATGGGTGTTGACAGTATTTTATATCACGGTACAACCATCCCTTTTCAAAGAGTATTAAAGGACGGGTTGGAAATAGGATTACCGGCCCTGCTAAATGCCGGCCAAAAGGATTCCGTGAGTATTTTTTATCGCGGCGTTCCCGACCCTTCCGGAACAGGTGTTTTTTTCCAGGGCTTTCACCGTTACAGTGATGCCATGTGGACCCTTTCGGAGCCGTATGGTGCTAAGCTTTGGTGGGCATGCAAAAACGGATTATCGGACAAGGCAGATTCGATAGACATTATCGTTACACATCCTGTAGATTATATCGTATCGACAAACGGTGTTAAGCTGAGTGAGCAGAATTCTAACGGCAAGGTGATCACTCATTTTAAGCATCGCTATCCTATTGCCAGCTACCTGGTGGCGATACTGGTTGCAAAATATACTGTTGCAAAAGATAGTGTTCTGTTAGGAAATCATTCAATGCCTGTGTTGATGTATTCTTACCCGGTGCATGTCAATTATTTTTCAGAAGCAACACGTGTTGCGAAGTTATGTCTTCCGAAATTTTCAGATCTGTTTGGGATATATCCTTTTTATAAAGAACAATACAGCCAGACATATTGGGCAGTACAGGGAGGCATGGAACATCAAACAAATAGTTTTATTGGTGACCGGTGGTCCAATCTGATATCGCATGAGCTCGGGCATCAGTGGTTTGGGGATAAGGTGACTTGTGGAAGCTGGCAGGATATCTGGCTCAATGAGGGCTTTGCCACTTACAGCACAAATATTTATTACGAACATTTTGAACCTTCACTGTTACAGCCTACGCTTCAAAGCCAGATCAACAATATAACGAGTCTGCCCGGGGGAAGTCTTTGGGTCAATGATACAACCAATATCGGCCGGCTGTTTAGTGGAAGACTAACCTATAACAAGGGGTCATACGTTGTTCATATGTTGCGAGGGGTATTGGGCGATTCAGTTTTTTTTAAGGGTGTTCGACGGTATCTCGACGATGTTGCGGTAACCTATTCGTTTGCGCGTACTTCTGATTTGAGGAAGGTTCTGGAAGCAGAAAGTGGTAAAAACCTGGAGTCGTTTTTTCAGAAATGGGTCTATGGTGAGGGATATCCCAATTACCATGCAGAATGGACGCAGAATAATAATAACTGGATAAAGGTGAAGCTCAATCAAACCACTTCACATTCTTCTGTGAGCTTTTATGAAATGCCGGTAACACTGGTTGCAAAAGCCGGTTCCAAAGAGCAAAGCTTTGTAGTTGAACATCGGTACAGCGGGCAGGAATTCTGGCTGAATGCAGGATTTGCTGTTGATACAGTTCTGATCGATCCGAAACTATGGATTCTTTCGAAAGTTAAAACCTCTGCAAAGGTTGCCGGAAGCACTATTCCCGACGAGTTGAAAATATATCCAAATCCGGCACCACGTGAATTAAAAATTTCATTGAAGAACCCTTCTGATAGAAAATTGAATATTCAACTACTGAACATGCTCGGCCAGACAGTGTATCAGAAAGACCTGCAAACACCGGGCAGTGATGAACTATTTAATATTTCATTGACACATTTACCCAGGGGCGTTTATTGGCTTAAGTTAAGCAGCTATGGTAGCATTCAGGTAATTAAAAAGATCGTGCATTGATCTGAAGGTACGGAGCTCTTCTTAAGATCAGATTTCGCTACCGGCCTCAAAAAAAAAATCCGTCAGGAGTTTAATCTTTGTAGAAAATACATCTTAGCCTTCGATCCGCTCCGTAGGAGCGGCATCTTTTAATTATACATGTTATTAATTTTCTTTGTTATGTTGTAATTTTCCCTGGTCAGGGATATCGAACAGCAAAGAGAGTTAAAGAAATATAATTACACAGGGTTTTGATTTATGACTACATCTCCAATCTGGAAGCATCGCCTTTTTATTATACTCCGGATAAGTTCCAAAACATTGTACAAATTGTTGGGTAAAACAAATGAACGTATACAACCGCTTGAATTTTTTTCTGTCAAAGCTGGTTATCATCATGCCGCCAATGCCGAATCATTCGACTCTACCTGCAGCAGTGATGAATTTCAACGCAGTGTATATGATCTGGCTGATTCTTTTGCATTAAAGTTCGATGATGCTTCCATCTTAGATGTAGGATGTGGCTCCGGGTACAAGCTGGTTCATATGCTGGGGCAATACCAAACCACCGGCATTGAAGTGGAGCCGGTATATAGCTGGTTGTTGCAAAAATATCCCGACCGCAAATGGCTGCCGTATCAATCAATAGGTATGGCCGAGTTAAATGCGGATATCGTTATTTGCTCTGACGTTATCGAGCATATCAAAAACCCGGATGAGTTGATGGATTTTCTAAAGAAAATCAACTTCCGCTATCTTATTTTGAGCACACCTGAGCGGGATAAAATTTGCGGAAAAAATGATTATGGTCCGCCGGAGAATACTTCACATTACAGGGAGTGGAATACCAGTGAATTTAAATTATATGTTAGCCGCTGGTTCAATATTCATGAACATCATGTGTTCAATGATAAAAGCATCAGCCAGGTAGCGGTTTGTTCCAAAAAACCGGCCAGTTAACATTTGCTGAATTCTCTTTCCGGGTAAACAACGATACAGTTTATCGTTTCAATTTCCTTCAATTCTTTGCCAGGTATAAAAAACACTGCATCCTCTGCCGGATAATTCCGGACAGCAGAATGCAGTAGCACATATAGTGATAAAGGATTAGTGAATGTGTTTAAGCATCGCTTTTGCTGCCGCTATTACGCAATAATGCAACCAGCAGTAAAATAAAGACGGCGCCACCGATTACCCACACAATAGGAGATGCAAAAAAGCTTCCGCTGTCCTTGCCGGTATTAATGTCTACATCAATTTTTTTATCCTGGGCAAAACTTAAGATGGTCACAAATAATGATGTACAAAGCATCAACCATTTTTTTACCCACGATTGTGCCGCCACCCGGTTACTAATCCGTTTCATATAAATATTTTTTAGTGAATAAGTGGTATTGTCAAAAAAATCATGCCATCCGAAACTTTAATAAAGAAAAGGCTATTCCATGAAGAGGATTAATCTCCCGCCGTCAAAACGGGTTCATGTATGTTTGTTTGGTAGCACGATTGAAAAAATCGCTCCTTTTCCTTCAATACCATGGGCGGTAATCATTCCACCATGAGTTTCTGTAATTTTTTTGCATAAGGCAAGTCCGATCCCGGTTCCCTCAGGCGCCTGATAGGTTGATAATCTTTGAAACACCTGGAATATTTTTTCATTGTAGGCTGCTTCAAATCCAATTCCATTGTCCTCTATCATAATCTCGACCCGGTGTTGGTCAAGAGGTTTTGAATAGATATTAATAATAGGACTTGTGTCAGGTTTACTATATTTTATCGAATTGCTGATCAGGTTCTGAAATAGTTGTCTCATTTGAAAGGGTATTGCTTCAACAGCAGGAAGAGTATGAATATTGATCTGCGCTTTTTTCTCAGCAATGTTTAATTCAAGATCTGTTAAAACATGATTTACAATCGCATTCAGGTCAGTCATCTCAAAAAGTTGGCGCTCATCTGATACGTTCGAATATAACAATATACCCTTGATCAGCTCCTCCATACGGCTTGCAGAGTCGTTAATTTTGGCTACGAGTGGTTTGATGTGAAGACTTAATTCATGTCGTGTTAAAAGCAGGTCGCTGAAGGTAAGTATCTTTCGCAACGGTTCTTTTAGATCATGCGAAACTACCCATGCAAACTGCTCCAGCTCAAGATTTGTTTTTTGCAGTTCCAGCCTTTGTCTTTCAAGCTCCAGCTCGTTTTTTTTCTGGGCAGAAATGTCTCGTATGAATGCAATAAAGGAAGAATCGCCGCTCCATTTTGCTCTTGATATTGTTAAGGAGATATAAAATTCAGTTCCCTTTTCATTAAGGGCGGTTATTTCAATGGTCTTGTTCAATACCCTTGCCTCGCCTGTAGATAATAGTCTTTTCATCCCTTCAAAATGAGCCGCCCTGTATTGTACTGGAATGATGGTATCCGATAAGGCTTTGCCAATCACCTGATCAGCCTTCCATCCAAATATTTCCTCCGCTTTGGGATTCCATAAAAGAATATTGCTTTGCTCATTAATCACGATCACGGCATCTGGCGCATTTTGTATTAATTGCCGGATATTCTCTTCACGTTCAACAGCCTGTTCAGTATAAAATTGTAATTTTTTTTCATTTGCTTTTCGGGTCGTGATGTTTCTCAATATTCCCCTGGTATATTCAGGAATTCCATCTTTATACCTACAGGTAATGGAACCTTCTACAATAATTTCTTTTCCATTTTTTGATATAAAACAGGTTTCAATTTCTTTTACCTGTTTTTCTCCGTTGATTATACGGTTTCTATATGCCCGGAAATGATCGCGTTCGTTTTCAGCAACAAATGAATAAATTGATTTTCCTTTTAATTCATGCTGTGTGTACCCTATAGCGTTTAACCACGCATTGTTTACATAGATAATTTCACCATCAGGTGTAACGATATGTATTAAATCGCTGGCGTTATCAAAAAGATCCCTGTACCGTTCCTCACTTTCAGCCAGTCTTTGTTGTTCATCCCTTTGAATGTTTTGTACACGGGGCAATGTTTTTTCCCTGACACCTTTATAGGTGTTTTCCAACCCGAGTACTATTTCCAAGGCAAGTAATGAATCGGCGGTATAATTTGGTATGAAACTGAAAGTCGCTGTTTTTAATGCATCGTATAGTTGTATCAGGTCTTGCTGTGAAAAAGATTGTTTAACTATACCATGAATTCTGTCATTATTCCATGAGGAATTATTTATGGCCTTGCCTTGACCATCGGCTCCTGTTTCGAGTTCAGTTAAAAAATGCAGTAAGGTTTTATGTGTTATTTCCTGTAACTCAGTGTTGGTGACATGTGCAAAATGACCGCGTAATGGTATGTTATGATTGTCCAGCGTTCTCAACACTGCAGAAACCAGATCCGGCATTTTATTTTCCTTCATGAAACAGGCAAAGGTCCTTAGGTGGCTCATGGTATAAAATTACTATAACCGAAACAAGCTCAATGAGAATTTTAAACTGGTGACTCATGTCAATAATTAAATCTGACTCGTTTTGGTGGAGGTGGGCCTGCCAGTGTATCTTCGCAATATGCAGGATTATTTGAAAGATCTGAATGAAAGGCAGAAAGAGGCTGTTTTGCGGGTAGAAGGGCCATTGATGATCGTGGCCGGTGCGGGAAGTGGAAAAACAAAAGTGCTTACTACACGTATCGCTCACCTGATGGCATATTGTGGTGTGGATGCATTTAATATACTGGCGCTGACCTTTACGAATAAGGCAGCCAAAGAAATGAAGGAGCGTGTAGAGAAGATCCTTGGCAATAATGAAGCAAGAAATTTATATATAGGAACATTTCATAGCGTGTTTGCAAGAATATTGCGTGCGGAAGCTCCCAAATTAGGTTATCCCAACAACTTCACCATTTATGACACGGATGATGCGAAAGGCGTTGTAAAAACGGTGGTGAATGAATTGAATCTCGATGATAAACATTACAAACCCAATACCGTTTACAATAGAATATCTTCCGCAAAAAATGCGTTGGTAGGTCCTGCAGAATATGCTACCGATTACTATATACAGCAGGAGGATATGCGCTCGAACCGCCCGGCCATTGCGCAAATCTATGATGCTTATTCCAAGCGCTGCTTTAAGAATGGGGCGATGGACTTTGATGATTTGCTATTAAAAATGTATGAGCTTTTAAAGAATTTCCCGGATGCACTCAGCAAGTACCAACACAAATTCAAGTTTATTTTAATTGATGAATACCAGGACACGAATCCTGCGCAATATGAGGTCATTAAATTGCTGGGAGCCATGCACGAGAATATTTGCGTGGTGGGAGATGATGCCCAAAGCATTTATAGTTTTCGGGGAGCCACCATTCAAAACATCCTTCAGTTCCAGAAAGATTATGATGATGTAAAAGTAGTAATGCTCGAACAGAATTACCGGAGCACCCAGAGCATCCTGAATGTTGCTAACGAGGTTATCAAAAACAACAAGGGACAAATACCCAAGTCATTGTGGACCGACAATGAGCAAGGCGAAAAGATCAGGCTGGTACGCACCATGACGGATAATGAAGAAGGAAAATTTGTAGCAGATTCTATTCAGGAATTAAAACTCCGCAATCATTACAGCAATAAAGAAGTAGCAATCTTATACCGGACCAATGCCCAGAGCCGGTCATTTGAGGAGAGCCTACGCCGCATGGGAATTGCATATACTATTTATGGTGGTATTAGTTTCTATATGCGTAAAGAGATCAAAGATTTTGTAGCCTACCTGCGTGTGGTCGTTAATCCACAGGATGAGGAAGCATTAAAGCGGATCATTAATTATCCCGCCAGGGGAATCGGCAAAACTTCCGTTGATAAAGCCGTGTTGTTCGCCAATGATAACAATATCACTATGTGGGATGTGCTTGAAAATGCACCAAAGCATGGATACAAAGGTGGAACGCTTGAAGCGATTGAACAATTTGTCATTATGATAAAAATGTTCAGGAGCGAGCTGTCTAAAAAAAATGCGTATGATCTTGCTATACTCGTGGGTAAAAGTACAGCGATTGTAAAAGAGCTTTTCAATGATAAAAGCACCGAGGGTGTCGCCAGGTATGAGAATATCGAGGAGCTGCTGAATTCAATCAAAGAGTTTACTGAAACACCGATGAATGAAGAATCGGGTGAAGTGGGAGATAAGGGACTTGGAACATATCTGCAGCAGATCACTTTGCTTACCGATGCAGATCAAAAAGATCCAAATTCAGATACGGTCAAAATGATGACCATTCATGCGGCGAAGGGATTGGAGTTTCCGGTTGTGTTTGTGGCCGGGTTAGAAGAAATGCTTTTCCCAAATGCAATGAGTATAAACACAAGGGAAGAGCTTGAAGAAGAGCGCAGGTTATTTTATGTGGCAATTACCAGGGCTAAGCACAAATTATGGCTTACTTACGCCAATACCCGGTATAAATTCGGGTCATTGGTGCAGAATGAGCCGAGCCGGTTTATTGATGAATTACCCGCGGAAAACCTGGATAGAAGTTTCGCAGGCGGTGGTGCCCGAAACCAGGGTTTCAGTGGTTGGTCTGGCGGTTCGGCATTCGACCGGATGCGTGGTGGCTTTGCAGCAGACCAGGCAGAAAAAAGATATGGGCCACCTCCTTCTTCTGCATCATCACAATCATCTTATATAGTTCCTAAATCATATCCCAAACCGGTGGAACATGTGCCCAGTCCTGAATTTGCACCCAGCGATACCAGTAAATTGCAGGAGGGACAAAAGGTAGAACATCAAAAATTTGGATTCGGTGAAGTGTTAAAAGTGGAAGGAAGTGCCCACAATCCCATAGCCACCGTAAAGTTTGAATTGAATGGTGAGAAAAAGATCATGTTGAATTATGCGAAGCTGCGGATCATTCAATCTGAATAGATTCAGGATGACGCGCTTTTGTGGAAGGATGACATCCTTTGTGGAGGGATAACATCCTTGCTTATGGTGTCGCGGTCATTCAGGTATTTAAAGGATGTCATCTCTTAGAATCCCTTAGAAATTCTTTAATCGTCTTCTTATCATTTCCTATAAATATCTTTTTGCCATTAATGGTAACAGGCCGTTTCAGGAAAGTGTATTCATCTAAAATTAATTGCCGGTAATCATTTTCAGCCAGCTTTTTATCCTTCAAACCCATTTCCTTGTATTTCATCGCTCTTCGGCTGAACAATGCTTCGTAGCTTCCTGCCATTGCTTTCATTTCATCTAATTGCTCCGGTGTGATCTTTTCCGTTTTGATATCCTGCATCGAAAAAGCTTTCTGACCAATCCTGGTTTCTTTTATGATTGCCTGGCAGGTAGTGCAATTTGCCAGGTGATACATTTTTTTCATACCCCAAAAATAAGGCCCGCAATCTTTCTAAAATGGGCTGTCAATATGTAATATTTTAGCCCCTGATACGACTTAATGAATATATAAATCCCGGAAATCTGCAGGCTTTACAAAACCAGGAGGAATTTGTGCGTCTTGTTCATGAACACAAGGCCATGCTGTACAAGGTGTGCAATATGTATTGTCATACTGAATTCGATCGGCAGGATCTTTTCCAGGAAATTGTGATCCAGCTCTGGAAATCATATCCAAAATTCAGGGGCGATTCAAAATTCAGCACCTGGCTATACCGGATTGCATTGAATACAGCCATCTCGGATCTGCGTAACCAGAAAAAAAATATCACACTTACAGCGCCGGACAAGTTGCCGACCGAGATAGAGGATATTCAATATTACAGGGAAAAGGAAGAGCAATTGCAGCAACTGCATATGGCCATTGGCCAGTTGACGGAAATTGAAAAAGCCATCACCATGCTTTACCTGGAAGATAAAAGCTACGATGAAATGGAAGACATCCTTGGGATCAACCAAAATAACCTGCGGGTGAAAATGAACCGCATTAAAGAAAAATTACGCAAACTCACGAAAGCCGTTGAACATGGAATTGGATAATCTAAAAGATATATGGCATGATCTTTCGCAAAAAGATACCCATCAAAACAGCGATGAGGAGATCGTAAAAATATTACAGAAAAGATCGCAGAGCCCTATCGCTAAAATGAAACGAAACCTGCTACTGGAACTGATCACTGTGCTGATTCTCTATTCTCTTTCTATTGGATATTTTTTGGCAACTGCTATGGGACGCTACTGGGAAATTGCTTTACTTCTGTTGGTAGTAGGCCTTGGGTTTATTATATATTACCACCATAAAAACAGGTTGCTGGGTGAGATGCAATGCGTTACTTGTGAAGTGAAATCAAATCTTGAAAAGCAATTGATCATGCTGGAAAAATATATCCGGTTTTATTTTGTATTTGGAGTTGTATTCACCCCGATTGCTTTTTTTGCAGCAGGATTTATTGTATTGTTTAAATCGCCCATGCAGGATGCAGCTGGATGGTTTACGGGCTCAAAAGAATATATTGTGTTTATTGTCATTGGCCTGCTGGTAACTATTGGCAGCTATTTTCTCAATAAATGGTATATAAAGAAGTTATACGGACAGCATATTAAGAAACTAAAAGAATTATTGTTTCAGATGGAAGAAAGGGAATAATTATGATTCAATTTAATACATACAATCGTCAGACGGGCGCGTCGGAGGAGGCTTCTTCGAAGATAACGGTTGAGCTTGTAAAAGCGGGCTTATTTAAAAGGTCGTACCGGTTTATTGCTGACGGTAATATCATCGGGCACCTTGATTATCCAAAATCATTTTCACAAAAAGCCGTTGCCATTGTGCAGGGAAGAGAATTTACCATCCTCCGCGGCGGATGGTGGAAGCGCTTTATAGAGATCAATTCTCCCACACACCAGCAGTACAATATGCGGATCGACCTGAGCTGGAGAAGTAAAATGAAGATTTTGGATGCCGATAGAAATCCGTATACCTTAAAACCTGCCAGCATATGGAAAAGCAAATGGCATTGGGTTGATAGATATGAACGCCCCCAGATTGAAATAATATCAAAAAGTTTTTCAAGAAAGAACCGCGGCCTGATAGAAATAAGGGAGACTGAAATGAAAGATCGACTTTTCTGGATCATCGTTTCGTGGTTTGTGATAATGTGTTCCGAGTCTGATGCTGCAGCTGTCGCAGCCATGTAAACACCTCGCTTACATTTACTTTCCAAATAAAGCATCATGTGAATTTACCAAGTGCTTAAATTATGTAACTTTCCTGTTAACTAAAAGAATTGCTATGTCATCACGCCGTGATTTTATAAAGCAGTCATCACTGTTTACAGCCGGACTTTATTTAAGTCCGGAAGATCTATTCAAAGGCAAAACGCCCGTGGGAATCCAACTCTATACTCTACGCAATGATATCGCTAAAGATGCCAAAGGCACTATTGGAAAAGTAGCCGCATTAGGCTACAAAGAAATTGAAACTTTTGGCTATAAGGACGGAAAGTACTTCGATATGCCTGCCAATGAATTTGCTCAATTTTTGAAAACGGTCGGATTAACTTCTCCAAGCGGTCATTATTTCGGGGGCGGTTTTTTCCTGAAAGACAAATGGGAGGAGAAATGGCTTCCTCTTTTAAATGATGCAAAAACGATCGGCCAGCAATATGTTGTGGTGCCATACCTGGAAGAAGAAAACCGCAAAAGCGAAACATATAAGCTACTCACTCAAAAACTCAACAAGGCCGGAGAGATGGCTAAAGCCGCGGGACTGCAACTGGCGTATCATAACCATGATTTTGAATTTAAAGACCTTGGCGGACAAACCGGTTTTAATATGTTGCTAAAGGAAACAGATTCAACGCTGGTTAAAATGGAATTGGATATTTACTGGGCAGTAAAAGCGGGATATAATCCGGTTGACCTGTTTAAAGCAAATCCGGGCAGGTATGTGATGTGGCATGTAAAAGATATGGACAATACAGAAAAAAAATACTTCACAGAGGTAGGAAATGGCACCATTAATTTTAAAAATATTTTTGCGAATGCTAAACTGAGCGGCATGAAACATTTCTTTGTTGAGCAGGATGTATGCCCGGGGCCACCACTGGAAAGTGCCTCAAAAAGTATTACTTATATCCAGAAAAATCTAGTCAAATAACATAACAGGTTAACTCATATGAACTCCCGTCGAAAATTCATAGTCAACTCTTCCGCGTTAATGGCCGGAGGTGTACTCGCGTCTTCTTTAAATAACAATGCTTTTGCCATTTTTAAAAACCGTATAAGCCCGAGTGATCAGATAAATATCGGGTCTATTGGAATTAAAGGCATGGGTTGGGCGGATACTACTGCGGCGTTAAAAATTCCCGGTGTAAACCTTGTGGCGATCTGTGATATTGATCAAACAGTAATTGACCAGAGAAAGGCAGACCTGGTCAAATTAAATGTCGATGTATCGAAATTGAAAGTGTACACCGATTACAGGAAATTATTGGATCATAAAGATATTGATGTAGTGATCATAGGTACACCGGATCACTGGCATGCCTTGCAAATGATACATGCCTGTGAATCAGGGAAAGATGTATATGTAGAAAAGCCCGTGGGAAATTCGATTGAAGAATGCAGAACAATGGTTGCGGCTCAGCAGAGATACAATAAAGCCGTGCAGGCAGGGCAATGGCAACGCAGTCAGCAACATTTCAGGGATGCCGTTGATTTTTTAAGGACCGGTCAACTCGGAAATATTCGTACAGTAAAAGTGTGGTGTTACCAGGGTTGGATGAAACCAGATATTGTGCGACCCGATTCTGCCCCACCACCCGGTGTTGATTATGATATGTGGCTGGGTCCCGCTCAGAAAAGGCCTTTCAACGCAAGCAGGTTCCATTTTAATTTCAGGTGGTTCTGGGATTATGCCGGAGGATTGATGACCGATTGGGGTGTACACCTGATGGATTATGCCATATTCGGAATGAATGCAGATGTTCCAAAATCAGTGAGCGCACTCGGTGGAAAATTTGCCTATCCGGAACTATACCAGGAAACCCCGGATACCATGGGTGCATTGTACGAGTTCGACAAGTTCAACCTGATATGGGATCATGCAATGGGAATTGATAATGGACTGTTTGGCCGCGATCATGGCATTGCATTCATCGGGAATAATGGAACCCTGGAAATGGATCGTAGTGGCTGGGAAGTATTAGAAGAAAAAAGAAGCACGAGTAAAGTTGCGGTAGAACGAAAAAAGCCAACAGATAACGGTTTGCAGAAACATATGGAAAATTTCATGAGCGTGGTAAAATCAAGAAAGTTCGCTGACCTGAATTGTTCTATTCAAACGGGCGCTCATATAGCTACTGTTTGTCAGCTTGGCAATATCGCATTTCGCACCCAGGAAAAACTAACCTGGGATAAGGCAAAAGGAAAGTTTACCAATAACTCGATCAATGATAAATACATGATGGCGAAATATAACAATGGTTATAAGTTGCCGAAGGTGTGATGGTGGGATGTGGGATGTACGAAGTACGAAGTACGAAGTACGAAGTATGTGAGATGTGAGGTTTGCAAGATAGTTGGTATTAATTCTATCGGCGCCTATTGTCATTAGGTTGCTTCTGGAGCAACGTGTTTATAATATCATTTCACTATAAATGAGGCCAATTCTTCACCTGTGCTTCCTTCAGCACTCATGCCCTGTAGTACCACAATATACTGCCCCTTCTGATCCGAGGTGTAGAAACTGAATTCCGTTTTGCCTTGTGCATTGGTTCTGATCGCCGGCGACCAATACAAAACATTTCTGAAATCGGGCATCCTGCCTAATAGCTGTTCCCGCGTTTCGTATCGAGGCGAATAAAATTCCCGTTCAAATTGCACACCTTCATAATCAAAAACCACGGCATTCAAACCTGATAACATAGCAGGGTCAGGCTGATAGGTGGTGAAGTTAACGATGCCATTCAAAACAGAGGATCCGTAAAAATACCGCCGTTTTACAACTTCGATCCTATGCACTTTATGCGGGTCGTATTGCATGATCTTATTGGTTTCAAAAACGGGAACACCATTAAAAAGTGTAATAGGATCATCCAGGAAAACCTTATTTTCCAATCCCCCGGAAATCATTAAACGGAAATTTTCTTTCTGTCTTCTTACAAGTACCTCCTGCACATATTCGCGCAATACCTCTTCCATAGTTGAAAACCTTACATAATCATCGAGGGTGTATGAATTGTCGGGAGCACCATAAAAACCATTGCTGTCCACAGCCGGGCTGTAAAGCTGTTTTAATTTATCCCCTGAAAAAACATTTTGAACCTGTACACTTACATTGTTATCGATTAGGGGATCTTTTATTTTATCCTGTAGCTCAAAAGCCGGCAAAACGGCTGATGAAAATTTTTCAGAGAAGGGGTTTACAATCTCTATTTTGTATGAGCCTTCGGTTTTACCATCGGGCTGCAATAATATTTCGTTGGCGCCAACAAAATCTGTTGTATAAAAACGCAGCCGGCCTGCTGCATCACTTTTTGAACCGTACAACTGAACCCGTTTACCAGGCACGGATAGATAGGCGAGTACATCCGGAGCAGGTAAGCCCGTAGCCGTATTTGTAATTTTAGCATTAATGATATGTGCTCTGAATTCAGGCAAAAAATGGAAGGAGGGCTTGCCATTGTTAAGAATATCCTGCCAACGAAATCTTCGCCATCCATGTGTGAGCATCAGGTTGTCAGCTGCTTCCTCCATTTCATCGGTATGCCCGGTAAAATAATAACCGGGCGATTCAATATTTCCTTTTAATTCAGAAGTAAGCCAGAGATAGTTGCTGATATCGCTTCCTTGTAGTGAAGAAATTTCATCGACCTTGTACACGGAAACAGAAAGATCAGCGGGAACCTGCTTTCCTGTTTCATCTTTTGAAATCACCTGCACGGCAACCTTTTCACGAGATGAAAATTGTTGTTGATTAGCGCTCGATTCAATGATCAATTTCTTCGCTGGCCGAATAAAGTATAAACGTTCGCATACCGGCTGCTTTGCCTGATTGAAAATGGTAAAATGCGAAATGCCCTCACCCAAATTATTCTTGTCTATAATAAAATCCGTAGTTCCGTTATGAAGTATTTTTTCTTCTGATAATTTTATTGCCTGCCGTGTATGAATTAGCAGTTGAATAGTATTTGCCGAAGGAATATTTGTTGTTACTGTGACCCGTAATTTCGATTCTGCCTCTTTATTTATATTCATCACATAACCTTGCTCCTGTACAGACGGTAGTTTATATACAATTACCGTATCGTTAATATGTATAATTGCTTTGCAAGTATCACCAGCTCTCGGAGTGAACATGAAGTGGCCGATCCCAAACTTCAGTGTACGAAAATCGGCCATTGTATCATTGTTCTGGTTAACAACAATACCCCCACTATTTATTCCCTTACCCCATTGGTTTGTTATCCGGAATGCCAGTTTTGTTTTGATGTTCTGCACGAGGTTGCCTCCTTCGGGGAAAAAGCCGATATCGTAGCTGGCGTTTAGCGGAGTTTGTGCATCAAGGGTTCTCACGGAATTCACCACAGTAAGAGGCTTTTCAAAAAAATAGTCTGCATTGAAGTTCTTCATCCATTGGGTATATACCCTCAACCTGTAAACGCCTGAATTGAGAGAAACCGGCAAATACAGGGACCCGTTACCTGATCCCTCGCTGAGTGATATTTTAGTTTGCAATACAGCCTTGTCATTTTTGTCCAGAATCTCCAGGTAGGCAAGCTTACTGACATCAATTGGCTGGTGCAGATTGCCATCAACATAATATACTTTGAACCATACGATTTCTCCCACCAGATAAAAATTTTTATCTGTATGCACAAACAGCTTTTCATTCACGGCATTTTCATGATATTGTTTGAACTGCCCTGCAATTGTAAGCCCGTTTTCCTGCGCAGATAACAGCATCGGCCATGCAAGCAAAGCGAATAACGAAATCACGATTTTATTCGGTTTATTCATAACGTTTTTGGTTCTGCAAATAAATTGTTCATTTACCAGAAGGCAGGTTTTACAGGTGTACCACGTACGGTGCAGTCTACGCAACTACGTGTTGAGCTTGTATACCCTGCGAGAAATCCTGCCGGAGAATACCACTCCTGGAGCGGTATCCAGGCTTCACTTGGGAAATAGAATCTGATAGAATCTAGCGGTATAATCCTTTCATCACAAGGGCGACTGTATCTCCAGGGTTCCACCTGTGATTTAGTAATAAAAATTCTTTTTTGGGTTAAAGAGCCAACACTCACGAAACCAATGACCGGTTCATCCTTGTCACTTACCGAATGAATATTCGATAACAGCTGCGAAGGCTGGGGATCGAAAAGAGTTCCAAGCTGCTCAGTATTCTTCTTCATGATTTCCCAAAACTGGTGTGCTTCCCGAGTCAGTGGATACTGTTTTACAAGCACGCTGTACCGAACGCTGATCCTTTCTGTGCCGGTCGGAATTTTATGAAGAGGCTGGGCAGATATGATATCCTGGGACAATTTAGCACTTGATCCCAGAAATATCGCGGAGGATACATCACTTTTCCAACAATAATAAATAGAGAAAGGGTCGGGCCTGAGGACCACAATTCCATTTACATACTTATAATTGGAAATAAAATCTGAATGAATTTCCCATGTTTCATCGTACTCCCATCGGTAATAGCGTGTTTTGTTCTGGGGGTCATGTGTTGTTATAAGGAACTGTATTTCATCGGCCGTTCTTTTCCAATGAACACTGTCTATAGCAGGCGCAGGTTGCACAGGAACGAAATCAGAAATATATTCCTTGCCACCGGATGTTTTAATTTTTAACCGGTATTTCTGATTGCTGTTCAGGTTTAGTTGTGAGTGAATGTATTCTCCCCGTGTGTTACCCGTTAGCACAGATGTTGTATTGTTGTCGCCTTCAACAACGACCTGTGCATTCAGTTCGGGCACAACACTACCCAGGTCTGTGGGATTAAAAGTGCGTGATAAACGTATTTGGGTAGGTCCTGGGCCACTATTCAACATTCCCTCAACAACAAGCAAGTTGAGGTTGCGCGTTTCTTTTGGTAACGGATAATCCTGTTTGCAACCGATGATCACTAAAATCAAACTGTAGACTGTTATTTTTAAAAATGCTTTCATCAGAACCTGATATTGTAGTTAACAAATGGAATGATGCTTCCAAAAATGGAAAGTTTATACCCGTTTACGCGACCATTTTCTGTAACGAAATAAACGGAGTAAGGATTTTTACGGCCTGTCAGATTGTACGCACCGACCGTCCAGGAATTGTGGGTTTTTTGATTCACTTTGTGATTGCCCTCAATGTTCATTGAAAGATCGATCCGAAAGTTATCGGGAATACGATAGGCATTTCTCTCCGAATAATGTACGCGCTGACCTCCGGCATAAAAATACATAGCAACAGGCAAAGTGATTGGTCGCCCTGTGCTGTAAGTAATATTCGACGAAATGCTGAACCGGTGCGATAACTTAATATTGCCCACAAGAGTAATATCATGCGGTTTATCGTAGTTACTCGGATAATATCTGCCACCATTGATGATCTCGCCAGCTATCGGATCATCCATTTTTAATAAAGTGCGTGAATAAGTATAGCTCACCCATCCATTCACTTTGCCGGCAACTTTCTTTACCATTAATTCAAGGCCGTAAGCTTTTCCTTTTGTATTGATCACATCTGTTTCTATACTATGATTTAACACCAGGACAGCGCCACTTTTATAATCCAGGTAATTTTCTAGTCGCTTATGGTACACTTCCAACGATGTTTCAATTGTATTTGATTTAAAGTTTTTAAATAAGCCGAATGAAAACTGGTCGCCTGTCTGCGGCCTGATATTGGGATCGCTTAACTTCCATATATCAGTCGGCGCTATGGCCGTCGTGTTCGAAAGCATATGGATATACTGACGAAGTGAATTATATCCAGCTTTGATGGAAAACACCGGGGTAAACGCATACCTGATGGCTAAACGATATTCAGCACCATGATAGGTGCTGATCGCATCTCCTTTGCCATACGTTTTTGTCTCCACGCGATTGTCTTCGCTGCGGGGTAATCCTGGCGCGTACAGGTAAACGGATTTTGCACCCAGATACTGGTAAAAAGAATACCGCATGCCCAGGTTAATAGAAAGATTACGGGTGATATTGTACCTGTCTCCAAGATAAACAGCTGATTCATGAGCCTGTTCCGAAGGAACGATATCGTTTTGCACCAGTGATTCTTTGCCGACCGGACGATAAGATCCCGGGTACAATTTATATACGAGTGAACCCGCGCCAAATTCAAGGGTATGTTTTGAATTCAGATAATAATTCAAATCAGCTTTCAGGTGTAGCTGGCTCACATTGAATTGGAGCTTATACGCATTTATTTTATTTGCATCACTTGAAATATGGTAGTTGTAGTGATCATATCCTATGGTGACTGCGCTCGTGAGTTTATTATTAAAAGTATGTTTCCATTGCAATGCCACATTCTTATTGCCATAGCCATACACCGTATCACTATTCAGGTTAAAGCGGTCATTGCTCAGATATCCTGTTAAGTAAAGGTTGTTTCTTTTATTGAACTCATGGGCCACATGTAAGGTGATATCGTAGAAAGAAGCTTTGCTATTCCTGTATTGCTGCGGCAACAGAGTAAGCAGCCAGTTGGCATATGTTGCGCGGCCGCCCAGTATGAATGAAGAGGTGGAATCGCCGAATAAGGGACCTTCAATATTTGCCCTGCTTGTAACCACACCAATACCAGCTGAACCTGCAAGATTTTTTTTGTTACCCTCCCGCGAGCTGATATCAAGAACTGACGACAACCGGCCACCGTATTTGGGAGGAATGCTGCTTTTATATAACTGAACATCCTTAACAATTTCCGGGTTAAAGGCGGAGAAAAATCCAAAGAAATGCGAAGGATTATAAATGGTAGCGCCGTTGAATAGAATGAGGTTTTGATCCACGGCTCCCCCGCGTACATTAAACCCTGTGCTGGCTTCACCCACGGATTTCACACCGGGTAGGGTCAATACCACTTTAAGAATATCTGCTTCGCCAAATAATGTAGGCGTTTGCTTGATGGCTTTAATGTTCAGGCTTTCGACCCCCAATTGTGTATTGCTGATATTCGTTGATTTCCTGGACGATATCACCACAGATCTTAATGAAATAATATGATCATGCAGGTCAATGTTTAACTTCCCATCGGCGTAAAGCATGATGTGACGACGCGTGTCTTCCTTGCCTCGGCTTTGAATATGGAGAGTATGCCGGCCTTTGGGCAGCGTGAGTGAATAAAATCCTGATTGGTCGGTTGCTATCCCGGCTGCATCTTTTCCCTCAATATAAACTGAAACACCAGGCAAGGCTTCTCCTGTTTTATCATCACGCACAAGTCCTGCTATTGTAGCCCTGGCTGATTTGCTATTGGTGTTTTCTTGTCCGATCTCATACAATTTATTTTCTAGCCTGGTTCCTGTTATCTCCTTTGTGCTGTCTGGTACTCGATCTGCTGCCATATCATTTTGTATGGTATCATTTTCATTTTTTGCTTTACCAAAAAAACCTGCCGGCAGATCGGTTTTAATTGCTTTTCCTTTGACCAGGAAAATGTTTTTATGTTGGTCGATGCTGAAAGAAAAACCCGTATTTAAAAGCGCCAGTTCCAATACTTTTTGCAGCGGCTCATTTTTTACCACCACATTGATCCGGATGCTATCGAACTGTCGGGAATCATAAAAAAAATGGAAGCCGGTTTTTGTTGCAAGCTCATTAGCAAATTGGTCAATTGATAATTCCCTGAACTCGCCGCTGATCAAGACAGGCCGGTTGTCTTGTCCTGATGAAGAAGAATGAATAAATAAAACGGCCAGTAAAATAAGATGTATATGTCGCATATTAACTTCTTAACGGTCATACAATTCAACAGCCATCGTTACCGCTTTTTCAGGTTGTTTCCTATACTTTACACCATTCTTTTTTAGATGTTGCCGGATCTGGTCTTTTCTCGACGATAATACATGCAGTAGAGCAGATAAATTTTTCACCGGGTAATAAACGCCTTGCTTCAGGATATAAAAAATATCTTTTTCGTCCACCACATTGTTGATTTCGTTCCCGGTCCGTTCTATCCTGATCAATTTTCTTCTTTTCACATACACAGGAGTTTTTCCCTGGTAGATCTTATCATAAAAGCCTTCTTCCAACACCCGGTTGCTGTCGGGCAACATCCGTATAAAATGATGATCCAACATAGTGAATTCCTGGATTTTTGTGACTGGCAGATCAAGACGGAACAATTTATTATAATGCTGCAGGATCACTTTATCTTTTATGATATCGTACAGTATCATTACGTTTTCGAAGTACATTCCATCAAAAAGAATGGATGCTTTTACAAATTCAGTGGTGTTATAAAAGGGATGCCCGAAATTGATCGTTGAAGTGTAGTCCACATACTCTCTTGCATTGTACAAGGGCGATTGTTCGCCGAGGGTTTGATAGTACACGGCTACCGGAAGCGGTACAACTTCAGATATTGAATCAGAAGCGGATTGCGCATTTGATATTGCATTATTCAATAAAATGACCACTAAGCAAATCGGGGTTCTAAGCATAATAGAAGCATGTTTAATGAAAACATTTTTTCCCGCGCCCAAAACACTCCTACCATCAATTCACTATTTTTCACTCAATGCATTCATCGTGCATGCCGGTAAAGGAATATAAATTGTTGGGCCGATTCTCAATGTGACTATAGATCAGGAATAAGATCTTATTACTTTATAATTCTCTTTTTTTCATTTGTGATACTGCATAATCCACAGCCCTGGCCGTAAATGCCATATACGTTAGCGAAGGATTCTGGGTAGAGGTAGATGTCATGCAAGCTCCATCAGTGATAAAAACATTTTTACATGCATGCATCTGGTTCCATTTATTGAGCACGGATGTTTTGGGCTCATGGCCCATGCGAACGCCTCCCATTTCATGGATATCAAGACCGGGAGCGGCTTTGCTGTCTGTTGTATGGATATCAGTAAACCCTGCTTTGGTAAACATTTCAGTCATTTGCTCATGGTAGTCTTTTACCATCTTTTCATCATTATCGTCGTAGCTGATATCTACCTTCAGTAGAGGAATTCCCCAGTCATCTTTCCGGTTGTTATCGAGCGCTAGTGTATTGGTTTCTTTTGGAATTGTTTCTCCCATCATATGCGAACCAACACGCCAGGGCCCATAGTCTGTTGAAGCCAGGTTATTTTTCAGTTCTTCACCAAAACCATTGTAATTGCGGTTCATGTAACGACCTGCTCCAAAGCCAGCGGCATAGCCGCGGAGAAAATCCGTTTCCTGTTTCATTACATTCCGAAAACGCGGCAGATAGGCGCTGGTATGCGAACGGCCATCGGTTTTGGAATCTTTGAATCCATCATATTGACCCGATATCCTTGCGCGATAATTGTGAAAAGCGGCAAATTTCCCCAACACGCCACTATCGTTACCCAAGCCGTTTGGAAAACGATTTGAGGTTGAATTCAGCAATATTAAATTGGTATTGAGTGCTCCAGCGTTCACAAATATTACCGGAGCAAAAAATTCCGATATTTCCTTTGTTTGTGCATCAACAACCCGTACCCCGCTCGCCTTTCCTTTTTTATCATCGTAAATGATTGAATGAACAACTGAAAAAGGGCGAAGCGTAAGATTGCCCGTTCTCTCGGCTGCGGGTATAGTGGAAGAATTGCTACTGAAATAACCGCCGAAAGGACATCCACGCTGACATAAGGCCCTTTTCTGACACTGGCCTCTTCCCTGATCGAGATGAACCTGGTTTGGTTGGGTAAGATGTGCACAACGGGCGTAGATCACATGCCTGCCCGCATAGTTCCTGGCAACAAAATCCTTAAAGTAATTCTCAACACAGCTCAGTTCGAGTGCAGGTAAAAATTCGCCGTCGGGAAGTGTGTCTAAACCATCCTTATTACCCGAAATGCCGGCAAATTTTTCAACGTAGCTGTACCAGGGAGCAATGTCGTTATAACGTATAGGCCAGTCTACGGCAAATCCGTCTCGTGCCGGGCCTTCAAAATCATATTGGCTCCAGCGCTGTGTTTGCCTTGCCCATAAAAGCGATTTACCTCCTACCTGGTAGCCCCGTATCCAATCGAATGGCTTCTCCTGCACATAGGGATGTTCCGTATCCTTTACAAAAAAATGCATGGCATCCTCGCGGAATGCATAACACTTACTCACCACAGGGTTTTTTTCCTGTATTTCCTGGGCTGGCTCTCCCCTGTGCTCGAATTCCCAGGGCATTTTATTGGCAGTGGGATAATCTTTTAAATGTTTTACTTCTCTTCCTCTTTCGAGCACCAGGGTTTTAAGTCCCTTTTCTGTAAGTTCCTTCGCAGCCCAGCCCCCGCTGATCCCCGAACCAATGACAATTGCATCAAATGTGCGGTTATTATTATTACCCATGATTGTTTTGATTAGGAAGGCTTTGAATTTAGTGACTTAACGGGTACACAACCATGATAGCGACCAGGCACCATCTCGTACACATGAATTTTAGTTAAATAAAATTCAGAAGTGGTGTATGCCTGAATAGTTAGTTTTTTAGTAGTGCCGTAAAACCAGCTCAGATCATCCTTTGCTTCTTTGTCCGCTTCAATTTTGTTCAGCAACGACTGTCTCTGAGCAGGTGTTGCTTCTACGAAAGATTTATCAAATTCATTTTTAGTCTTTTTTTGAAACTGCTCCATGCCCCGTACAAACCGTTGCCGGTCATCTTTTACGTAGCAATCATCCAGCATTTTAAGTACAAAAAGGTGTGCATAGATATCTTTGGCACCCGGGGTGGAGCCAGCAGGAATAATTGTTTCGGCCAGCTCTTCCAGCAATTTTTCCTGGCCCGCATCAATCTGCAGGTTCTTCAGGAGAATAGCAGATTTACTTTTATCCTGCAGGCACGAGGGAAGCACAAGTGTACCTGCGGAAATACAAAACAGGTGGCGTATAGCAGAGCGTCTGTTAACCATTCAATTCTGGCTTTTATTCAAAAATTAGAAAGGTAAATTAATGAATATATTTTTACAAATCCATTCTTGATTCTATTCACTTGTTTCCTACGGATCAAAGGCAATGAGGGCATGTTAATGGTAGAACCGATGTTGGTGTTATCAACCACAACAGAGGCACGAAGAAAAAAACCGTTGTTGGTGTTATCACCAACAACAGAGCAAGAAGAAAAAAAATTTATTGACGCTGGGTTTTGTACTTGTCTGCGGTTATTGAGGTATCTGTAAGAGCATGCATAAAAGCAATCAATGCCTGTTTCTCATTTGCACTCAATCCCAGCGAGTCTGCGGGTAAGGTTTGATTTTCTATTTTCAACCCCATTCCCCTTCCTCCACCTCTATTGTAAAAATCGACCACTTCCTCCAGGGACGTATATACACCGTTGTGCATATACGGGGCAGTGAGAGTAATATTTCTTATTGAAGGTGTTTTGAATGCATTCCTGAAATTCTCTATTTTATAAATAGCGAATCTCCCCATATCATCATCGATCTTTCGCCCATCCTTGTTTTCCGGTACACCAATTACTTCGCTTTCTGTAAACGTAAACGTTGGTGGAACCGTTCCGTTGAATAAGGGCATAAAATGGCAGGTAGCGCATTTGGCCTTTCCCATAAATAAATTAAACCCTTTAATTTCTTGGGGATTCATTTGGGACGTATCGCCGTGCATGTATTTGTCGAACCTTGCATTCAGCGAGGTTAGCGATCTTATGTAACAGGATAGGGCAATCTGTACCAAACGTTCATTGATCTCTGTTATTGATGGAAACGCTGTTTTGAAAAGATGTGAATAGCGGGTATCATTATTTAATCTGGTGACTGCTTGTTTCAGGCTTCCATGTATTTCGTCTTTATTTTCAATTACATTTCGTACCTGGTCTTCGAGGTAGCTTGCCCGCATATCATAAAATTGTGCTTTCTGAAGACCAGCGTTGATCAGTGTTGGGGTATTGCGTACAAGAAAGCCGGTACTTCCCAGCGCCCTGCTTTTTGTAAATCCATCAGTAAATGCTTTGTCAGGATGATGGCAGGAAGCGCAGGAAATTTTATTGTTTCCCGAAAGTATGGGATCATTAAACAACTTCTTTCCCAAACTTATATTTGCTGTAGTCGTATAAGAATTTGCATCCGGGGTAAAATAATTAATATTAAAGGCTGCCGAATCAAAAATTGTTTCAAGATCTCCACGCAACCCATACACATTGGTTATAACAGGGATGTGCAACTCTTTCTGAAAGGCAAGCAATGCTGTAGTCAGCGGATTGATAAAATTCCTGATGAAATCCATCCTGTCGAAACTTTCAAAATCCTTATTAGAATTTGCATACTGAACAGCCTGAATGATGCCTTGTTGAATTCGTTCCAGGCTTTTATTGTCTCTTGATGTTTGGTAATAGGATAGAATGGTTTCAACAGAATGAAGGCTCGACTGTACTTCATGAATCGCATATAATGATAAAGGTGTGTCGAAACCGGTTATTCCCAGCGTAATCAATCTGAAAAATTCAAATCTCAATGCATCGAATACCTGGTCTTCACGAAATTGTGTTCCTTCCCACAGTGTCTTGATGCGGACGAACATGCTCTTCAATTTGCCGGCTTCCATTATCAGTTCGTTCCTTTGATTTGCATCAAAAGGAAACAGGTATTCTTCTATAACCTGAAATCCACCGGGATCAAGCACAATATGCTCTTCGGGCTCTATCTCTGGAAGTGGCGGGCCGTTGATATTTCGGGCTGCATTGTTGAAAAAATATTCAATTGCAAATTCAATGCGCTTATACAATTGGCGTCCACGAAAAAAACTTTCTCGTATTTTATCGGTATCCGAACTGTTGTTTATAAGGATCAGGAAATCATTTTCGATCCATTCATTCAATGAATCGATTCCGTGATCCACATAGGTATGGATTTTCGAAACAGTCGTATGGGGCTTTTCTTGCCGGCAACCCAGGTATATCAATGCGCACATGGTCAGAATACATACAAGGAATCGCATCTGATAATTTAAAGCATAAAATTAAAAAAACAAAGCCCGAAAGATTGAACGGGCTTTGTTTGTAATAACAGCATTGTCATCGGGTGAAGGATCTATAAAAACTTTCCAATTATCTTGGAACATTTTTCAGAATAACTACCTGTCCGCCTTCCTTGTTACCCGAAACAGTTGAGCCATCAGCATTCAGGAATTTATCCTCCTGCCATGTATGCGGATGAATGTTGAGCAGGAATGTGCCCGGGGTACCAACGGTTTTGGAAATATCATACATAGCCCCAAATTCCCATGAGCCTAGTCTTGTACTGCCAACTGTATTGTATTTGGCATTGAATGTTGCATTATCCCTGCGATGGTCCATCGTAAGAAATGGCTTGTATGTCTTGGTTGCAATCTCATAGATCCAAATCCAGGAGTCATGTTTCGCGTCAGGGTAAAAAGAGTCTCCATCTTCCTGGATGTACACGTAGTTTTCAGTTACGCAAACATTATCGGGGTTGATCAGATCAAGACCAGGATTTTCATCACCGCTTGCTACTACTTCTAAAGTGCCCTTTAACAGGTTGTCCTTGTTCATTTCCAGTTTATACATTCTACCCCACATGGTTTTACCGATCGTGTTGGCCAGACCTGTGGCAACAAAGTAAAACTCACGGCTTTTATCCCCGCCTCCTTTGCGATAATCAAGGTCCTCAACCCTTGCAAACTGTATGGCTTTTTTATCAATCGACTGTTGTGCAATTTCTGCTCCTGTTGCTGTAGAAGCATTGGTTATTTCTACAAACTCCACTTCATATTTTTTCCCTTTTACATTATCTGTTTCTACCGGATTCAGATCTCTGCGGCGCAGGAAGTACAATTTACCATTCGCAAGATCTCCTACAGTATTTGATACATACATGACGAGCTGACCATTTCCCTCATCTTCTCCGATCATGACCACTGTTTTACCGGGATATGCATCTTTTGGTAATGGCACTGCATTTTCCATGCTTGCTCTACCTAAAGCGGGTAGTACACGATCGGTTCTTTTTTTATCTTCTACAGAACCAAAAGGATTGATTGCATGTACCCTTGAATCGGCGCCGCTTTCACCCGCGGTTAGAAAAACAGGACCGAATCCGTGTTCTTCAGGTGTTGCCATTGTTGCAGAACACAATCTCCATTGACCGCCATCACCATCAACAATGTATTCCCCTTTAACAGGCTTGAAATTTTTATTAAGATATACCCTGGACACGCCCCGTAGTATCTCATGGTTGTCGATCAATACATATCCCTCTCCGGATGGATTTTTCAAAAGTCCCGCACCATCCGGCTGGGCACCGAAAATAAATTTAGGGGATTCGCTCAATACGTCGTCGCTACTGATCAGCGTATTAATTCCCACACTATTATATGCAGGAAACATTTTAACCAATGCCGGATTTACAGAGTAGTCTTTAAGAACGACTCTATTCTCTCCCGGATTACCGTGCCCGGGTAAATATTCCTTAAACTTTTCACAACTGGCAAAACATAACGACAGGCCCACGGTGGCCGCGGCGATTTGATGTTTTAACTTCATAAACTTGATTATTTTATAGATCACAAATTTGCGCTAATAACTATGTATAATTGTTAAGGGAATATTACCACATCATGAAGCCTGTGTTAATGGAAATACTCAAATGCAGGGTTTTGCCACGGATTCTTCGACAGGCTCAGAACACGGATCATACAACCGGTAAATGAAAAACTTTTGCCTTATACATCAGAACTCATTGAATGAAGATTATTATTGCTCCGGATAAATTCAAGGGTAGCCTTACCAGCTTTGAAGTTTGCTCTGCAATCAGGGAAGGAATACTTTTGGCCGATAAAAAGACGGAAGTATCAGTTTTCCCAATGGCAGATGGAGGTGACGGATTTGCCGGGATCATGAAATATTATACCGGCACGGTTTCGGAAGAGGTTGTGTCGGTGGATGCATTGGGTAGGAATATTTCATCTTTTTATGAATCAAATGCCGAAGACTATTCAGCCATTATTGAACTCGCTTCCTGTAGTGGCCTTGCTATGTTGCAGACACATGAACGCAATCCTTTGATCACTTCTACCTATGGCACCGGTTTGCAAATCCGGTATGCGATCCGAAAAGGCGCCAAAAAGATTATTCTCGGGATAGGGGGTAGCGCAACCAACGATGCAGGTATTGGTATACTGTCTGCTCTGGGCTTTACATTTATTGATAACCATGGTAACCCGCTGATGCCATGCGGGCAATCACTTGTACAGATTAAAAAAATAATTCCACCGGATACGCTGCCGGCTGTGCATATTGAAATAGCCTGCGACGTAAACAACCCATTGTATGGCCCCGAAGGTGCGGCAACCATTTTTTCTCCACAAAAAGGTGCAAATCCCGAGCAGGTTGTGTTGCTGGATAAAGGACTAAAACAATTTGCCGATGTGGTACTACAACAAACAGGAAAAGATGTCTCTGGTTTTGCAGGCGCAGGCGCCGCGGGGGGTATTGCTGCCGGATTAATGGCCTTCCTGCCAGTGAATATCGTTGAGGGAACGCATCTCATCCTTACAGCAAGTAAAATTGAAAAAACGATAGGTGATGCCGATATGATCATTACCGGAGAAGGAAAAATTGACAGACAAAGTTTACTTGGAAAAACTGTACATGCTATTATTTCTATGGCAAAAAACAGGAACATCCCCATCGCGGCTATATGCGGAAAATTGGAATTGAAAGAGTCTGAATGGAAACAATGGGGTGTGTCTCTCGCCGTTGAAATCAATGATGGATCATTGGCAGAAGAAGAATCCATGCAAAGAGCATATGAACTGGTTTTGAAAAAAGCCGAATGGATGCTGCCATTGCTAAAAGAGATAAGCGGACAATAATTTTTCTATGTTCTTTCTATGTTTCTATGATCCTATGTGGTAAAAAGCTCTTGCACAGTTTTGAAGATTACCTGATTACAGTCAATTTACCACATAGGATCATAGAAACATAGAAGGAACATAGAATTTGTTAGTTGAATTGAGGTTGGATAAAATATTTCTTCGATTACAATTTTCTGATCTTGATATTTCGGTACCAGACAGGATCTCCATGATCTTGCAGGGCAATTTTTCCCGATTTAAATGTGCCGAAATCGGGCCACTGTTTAAACTTGCTACCGGCTAACATCTTCTTCCAGTTATCATCAAATAATGTGGTCGACAATACTTTTGTATCATTCAACCTGAATTCGAGTGCTCCTTTGTTAGAGATGATTTCTGCCTTGTTCCATTCACCTGCTTTCTTTACTGTTTCGGGAGAGCTGCTCACAAGATCATACAGGTCGCCGGCACGATGCTTATTAATCTTCGCATCCTTATGCCTTTCGTTATCGAGCACCTGCATTTCAGGACCGGTATGATAAGTGTTTTCGTATTTTGGTTCTTCTTTTACCAGGAAAATCACACCGCTGTTGCCCCCCGTATCAAGTTTCCATTCGAGGCTGAGATGATAATTTTCATACTCTTCTGCGGTTACAAGATCGCCTCCGCCAACAGTCTTTCCATCCTTTTTTTCTTTGGGAGCCAGCGACAATGTTCCATCGGCGACAATCCATGCAGCGCCATCCGTTTTATTATTGTATACATGCCATCCGTTTTTTGTTTTTCCGTCGAATAACAATTGCCAGCCATCTGTTTGTTCAGCGGAGCTCAGTGAATTGTCGGTAGCAGGAGCAGTGGTTGCGGTCACAGTCGTATCGTTTGATGGTGAAGGATTTTGTTCAGGTTCAGGCGTCGATTGACAACTGCATACCAAAACAATTCCAATAACTAATAATGATGATTTCATACAATCGTTTAAGTTATAAAGATTTGATCATGATATTTCGGAACCAAACAGGATTTCCATGATCCTGTAAAGCTATCTTTCCTTTGCGGAACTTGCCGAAATCGGCCATCGATTTGAATTTGCTTTCAACAATCAATTTCGACCAGTTATCATCCCATTGAGTGGTCGATACCACCTTTACACCGTTCTGGAACAGGTCGAGTTTGCCATTGTTTTGTACAATCTCCATCGAATTCCATTCCCCAATAGGTTTTACGGTTTCCGGCGTGCCGGCCACCAGGTCATATAAATCACCCGCACGATGCTCTTTATTTTTTGCATCAGGATGTGCGTTATTATCAATGATCTGGATTTCGGGACCCGTGACCCAGGGATAACGATATTTCGGATCTTCCTGTGCCTGTATCACAACACCACTATTGCCTGCAGAATCTAATTTCCAGTCGAGTTTTAAATGAAAATTTTCGAAAGCCTCTTCGGTAATAATATCACCTCCGCCTTCACCTTTCGGACCCCTTGCTTTTGGATCAAGGAATAGGGTTCCGTCAGCTACCCTCCAGGCAGACCCGTCGGTTTTGTTGTTGAAAACATGCCAGCCATTTTTTGTGGTTCCATCGAACAATAATCTCCACCCTTCTTCCTTTGCTTTATTTGTAAGATTATTGTGCGTTGTACTACTCACTGATGACTGTTGGGTTGTGCCACAAGCAAACAATAAGCAGAAAGAAGCTGTAAAGAGTAAACGGTTCATGCTATAAATTTTTTTATGATAGGATATATTTCACGATCTCTCTTGCATCCGGTTCAGCTAAGTCCGGGTGAGGGGTCATAGGGACCAAATCCCAAACACCTTTTGCCCCGCTTTTTATTTTTTTGATTAGCCTGTTGATGTTCGTCTCTGTAGAATCATATTTGAAAGCGATGTCAATGAATGCAGGCCCGGTTACCTTTTGTGTTGTTTTGTGACATGTGGATGAATGGAAGGAAAACATAAAAAAAATACAGGAACAACATCCTATTCATTATTCCATTATTTTTTCAGCGACATAATATACTTAACCATTTCACGCGCATCTGCTTCTGGTATGGTTGGATGAGGAGCCATAGCAATATTGCCCCAATTTCCCGAACCCCCATTTATGACCTTATTCACAAGCGTATCTATCACTGCCGGCGTGTTCTCATATTTTTGGGCAACATCCGTATAAGCCGGACCAATTACTTTTTTATCAATCCCATGGCAGGTAGTGCAATCACTGGCACCGATCAGTTCAAGTCCTCTTTCGTTTGTAATGGCCGGAGTAACAGCAACAGTATCAGCGTTTTTTTCATCCGCCGGTTTTTGATCATCTGAAGAGTTACATGCAAAGACGAAGGCACTGACAGCAAAAACAATTAGAAACTTTTTCATTTGTTTAAATATTAGTTTGGAATTTTCGGTCTGATCGTCCCGATCTGACCAGCAGCAAGTTACTTCAATCCTAAAACAGAGCGGTTGAAATTTTCATCGCTTCCCGTTCCGGCAAAATCATCAAATGCTTTTTCCGTTACACGGATGATATTGTTTTTAATAAATACCGAGCCTTCTTTTGCTCCATCTTCAGGGTGCTTGATACAACATTCCCATTCCATTACGGCCCATCCTTTATAATCATATGCAGAAAGTTTGCTGAACACAGACTTGAAATCAACCTGGCCATCGCCGAGCGAACGAAAACGGCCGGCACGGTTGATCCAGCTTTGGTATCCTCCATAAACCCCTTGCTTGCCGGTAGGATTGAATTCCGCATCTTTTACATGGAACATTCGGATCCGCTCATGGTAGTTGTCGATGTATTCAAGGTAATCCAGGCATTGCAATACAAAATGACTTGGATCATATAAAAGGCAGGCCCTTGAATGATTGCCTGTTTGCTCCAAAAACATTTCGTACGAAATACCATCGTGAAGATCTTCACCAGGGTGCACTTCGTAGCAAAGATCCACGCCACATTCATCAAAATAATTTAATATGGGCAGCCATCGGTTGGCTAATTCTTTGAATCCTGTTTCCACGAGCCCGGCTGGACGTTGGGGCCACGGATATACCGTAGGCCAGAGCAGGGCGCCGCTGAATGTAGCGTGGGCATTCAACCCCAAATGTTGTGATGCTTTTGCACCATATCTTAACTGTTGAACCGCCCATTCGGTTCTTGCTTTTGGATTGTTGCGGACATTTTCGGGCGCAAATCCATCGAACAGGGTATCGTACGCGGGATGCACTGCCACCAGTTGTCCCTGCAAATGGGTTGACAGTTCAGTGATCACCATCCCGGCTTCGTGAACAATACCCTGAATTTCTTCTGCATAGGTTTTGCTTTCCGCAGCTTTTTTGAGGTCGATACATCTTGCATCCCAACTGGGTATCTGAACTCCTACAAAACCTATACTCTTCGCCCATTGACAAATTGACTTCAATGAATTGAATGGCGCGGCATCGCCCATGAATTGCGCAAGAAAAATCCCAGGGCCCTTGATCGTTTGCATGATTAACCCTCCAAACCTCCCTAAAGGGAGGCTTATTTTTAATTATCGGTTTGGTTTCTTAAATCGTTTTCTACGAATGATTGAATTTTGTGTAAAACGAATTCCAAATTTTTTAATACCTGATCATTTGTGAATCGAATAATCGTGCAGCCTACATTTTCCAGATCAGATTCTCTTTGGAGATCGGTATCACAAATTAACCAAGAGAAATCAACACTAATCATCACCTGACCCAAGTCTCCTTTTAGGAAGATTTAGAGGGTATATTCAGTCCATTTTTGCGACGATTGGGAAGAGGCCACAACATTATCTATAAACGCCATTCCCCGGATGCCTTCCTCTACTCTTGGAAAATCAAGATTTTCTTTCGAAGCTTCTTTACCATCGATCCTTGCTGATAATGTCAATGCAAAATTGCGGTAGATATTCCCGAACGCCTCAAGGTATCCTTCCGGATGGCCACCGGGTGTACGACAGTTTTGAGTAGCAAAGCTCGACAAGCGATCGCCGTAATTGGCACCGGCCCGTAGGATCTGCAAAGGCTGATCAAGCCATTTTACAATTAGTGAATTTGGTTCCTGTTGTGCCCATTCAATACCACCTTTCTCTCCATACACGCGGATCTTTAAAGCGTTTTCTTCGCCCGCTGCTACCTGTGATGCCATCAGAACTCCTGATGCACCATTGTCAAATTTCAATAATACATTTCCATCATCATCGAGGGCTCTTCCTTCTACCATAATATTCAGAGCGGCACATAATGCCGTGATCTTTGATCCCGTGATATATTCCGCCAAATGTGCCGCATGGGTTCCTATATCACCCATACAGCCACTTTTCCCCGATTTTTTCGGATCTGTTCTCCATGCCGCCTGTGCGTTTCCTTCCCGTTCTGTCAATTTGCTTAACCACCCTTGCGGGTACTCAACGTACACTTTTCTGATTTTTCCTAACACGCCCGTTTGAGCCATATGTCTTGCTTGTTTTACCATCGGGTAACCTGAGTACGTATGGGTAAGACATAATAATAAACCTGTCTCATCCACTTTTTGTTTTAATTGTTTTGCTTCATCCAGCGTGAATGTAATTGGCTTCTCAATGACTACATGAAAACCATTATCCAACGCCATCATGGCCGGTGCAAAATGAGCGAAGTTGGGAGTAACGATGGTTAAAAAATCCATTCTTTTTTCTGCCGGTAATTGCTTTTCTTTTTTGATCATTTCATCATAAGTCAGGTAGGTTCGGTCTTCAGCAAGAAACAATGACCGTGCAGAATCAACGGCTATTTCGGGATTTATACTGAGCGCCCCACAGGATAATTCTATCAATCCATCCATATTGGCAGCAATGCGGTGAATGGCTCCGATGAAAGCGTCTTTGCCTCCACCCACCATTCCCATGCGTAGTTTTCTGTTCATGAATTTTTGTTTGAAAGTAAAAAGGAAGTTAAAGAAGAATGCGGTTTAAAAATAAAAAAATTTACATTTATGAATCGATTTTAATGGAAGTGTTTTATTATTGAGCTTCCATTTTTCAAAATTATTCAAGCTCTGATCTCTTACACTTCATTCTAACGATCTTAAAAATTTAAAAATTTACTTGCCATGCAAGCAACTATTCAACGCGACAAACTTTTTTGGGCCAGTTGTTTAGCCCTTTTGGTTACATCTCTATCTTTCGGCATACGTGCCGGACTGTTAAGTCAATGGGGCACTGATTTTAATTTAACAGCTACCCAATTGGGAACAATCGCAGCCACCGCATTTTGGGGGTTTCCCTTGGCTGTAATTATTGGAGGAATGGTGGTTGATATTATTGGCATGAAAAGACTTCTTGTACTTGCATTTGTATTTCATCTCATAGGAATATTGCTTACTATTTTTGCCGGAAAGTTTGGTGATCCTTTCTGGTCTTTATTTATTTCCACCCTGTTTATTGGTATTGCCAACGGAACTGTTGAGGCAGCTTGTAACCCACTGGTCACAGCATTGTATCCCGAAAACAAAACAACGAAGCTGAACCATTTTCATTTGTGGTTTCCGGGCGGTGTTTTTCTGGGAACGTTAATTGTGTATTTGTATAACAAAGCCGGTATAGGAGGTTTTGGTGGATTCGAGCCCTGGCAGATACAGGTAGCAACTATGTTGATCCCCACCGTTATATATGGTTATTTATTTTCAAAACTTAAATTCCCGGTTACTGAGAGAGTGGCAGCTGGTGTTTCCACTGGCGAAATGTATTCTTCTTTATTGCAGCCGCTGTTCCTTTTTATGATCATTTGTATGTTGGGTACAGCCATTACGGAATTATTCACAGGCCAGTGGATTGATGTATTATTAAGAAATGTTACTGACAATGCGATACTGGTTCTTACTCTCACCACAGGTGTTATGGTGATTGGTCGTGGACTGGCAGAGCCGGTGGTTCATCGTTTTTCGCCACAGGGCGTTTTATTAATGTCTTCTATTTTGGCTGCCCTGGGTTTGTATATGCTGGGACATACATCTGGAAATATGCTTTTCGTGGGAGCGTTGGTATTTGGAATTGGTGTATGTTATTTCTGGCCTACCATGCTTGGCTTTATTGCAGAAAATTTGCCAAAAACAGGTGCTGTGGGTTTAAATCTGATGGGGGGTGCGGGCATGTTTGCAGTTTCCCTGTATATGATGTTTATGGGAGGGCATTATGATAAATTACTGACAGGTAAATTACCCGGAGGAACAAGTCTTGCTGAGTATAATGCAGCTGCTCCGGGATCCGATATGGCAAATGCATTAAATGAAGCAAAGAAAGCTGCCGGCCCCGAGATCTTAAATGCAACCCTTGTTATCCCAATCATTTTAATTGTTGCTTTTACCGGACTGGTTTTTTATATGCGTGGCAGAAAAAAAGTTCAGCAGCTAACACCTGTGGGAGCTTAATTGGAGATGCTAGATACTGGATACTGGATGCTAGATGCATCCAGTATCCAGTATCTAGCATCTAGTATCCAGAAACACGACAACTTTTAAGTACCTTGTAATTTCAACTCAACGATCAGTATGCCAAACAAATCATCCAGAAGGGGAGTCATTAAAAACCTGGTGGCAGGTTCGGCTGCACTAGGCTCGGCCGGCCTCCTATCTTCATTCTCTTCGCCGGAAAAAAATCAATCAACTACTTTGAAAGGAAACGTTAATCATTCTGCTTGCAGATGGTGTTATAATTCTATTCCCCTAGAAGAATTTTGTGAAGCCTCAAAGGCAATCGGTCTTAAAGCGATTGATCTTGTAGGTCCCAAGGATTGGCCCGTGCTAAAAAAATATGGGCTTTATTCTTCCATGTGCAATGGTGCGGGCCTGGGCATCGATGATGGCTGGAATGATACAAAGTTTCATGCGGAGCTGATAAAAAGCTACACCGAAATAATTCCTTTAGTGGCCCAGGCTGGATATAAAAATCTGATCTGCTTCAGCGGCGCACGCCGTGGCAAAGATGATGAAACAGGATGGAAGAATTGTACAGATGGCTTGAAACAGATCATCGGTCTCGCGGAAAAACACAATGTAATAATCGTGATGGAACTTCTGAACAGCAAGATCAATCACAAAGATTATCAGTGTGATAAAACGGCCTGGGGGGTTGAACTGGCAAAAAGAATCGGTTCAGAAAATTTCAAACTGTTGTATGATATCTATCATATGCAGATCGATGAAGGCGATGTGATCAGAACGATCAAAGACAATCACCAGTACATTGCTCATTACCATACCGGTGGTGTACCGGGTCGGCATGAGATCGATGAATCGCAGGAATTATATTATCCTGCCATTATAAAGGCTATTCTCGAAACAGGGTTTAAGGGATATGTAGCCCAGGAGTTCATTCCAACTTCAAAAGAAAAGGAAGGGCAACTCGCTGCATTGAAAGATGGAGTAAGAATATGTGATGTGTGAACCACTACCCTCCAACCTCTTCGCCAGCTGGCGGAAGGTTTATGGTCTTGCCTCTTTTTGAGGCGAACAATTAAAAAAACGGACTATCTACTTAATTAATTTATTTATAAAAAACGCAATCAAAGTCCTTTCGCCGGCTGGTGGAGGGACTTAGGAGGGTTCTTTATGGCTGATAATACATATGATGCAATCGTAGTTGGCTCAGGAATCAGTGGAGGCTGGGCCGCGAAAGAATTAACCGAAAAAGGTCTGAAAGTCTTATTGCTCGAACGTGGTCGTGATCTTGTACATATTAAAGATTATGTAAATGCAACAAAGGGGTCATGGGAGTTTCCACATCGTGGCGGACGGACACAGCAAATGATCAATGATTATCCTGTACTTAAACGAGATTATCCCTTGAATGAGGTGAATCTCGATTACTGGGCCAGCGATAAAGACTGCCCTTATTCCGAAAAAAAACCTTTTGACTGGTATCGGGGATACCAGGTGGGCGGACGTTCACTAATGTGGGGCCGGCAAAGTTATCGCTTAAGCCCTATGGATTTTGAAGCCAATGCCAAAGACGGCATCGCCATTGACTGGCCGGTTCGGTATAATGAAATGTCGCCCTGGTATGATCATGTTGAGAAATTTGCGGGCATCAGCGGTAATAAAGATGGATTGCCGCAATTGCCAGACGGACAATTTTTGCCGCCGATGGAGCTGAATTGTGTAGAAAAAGATGTGGCAGCAAGAGTGAAGGAACATTACAAAGGCCAACGCCTGATCACCATTGGGCGTGTTGCTAATATCACTGTAGCGCACCAGGGAAGAACTGCTTGCCAGTATCGCAACAAATGTTGGCTGGGTTGTCCTTTCGGTGCTTATTTCAGTACCCAGTCATCAACATTACCTGCAGCCGTAAAAACGGGTAATCTAACCTTACGGCCTTTTTCTATTGTAACAAAACTGTTGTATGACAAGGATAAGAAAAGAGCTACCGGTGTTGAAGTGTTGGATGCTGAAACAAATAAAACGTATGCGTTTAATTCAAAAATAGTTTTTCTCTGTGCCTCGTCATTCAATTCAACCTGGGTATTGTTTAATTCAGCGACAGATATATGGCCCGGTGGTCTGGGAAGCAGCAGCGGTGAACTCGGCCACAATGTAATGGACCACCATTTCCGTTGCGGCGCTGGTGGTACAGCGGAAGGATATGAAGATAAATATTACTATGGCCGTCGGGCTAATGGAATATATATTCCGCGTTTCCGTAATGTTAACGGCGATAAACGTGATTATATCCGCGGATTCGGGTACCAGGGCGGTGCAAGCCGGCAGGGTTGGAGAAGAGATGTGGCCGAAATGAGTATTGGGGGCGATTACAAAGATGCTTTAACAGAACCCGGTGCCTGGACGATCGGGATGACTGCGTTCGGAGAAACCCTGCCCTATCATGACAATACAATATCCCTTGATAAAGATAAAAAAGACAAATGGGGATTACCCGTGCTGTCGATGGATTGTGAGATCAGGGAGAATGAAAAGAAAATGCGGAATGATATGATGCAGGATGCCAAAGAAATGCTGGAGGCGGCAGGTATAAAAGATGCCAAGACTTTCGACAATGGCTATACAATGGGAATGGGGATTCATGAAATGGGAACCGCCCGAATGGGAAGAGATCCAAAAACATCGGTATTGAACAGGAATAACCAGGTTTGGGATGCACCGAATGTTTTTGTTACCGATGGCGCATGCATGACCTCGGCTGCCTGCCAGAATCCATCACTTACTTACATGGCATTAACGGCAAGAGCTGCGTCATTTGCGGTAGATGAATTAAAAAAACAAAATCTCTAATTGGAAACGCCTAAATAATAATGTATGAACAGACGTGACGCATTATCCAGGGTTGCACTGATACTGGGAGGCACCGTGATTGGCGCCAATATTTTCCTGGAGGGATGTAAGCCTGCCGATAAAAGAGTAATGACCGGCCTTGATTTTCAACCTGAGGACGTTGCTTACCTCGATGAAATAGCAGATACTATTCTTCCTACAACTGCTTCTTCGCCGGGTGCAAAAGCAGCAGCGGTTGGTACATTCATGACGGTGATGGTTAAGGATTGTTACGATGAGGCAGACCAGAAAATATTTACAGGAGGCATGCAAAAATTACAGGATGCCTGCAAGAAGAAGAACGACAATTATTTTATGGAATGCACGCCGCAACAGCGCCATGACCTGTTGGTAGAACTGGATAACGAACAAAAAGAGTTTAATAAGGATAAAAAGAAAGAAGACCCGCAACATTATTTCAGAATGATAAAAGAACTTACCCTACTGGGTTACTTTACTTCCGAGATAGGAGCCACGAAAGCCCTGCGATATGTTGAATCTCCGGGTCGATTTGAAGCATGCATCCCTTACAAGAAAGGAGATAAGGCCTGGGCACTTTAGCATTCATACGCCAGGTTAATGGCGTGAGATTTCCTAATTTCTCACGCCTCACGTTTCACGATTGTTAATTCATTAATCATAAAAACTATGACCTACGATCGCAGAAAGTTTTTAAAGACAGGCGGACTGCTTGCCTCTTCATTTGCAATTGGCGGATTGGCTTGTAATGATGAAACCAAACCCGCTGATGGCAATGGTGCAGACACAACAGGAAAAGATACCACTGCAACAGCTGTAGCTACCGGCCAGCCATTAACTTCATTTGGATTACAGTTGTATTCGCTACGCGATGATTTGCCAAAAGATCCCAAAGGGATTTTGAAACAGGTATCGGCTTTCGGTTATAAGCAGGTAGAAGGTTTTGAAGGACCTAAAGGAATTTACTGGGGAATGACAAATACAGATTTCAAAAAATACATGGATGATCTTGGAATGGAACTGGTTTCCACTCATTGTAATATCGAAAAGGATTTTGAGAAAAAAGCTGCTGAAGCCGGAGCAATAGGCATGAAGTACCTGATCTCTCCTTATATCGGCGCGCAGAAAACGGTTGATGACTATAAGAAATATGCAGACAAGTTTAATAAGCTCGGAGATATCTGCAAAAAGAACGGATTAAGATTTGCGTATCACAACCATGGATACACTTTTGAAGCCCTGGATGGACAAATGCCGCAGGATATTTTGATGCAAAATACCAACCCGGAAACGGTTGATTTTGAAATGGATATTTTTTGGGTCGTAACACCGGGAGCCGATCCTGTTGCATGGTTAAAAAAATATCCAAATCGTTTCCGCTTATGCCATGTTAAAGACCGCATGAAAACAGCACCACCGAAGGAAGGAGATGCATCCTGTGATCTTGGAACAGGTTCTATCGATTTTCCTACGGTTCTCAAAGTGGCTAAAGATAATGGCATGCAATATTATATTGTTGAACAGGAAAAATATGAAGGAAGCACACCCATTAAAAGTGTTGAAACCGATGCGGCATATATGAAGAACTTACAGATCTAAATAGGTCTAAATTTTTTTTCGAAAGCTGTTCGGCATGAACAGCTTTTTTTTACTCCCCTTTGCTATGTTTCTCCTATGTTTCTATGTTCCTATGGGGTAAAATTTTTTCACCCCATAGGAACATAGAAACATAGCAGGAACATAGACCTGATTATACAAAGCAATTGATGTAAATTGGGAATCAATGAAATTTCAGCCTATGAAGCGCCTGGTTTTTTTATTGTTTCTTTTCTTCACATTTCGGCAAACAATCAACGCACAATCGGATGAGAAAATAATCCTGCAAATTCTCGACGATCAAACCAAATTTTGGAACGAGGGTAACCTGGATAAATTTGTAAGAGGGTACTGGCGCAATGATTCTCTAATGTTTATCGGACAAAGTGGAATTACCTATGGTTACCAGAATACATTGAACAATTATAAAAAGAATTATAGCGACACGGCAAAAATGGGCAAACTTGCATTCGAGATCATAAAAGTGCAGATGCTTTCAAGCGAATATTATTTTGTGGTAGGAAAATGGTTCTTGAAACGAAGCGTGGGCGACCTGAAAGGACACTATACCTTGCTATTCCGTAAGATCAATAATGAATGGGTGATCGTTGCCGACCATAGTAGCTAAGGCGGTGAATGGTGAGTGAAGCTCGGCTATTTTATTTTTACTATAATCCTCAGCTTCTGAATTCCGTATTCCGTATTCTGTATTCTGTATTCTATTTCTTCTTCATCCCTTAATCTCACATTACATGGCACTCATCATTTTTGGTTTCATCATTTTTATTGTAGGAATTGTTATTTCCAAAGGTCGGGAAGGAGTTCAGCGATTTGGCAGGCCTGTTCGTATTATCGCGTTGGTCCTGATTGTGGTTGGAGTACTAACTTCCTGTTTTATTCAGGTCGATGCAGGACAGGTTGGCGTGAAAAAACTATTTGGCAAAGTGCAAAACGATGTGCTTACAAGCGGACTTCATTTTGTCAATCCTTTGATCGAAGTTGAAAAACTGGATGTAAAAACATTGAACTATACAATGAGCGGTATTCATGATGAAGGCGCTCAATCAGGAGATGATGCCATCCGGGTATTAACGACAGATGGCCTGGAAGTAACGATCGATCTATCCGTATTGTACAGGGTAGTACCCACCGATGCACCCCGATTACTTCGTGAAACGGGGATTGACTATGAGGATAAAATTGTTCGACCTATCACCAGAACACGTATCCGCGACAATGCCGTGTATTATGAAGCCATTGCCTTGTATTCGACAAAACGCGATGAATTTCAGCAACGGATCTTTAAAAGCATTGAAAGTGATTTCAAATCAAGGGGACTTTTACTGGAACAATTGCTGGTGAGAAATATTACTTTGCCGCAATCGGTAAGAACCACGATTGAACAAAAGATCAATGCCGAGCAGGAAGCGCAGAAAATGCAATTCATCCTGCAAAAAGAAAGACAGGAGGCAGAAAGAAAACGGGTGGAGGCTCAGGGCATTGCCGATTATCAACGCATCATGAGTGAAGGATTAACCGATAAACAATTACAATACGAAAGCATCAAAGCACAACTGGAATTGGCAAAATCACAAAATACGAAAATTATTATCATGGGTAAGGGGAATACACCGGTGATATTGGATGCGAAGAATTAGTGGTGGATATGGAATTCAGGATATTCGATGATTGACATTTGTTTCTAATGCAGAATGAATGGTAGATAAAATAAAAATCCTTGCTATTTCCGGAAGCTTCAGGACCAATTCATCAAATACGAATATACTACGAACTATCACCACAATGGCTCCGGAAAATGTGGAGGTGATTTTGTATGAAGGGTTGGGAGGCTTGCCACATTTCAACCCCGTGCTGGATGATGAGAATTCTTCTTCAGCTGTAAAAGAGCTTCGGGATTTATTGTTGTCTGTGCATGGAGTTATTGTTTGTACACCGGAGTATGCTTTCGGTGTGCCAGGTTCTCTAAAAAATGCGCTTGACTGGACAGTATCTTCGGGTGAGTTAACCAACAAACCGGTAGCTGTCATTACGGCTTCCCTGGTGGGAGAAAAAGCACACGCTGCCTTATTGCAAATATTTACAGCGCTATCATCAAGCATCGCCGAAGGCGCTACTTTACTGATCCCTTTTATCCGTACAAAATTGAATGAGAAAGGTGAAGTTTCTGATGCCGACACCTTGCAGTCTATACAAAAAGTGCTGAACTCACTTCTTGCATGTATAGAAAATCAATTGCTTTTTCCGGATTCGATATACACGAAATAGAATACAGTTCTCCCCTCTGTGCATGCCTCTGTGGTTAAATTCGGTGCTGCACCCCTTAGCGTCAATTCGCTTCCTAATTCGCGTTCATCGGCGTTTAATTAACCGTGTGGAAATTTTTCTTTCCATATTCTTCTGTAAATAATCAATAGACCGATCAGACTGAGTGCTGCCCAGCCATAGAAAATGTAATTACCTATGGTTGGTTTGCGGCTGAAGAAAAACCAGCCATTGTATATTCCCATGGTCATGTTAATGAATAGCCATAACAATCCCAATCCCAGTGTGGTTACTATTTTATTGAGGAATCGCCGGGTATCATCTTCCATATTGCTCATTTCCCGAAGGTATGAGGTATGCCATACTTAATTACTAAATGCTACGCCAGTCTGATATAAGTATGGCATACCTAATTGATCGCTATTGAATCAATAAATTCCTGAACTCGGTTGAGTCCCCATTAAACACATTGAAATCAACTTTGCTATAGATCCCGTTCACTCTCCCCAATTCACTGTATTGCCAGAAATGCCAATCGCGGTAGATACGTGGCTTTTCTTTTTGAAGATAATGCGCTACCCATAAAGGATAAGAATCGAATTCGTCTTTCAGATAATATTTATAGAAATCAACATTGGTATAAATGATCGGCTTGATCCCATAATGATTTTCTACTGTCAGCAGCCATTCTTTCACCCGCTGGCGTAGCTTATCACCCGAAACACCATTTGTTTGTTCTACATCCAATACGGGTGGAAGATCACCGGGTTCAAGATCAACACACTTAATAAAATTTTCTGCCTGTGTCTTTCCACTTCTGCTCGCAACAAAAAAATGATATGCTCCTCTTGCAAGCATCGCTTCCTTAGATTGTTTCCAGTTCCTCTTAAAATAAATATCCCGGTTATTATTTCCTTCTGTTGCTTTAATAAATGCAAAGCTGATCTGTACATCCTCCACTTTCATTCCTTTTACGCTCTCCCAGTCAATTCTATCCTGGTACTTCGATACATCGATACCATGTATATTATAGTTTGTAGGGATCTCGATCCCGAATGCATCATATTTAACAAATTTTGCCCTGCGTGCCTGCCACCATTCGTAAATTACAACACCGAGGATGGCTACCATGCAGCCAATTCCCAATCCAATGAAAATCTTCCAGCCAATGTTCGATTTCTTTTTCTTCGCCATGATTGTGTACAAATATACGCGGGAACGCGGAACGCTTAACGCGAAACGCTTAACGCTTAACGCGGAAAGCATGTATTTCACGCCAGAAGTCAAAAATTGGATCATTTGGCATTGCGTGTTAAGCGTTCCGCGTTAAGCGTTCTGCGTTAAGCGTCCTGCGTTCTGCCTAAAAAAAGAAAAGCCCAATCATAGGGTACGAACCTATATATTGAGACTTTTCGACCTTCAAACCATCTGAAGTTATACGTCCACTCTAACCGTTTAATATCCGTGACTTACTGATATAGTTTTTTGTTGGATGGTATATGAAGAAGCAGGATCCGTTTTTAATCGTGTTTATAACTTTTGTTGTAAGTTTTGAAGGCACAGCAGGACAACCAAAACTCCTTCCGTTAAAAGGATTGGAACGCAGAAAGCGGTCACCCACATAATCCGATCCATGTACCACAATTTTTCTTTCGTTGGCTTTATCATTAATTCCTCTTTCCAGTCCTTCAATTTGGAGTGACAGTCCATGCCCTCCCCAATAGGTGTTGCGTGTTACATAGAAGCCCAGGCTGCTTTTATGACTTTCTTCGCTATTTGAAAAGAATTTTGCGAATTCGTTGCCTGAATTACGACCGTGGGCCACATGGGTATTGATCAGCAATTTCATGGTCTCAAGGTCAATAATATACAAACGCTTTCTTCGTGAAGATTGACTGAAATCGCAGATGGAAAGCACATCCGTTTTTCTTAATAATTTTCTGCTCAACATGTATTGATAACCCTTCCAGGCAAACTCAAAAGCTTTTTTGCTGAGACCCGCACGTTTTAATTTCATGCTGTCGTATAAGGCATCAGCCTGTGCAGACAGTTTGCCGGAAGTTGAAATATTAATAGAGGGAGTGGCGCCGCTTATTGTAACAACAACTGGCGCAATCACAGAAGCCTCCTGCTTTGAGGTGCCGGATATTAATATCGGGGATAATACGATGAGAAGTATACCAATATAGGTAGATACGGATTTTAATGGGCAATACATTATTCTGGTTTTTCTGGTTATCATTTGCATTTCTGAAACGATAACGACTCCAAAATATTATCACATTTTCACCTATGCAAATGTTAAAGCGTATTTATTTTATTGTGAGTAAAAATTAAAATAAATAGCCTAAGCAATTATGCTTAGCGAAGTGGAATAGAACTGATTATTATCAGGTGGGTTTGTTCAACTCATTTTTGTTGGGACGGAATTCGATGCTATACACTTTCAGCAACAGGAGGAAGAGTGATATAAGGATCGGTCCGAATATCAGGCCAATGAAACCAAACAGATTAACTCCAATGATAACTCCAAATACGGTGATCAATGGATGAACATCACCCAGTTTTCTCTGTAACCAGAAACGGAAAATATTGTCGACACTGCCTATTATGGCAAGACCAAAAGCGAGTACGATAGCTCCTTTAACAGGATCATTACTGGCGAACAGTAACAGGGAAAGCGGTATATAGGCCAGTGCGGCACCCAGCACCGGAAGCATACCGGTAATGCAGGTAATGACGAACCAGAACATCGGTTCGGGCACACCGATGATCAGGTAACCGATCAGGCCTACTATTCCCTGCGCCAGGGCAATCAATGGAATGCCGATGGCATTTGAGAGTACCATCCGGTTCAGATCCTTCCGTAGCATGATGATGTTCTCGTCTTTAATAGGAACCCATTCATAAAATGCCGATTCCATTTTTCTTCCTTCAGTTAACATAAAAAATAAAATGAAATACATCACTACGATCGTCACCACCGTACTTAAGGTAGCACCAAGGATCTGGGGCAGGGTTTGTGCGCCCCAGTTGGTAACCTTCTGAATATTGGCATCTGTTATAATATCTATTTTATAAGCTTTTTCGTATCGCTCGATGAAACCCTGGATAGCTTTTAGTACCTCCGATGAATGCTGAATGGCGAAACCTACTTTGGACGACATCATATTTACCAATACGAGAATCGGAAGCATAATGATCAGGAACGAAAGAAGCATCAGCAGGAAAGCGCACAGTCCGCTTTTCCATTTGTACCTTGCCTGCAACATGAACATGTACTTTCTCATCATTACATACAATGTGTAAGCACCCAGAAATGCCGGAAGAAATGTGCTCAACTGCGACCAGAGTATAATGCCGAGTAGTACAATAAACAGCAATAATAGAATCTGGCGTATGATATTGTTGGGAATGTAGTTCATGTATTAGCGTTGTCTTATTAAAAATAGTGATAAAACAACTGGCTGTCTCAAAACCAAAAAATAATTTACCGTTGGGTGTAATAAGATTTCATTCGGATTTCAATAATCCAAGGGAGTCATTGACCCATACGCATCGCAATTGAGCTCCATTGTGTCTCAGTGTCTTTGTGGCAATTTTTTTTAGCCACGAAGACACTAAAACACAAAGGAGAAATGTATGAGTTATATTGTCCATTCACAATGAGTCATCTTTCATATTTTTATTTTCTTCCACTTCCCTCTTCTGAATAATGTATAAGCTGCAACAGTGATTGCCGTTTCTGCAATCGGTATCGCAATAAACACACCTGTGGGCCCCAGAGCGAAGGTTTTTGCGAGTAATAAGGCAAGTGGAATTTGGAGCACCCAGAATCCGAACAGATTGATGATCGTTGGCGTCCAGGTATCACCGGCACCATTAAAGGCATTCGCCATCACCATTCCTATACCATAAAAAACATAGCCGAAACTGATGATACGCAAAGCTTGAACCGCTATCTCTTTTACTGCCGGCTCGCTGGTGAACAGTGATACAATGGCCTCTGCGCCTGCAAGGAATAGAACAGAAACAATTGCCATAAAAATAGTATTGTACTTGGCGGTTGCTATCACAGAAGCTTCGGCTCTTTCAGGCTGGTTAGCTCCAAGATTTTGCCCCACCAGCGTTGCAGCAGCATTACTCATTCCCCAGGCAGGCAAAATGAAAAAGATAACAATGCGTATCGCCGTTTGATAACCTGCAGAAGCTTCACTATGTCCTGTATCCGCAACCAGTTTTGCAAGAACGATCCAGCTGCATGAGCCGATGATGAACTGAAAAGTTCCCGGGGAGGCGATACCAACAAGGGATTTAATGATAGACCAATCTATTTTTAAATGTCGAACCGACAATTTCATCTGGTTGGTCCCAAAAAATAAATGGTATAACTGGTAACAAACACCGATTCCCCTACCGATTGTGGTAGCCATGGCCGCACCGGTTAAACCAAAAGCCGGAATAGGCCCAAGCCCGCGGATCAAAATAGGACATAGAATGATGTTACAGATATTGGCCAGCCACAAACTTTTCATGGCCATGGCTGCATCTCCTGCGCCACGGAAGATCCCATTGATCAGAAACAATAGCATGATCACAATACTACCAGCCATCATGATCCGCGTATAAGTGGTGCCCATGGCAACGGTTTCCGGTTCGGCCCCCATCAGCCTTAAAATATCAGCTGCGAAAATGTATCCTGGTATACTGATCAATACAGTGATGAACATGGCGACCCACAAGGCTTGCATGCCTGCTTTTGCTGCGGCCTCCGGATCTTTTTCCCCGATCCTGCGGGCAACCATCGCCGTAGCAGCCATGCTTACGCCTATGGCTAACGAATAGATAATAGTCAGAACGGATTCTGTTAGTCCTACTGTTGATATTGCATGATTGCTATTAGGAAGATGACCGACAAAGTACAAATCCACTACGGCAAATACGGATTCCATCATCATCTCGAGGATCATTGGAATGGCCAGCATGAATACAGCCCTACGGATACTACCCGTAGTATAATCCTGTTGTTCGCCTTTAATGGCGCGAAAGATCAGCGAAAAATAATCACCTATACTATATGTTTTGGTTTGATTCGAAGACATTTGAATGCTGTTTTGAAATTACTACTATAAATAATGGTAAAACAGGCCGACTGGCCTAACAAAGAAGAAAATAAAGGTATCCTGTGTGTTACTAAACAGCGAGCAGGACAAACTTAGAAAATCATATGCGGAGGTTGATTAGCCGATTAGCAAATTAGCCAATTAGCAAATTTGAAAATGGAACGGCACTATACTTCATCACAATTTGCAAATCTATTATATTTTATTAAAACAAGCAGCGCAAGATTTAGCAAGTGGTTTTTGCCTTGTAACTCTATGTCCTTACACCTTAATAAACAAAATTCGTATGATCATCTATCCTGTATCCTGTACTCCGAATTCTGAATTCCGGATTCTGACTTTTGACTTCTTTCCTTTTTCCGCTTCATTTTACGATGAATCCATTCCGGCCAGCCAGAGGAGTCTTCTGCTTCATAAATTCTTATATTCTGATCAGGATCTGGTTTTAATAAGTCATCCATCTTGCAATTCAGGATCGTTGCTGCAGTTTGTGCTCCTGAATAACTGGCCCCGGCAACGCCATGCGCCAACACACTGGCACCGCATAAATACAGGTTTTCTATTTCTGATTTATTACGATAAGAGAAAGGACCGGTTTGCCAGAAATTTTTTTCGGTACCGTATACGCTGCCTCTGGTAGACCGGATATAGAATTCATTGGTCATCGGAGTGCCTAACTCCATTTGCACAATATGGTCCCTGATTCCCGGAACTACTCTCTCAAGACTGTTCAGTAATTTTTCACAAATCCGATCCTTGTACTGCAAATAGGCTGCGGAATGATAATCATCCAAATGCGAAAATTCTTTGAATGCATCATAACCGAGATAGGTAATTGCCTCAATAGTATGGTGCCTTCCATTAAAGCTCAATGGATCTTTTAAAGTGGTACAGCTGATAAAAAGCCCGGGAAATTCATCGTCCTTTAAAATATCAGTCGCTTTCATGTCTCCGAATAGCTCATCCATGTCTTTATTGCGCATCATCCAGATATTTCCGGAATCCAGTCCTGCTTTGATAACATCCATCTCCACCGTCAAAAACAACGACAGCGAGGTAACGGAATATTTTGTCTTGAGAAGTTTTTTTTGCAGTGATTTGCTTAAGTATTTAATACCTACCATTTCAGTATATGTCTTTTCCGGATCGGCATTGGAGATAACCCTTTTTGCATGTATGATCTCGCCGTTTTGTAATTCAACGCCGGCAGCCTTCCATTTTTTTTCTCCTTCGATTAATATACGCTTCACTCCATTTCCTGTTCGTACTTCCCCGCCGTGCTTTTTTATGGCCGTGGTCATGGCCTTTACAATGGATGCTCCACCGCCGGAAGGATAAAATCCGCCGTTAAAATAATGATCCATAACGGCGCAGTGTAAGGGAAAGCTAGCCTGTGCCGGTGGCAGGCCATGATCACCGCACTGCACGTTCAGCACTTTTTGCAGAAGCCTGTCTTTGATATGCCAGCCAATCACTTTCTTCAGGCTGAATAGTCCATACTTACCCAACTGCGCAGTTCGAAAAGGAATTGTAATATTATCCCAGAAGCCATTCATTTTCGGGATTAGCTGTATTTGACGGCTCACCTGCTGAACCACTTTCAAATATTTTTTCAATCCTTTTCTCTCTTCGGGAAACCGCTTAGTAAGAGTCTCACGTAATTCTTCGATACCCGCAGGCATATCTATACGTTCATCGCCGATCCAACAATGTTCGTAGGCTGATGGATTCATTCTAAAAAAAACCAGGTCGTTGGCAATTCCCAGGCTTTCATACAAATTGCTGGTAGACTCTCCTTTATCAAGCATACCAATATAATGAACGCCTGGACTGAAGCGGTGTCCGTTGAGGTAGAAGCTATGACACCATCCACCCGGCACATAATGTTGCTCCAGAACCAACACTTTTTGTCCGGCTTTTGCCAGGCAAAGGGCCGTTGTCAATCCCCCTGCTCCGGATCCAATAACGATCGTGTCAAATTCCTGCATAAGTTAGCAAACAAGTTAATGGAATTATTTTAATTGAACATATTGTAAGTATCAGCTATGTGAATAGAATTCCAAAACAGACAGATCAGAAATGAGTAACTTAAACCTTGAGTTAACCAAACGGTGTAGATCATATGCATTCATTCGCTGATGCCTTAAATTTAATTGACTATTCAAAAGCAGAATTCAATGTTCTTAAAGTAGAATATGCAAGAAGTACGGAACATAAAAAGATTACGATTGATCTACCGGCGAAGATCAAAAATTTCCTGGAAAATCTTCGGTCTTCTTTAGACTTTTGCACCCATAATCTCTATGAAAAATTTGGTGACCACACGAACCCACCTAAAATTATTTACTTTCCTTATGCATGGATGGGTGCTACGGAGAAAGAGTTTGTCAAAAAAGTTGAGATCTGCTTGCCGGGCATACAATCTTCGAGACCGGATATACTCGCGCTTCTGAATTCATATCAATATTACTATTCGCCGGCAAATGCCTGGTTACCTCAATTTATGGAATTGACCAATGGAAGTAACCACACAAAACTTACTCTTCAAACCGTTAACGATGTCGAGCAACTTGAAATTGATCCGGGAGTCGCTGCAACCAGATTGTTTATCCGCGGCGGAGGAGTGATAGATATGGGTGCAAATGCAGCGATCAGAAGTAAATATGGTTCGATCAGTGGCGAACAAAGTATAAACCTGGGATCTTCCATGCTGAAAAATATTCAGGGAAATATTAAGGGCGAAATGAACATGCACACCGCTATTTTTTTTGAATCAAACAATGAAGAAGTGATCTTTTTCCTGGAAAGCGTACTCGAACGGGTTTCTTCGATCAGTAATGATCTTGCTAGTGTACATTGAACGAAAAAAACTGTATATCTCCGTGCCCTACCTCCCTTACCTCTGTGGTTAAAAAACCCTTGCATCAGAAGAGGTCTTTTGATTAAGACCAAATTTAACCACAGAGGTAAGGGAGGTAGGGCACGGAGGTACACGGTATTCTTCATATCAATATTCTTATCTGAACGGCATTGCACGATGGATTTACAAGGCAAGCTTTTTTTTAAAAACAATTGACGCCAGCGTAACGCTATATAACAAAGAAGATATTATTGCAATGAGTAAATCATCAAGAATGTTATGGGGCATATAGACTATTCTAGGGATAAAGATGACGATCGCTGCCACTATTACCAGTAACCAGAATTTTATAAAATTACCTTCTGACCGTTCTTTTTTTGCGCATGGCAGCTTCAGAATAAAAATGATTATGACCACAACTCCAATTAATGTGTTGATGTATTGGATCAGAAAAGGGATTTCCAATTCCCGGCCGGAGAAATAAATATTTCCTTTTAGTTGGGGAAATATATTGATAAACCAGCCATCAAAATGTGAAAAGCTATCCCAGAAGAAATGAGATGCGCCTCCGATAACCATGGATAAAATAATAACCATCCAACTGCTGATAAATCTTTTGTTCCAGTTGAAATTGATAAAAGGTGAAAACCTTCGACGAAAAAATGAAGGAAGGTTGGAAATTAAAGGATCTCTGATAATATTATGAAACAGGAAGGTTATCAGTAAGCCGGCCGGCAAACCAAAACAGAAAAACCCCAACCAGGAATGCGTGAGGCTTTTTTCGCCATACATGCGTATAAAAGCCTCAAAGTCGGGCATCACGCTGCCCACAATGAGGGCCGTTGTCGAGATCCATTTTTTAGGTAAATACTGAAGCGGTAAAACGATTGCCGGATGAGCAAGAGTAAAGGGCATAATATGTGATTCTTATATGTAACCTGCCGTATTTTTATAGCAGGAATTTGCAAATGTACAGTTATCGGAATAATAGGAGGAACGGTGGTGTAAAAAGGATTCTTTTGAAATTGAGAAATGACTGCTATTTACAATTAGCACAAACGTTATGAGATTTCTCAATACGTGGCATCTTGATGCTATGATAAGAACCCGAGCGCTTCGTTGCATCTCAGGGAATCGCATTTTTAGCGAGTCTGATAATAATCTAAAATTTAAAGCACTAAGTCTCTCAGATGCCTCCTTCGTCGGCATGACAGGAGGGAACTTGTTTCCCATTCTGTCGATAAGAGGGATGTGGCACGCCGATGGTATCTGGATTTAAGAAGGGTTCTATGGCCTTTTGCAGATTTGTTTCTACAAGATTAGATACGCACAATAGGATGGCTTGTGCGCCAGGCTTTATCAGATATTCTATACCTTCACTTCAATGACTCCGGCATTCCTGTTAAACTTATTATTGAACCTCTTCTAATAGAAAATGGGAATCCTAAACTGGCTCATTCCAATTCCGGTATAATCATTAAGTAATGACCAATGTAGAATCTGTCGGCACATTACAGGAACAATTGCTGTCGAACCAGGAAAAATCGATCCCCAATAACCTTGGCTCCGGCGAAAACAACGAGCTGATTGTTGTGTTAAGACAATACAGATTTTATAAACAGTTATGCATCGAGCTTTATGAAGCATCTATCACGAAGGATGGTAAAATAAAAAATCCCTTAATACTTACTAATCCTTTAGATTTCGTTTGGAAAAAGGACGAGCCTACGGAGATTAAATTTTTTTCGGGACTTACCAGGTTTCAAAATAATCCAACAGCAGTTAAATCTGTTTCTGATGTCGAAGCCTTAAAGGCGATTCTGAAAAATCCGTTGCGCCTCCGTTTTTTTTATCACAATACAGAATTTTCCGAAAACATTGTTGCGGGTTCTGTTCAACCCGTTTTAGTAGGATCTGTAATCGATGGAGTTGAATTATTCGTTGATAAGAGGGAAGACTTTTATGAAGTCAATCTTCAAATAAGGATCGATGGTAAACCGCACAAGTTGAAAGAGCTGAAGATTTTGTATGATTACTTTTTTTTAATTAGCGGTACCATTCATTTAATGGGCAACTTTCATTTTCTTAAACCCGTTCAATTTTTTAAAAAACATCCGAATGGACTGCGTATTCACGAAGCAAAGTATAATGAATTTCAAAAAAACATATTGACTAAGCTTGAAGACAGGATCAATATTTTTTATTCCTATCTGCAACCCGCCACTGAAGAACAAATAAAGGAATCAGATTTTAATAAACCGTCTGAAAGACTGATCTACCTATCTGATCTGAATACATATGTGATCATAGACCCGGTAATGCGATATGGGAATACAGACATCCCGATCCTTACAAAGCGGCAGGTTTATGGAACCGATGATAAAGGCCACCTGTTCGCCGTTAAGCGCAATGACCAGGCAGAAAATCAATTTACCTCCCTGTTATTAAGGCAACATCCCGATTTTGAAGAACAACTGCAAACCGACCTGAAATATTTCTACCTGCACAAAGAGCGGTTTATGGATGAAGACTGGTTCCTGAATGCTTTTGAAGAATGGGAAAGGCAAGGCATTACTGTTCTGGGCTTTAACAAATTAAAAGATAACAAGCTAAATAAAAACAAAGCAAAGGTCAGTATTCATGTAACCAGTGGTACCAACTGGTTTAATACAGAAATAGATGTCCGCTTCGGAAAGAAAAAGGTTTCATTGAAACAGCTAAAACAATCCATTCGTAATAAAAGCAAATTCGTTCACCTCGATGATGGTACTCTTGGCATTCTTCCTGAAGAATGGATTGAAAAATTCTTTAAATATTTTTCGATCGGTGAAATGATCAATGAAACATTGATCACACCGAAAATAAATTTTTCTGCCGTAGCCCAAATGTACGACGCCGAGGTTCTGGATACCGAAGTGAAAAAAGAGCTGGAAGTATTTCATTCAAAGTTTTCAAACTTCGATGGTATCGAGGAAATAACGGTCCCCGAAACGTTGAATGCAGCCCTCCGTGAATACCAGAAGCATGGATTAAACTGGTTGAACTTCCTTGACGATTACAATTTCGGAGGTTGTCTCGCCGATGATATGGGTTTGGGAAAATCAATCCAGGTCATTGCCTTCATCTTATCGCAAAGAAAAAAATTACAACAGAATACCAATCTGCTGGTAGTTCCAACTTCACTTCTATTTAACTGGAGGGCCGAAGTTCAGAAATTTGCACCGTCGATAAAGGTTCATACTGTTCACGGATCAGACAGGACAAAAGGAACAGAGCTATTTGACGGGTATGAGATCATTCTCACGTCTTATGGAACACTTGTTTCTGATATCAACTATTTAAAGAATTATGTGTTCAATTATATTTTTCTCGATGAATCACAAAATATAAAGAACATTGAATCGCAGCGATACCAGGCCGCACGGCTTTTGCAATCGAGGAACAAAGTCGTCATCACAGGTACGCCTATTGAGAATAACACACAGGATCTGTATGGTCAGCTTTCTTTTGCATGCCCCGGTTTATTAGGCAGCAAGGAATATTTCAGAGATGTTTATTCTATTCCCATTGACAAGTTCAAGGAACGAATGCGCGCCATGGAGCTACAGCAAAAAGTAGCTCCCTTCATCTTAAGAAGGACCAAAAAGCAGGTAGCCACAGAATTGCCGGAAAAAACGGAGATGATTCTGTATTGTGAAATGGCACCGGAACAGCGCAAGGTGTATGATAGTTATGAAAAAGAATTCCGTGAATTTATTTCAGATAAAGAAGAAGAAGAAATTAAGAAAACATCCATGCATGTTTTAAAAGGCTTGATGAGATTAAGGCAGATCTGCAATTCACCGGTTCTGCTGGAAGATGAAAAACTCTATGCAGATGCATCTTCCAAAATTGAAATGCTGATGGAGCAAATAGAGTCTAAAGCAAACGAGCATAAAATTTTGATCTTTTCTCAGTTTGTATCCATGCTTAACCTTGTACAAAAAGAATTGAAGAAAAGGGGTGTAGAATATGAATATCTCACAGGCAGTACCAGGAACAGGGAATCGGTAGTGAACAATTTTCAGAACAATGAGAATGTTCGTGTATTTCTGATCAGCCTGAAAGCCGGAGGCACGGGTTTAAATTTGACCGCGGCTGATTATATCTATCTTATTGATCCCTGGTGGAATCCTGCCGTGGAGAATCAGGCCATTGATCGCAGTTACCGGATAGGACAAAAAAAGAATGTAATGGCCATCCGGCTGATCTGTCCCGGAACGATTGAAGAGAAGATCATGAAGCTGCAGGAATCAAAAAAAGAATTATCCGGCGACCTGATAAGAACGGATTCATCGATCCTCAAATCAGTAACAAAAAAGGATTTGCTTTCATTGCTTAGTTAGGTAATGATCCCTTCAAACCCTCCCCCTGTCATGCCGACGAAGGAGGCATCTGAGAGAACCCTCCCGCCTGTCATGCCGACGAAGGAGGCATCTGAGAGAACCCTCCGCCTGTCATGTCGACGAAGGAGGCATCTGAGAGAACCCTCCGCCTGTCATGTCGACGAAGGAGGCATCTGAGAGAACCCTCCCCTGTCATGCCGACGACGGAGGTATCTGAGAGAACGCTCCCGCCTGTCATGCCGACGAAGGAGGCATCTGAGAGAACCCTCCCCTGTCATGCCGACGAAGGAGGCATCTGAGAGAACCCTCCCGCCTGTCATGCCGACGAAGGAGGTATCTGAG
>JACMLY010000123.1 GCA_014379345.1 Chitinophagaceae bacterium
ATATCTTCTATTGTTAGATCTGGCTTGCCCTGAACAATTACCAGGTCGGCTATCTTTCCAACCTCGATGCTCCCGGTTACTTTCTCAATCTTCAAAAAAGTTGCCCCATCGATTGTTGCCATTTTTATCACTTCCATTGGACTCCATCCGGCTTTGACCATAGTGATCATTACGTTGTGATTCTGAAATCCTGGCAGCATCCCAAGGTCTGCAGCATCAGCACCCAATACAACCCGGCCTCCGGCTTTTATAAAAATTTTCTCCAGGGGTCTTAATTGCCGTTCGTTTTCTTCTTTTGGTAGAAAAGGTGGGGGATTTGTTATTGCTTCATCAATGCGTTTCCTTTCATCCAAACTCAAATATTCCAGCCAGTCGGGATTTCCGAAGTCATTTTTCGAAAAAGGGGTAGCCGTCAGTACAACTTTTTTCCGCAACATCAGATCAACCAGATTTTTAACACTTTTGTCATCGGGTCTGATGCTCCAGGTTGTATCAAAACTGAGTTGTAAGTCGGAAGAGCATGATCCAAAACTGTGTTCAATATTATCGATACCCAGGTTAATTGCATCAGTACAAGACATCTTTCCCAAATGTCCCGTTACCGGCAAACCTCTTTTATGTGCTTCATCGATCACACCCCGCAATGCCTCCCTGCTTATGTCAGAATAAACCTTGAAAGATGTACATCCTTTCTCTGCCCAGAACGCCGTTGCTTTACGGCCATCTTCATAGTTTGAAATGATAAAATCACCAAGGAAACCTCCGGAAGCGTCATTAAACATGGGGCCGGTTACAAACATTCGGGGGCCCACTGCAAACCCGCTATCAATCCTGCGTTTCAGGTTTAGATCATACATGGGATTTTCCGCACCCGCCGTCCGCAACGTTGTAACCCCTGCCGCCAGGAATAATTTTGGAAAGCTCACTGGGTGAAAGTTCCAGATTCCAGCTCCGGTATTGTAGTTCATGTGTTCATGAAGCATCACTAATCCGGGTAGAATTGTTTGACCGGAAAGATCGATCACTTGTGCATTAGCAGGAATTTTCAACGAACCTGTTTTTCCAATACTACTGATTTTCCCATTGGATACCAGCACAGAATATCCTTCCAGAACAGTTCCTTTTATAACATCAACAATCCGGGCATTCTGTAGAACAAGCTCTGTTGTATCGAACTTAACCAATCTCTTTCTGGACTGTGAATAAACGCATAAATGAATTACTACGAGCAAAAGCGCAATTATCCATTTTGCAGGCATAACCCATGTTGTTTTAATATCCATTTTTTAAAAATTACAAGCTTTACCGATTTCGGTTTTCAAACAGCCTGGGTTTACATTTATGCACAACATCGTAATGATATCAGCAGCAATCCAGAATTTGCAACAGGTGGCCTTATAGGTTGTATGTCTTCAAATGAACTCCTGGATAAAAAATTCATTGCAATACGTTTTATCGCGACACATTCCTTATTGTAACCCGATTTCATTACAACACGTATTTCATTGAAAATACATTCTTCTTTGCACTATAGTCTTTATGGCAATATATTCCGCAATGCAACAAAATCTTCATGGCAATACATTGTACACTGCAATACGTTTTTTTTATAGAAACAAGGTCTTCATTGTAGAACATTCTTCATTGTAAAACATTCTTCATTGTAAAGCATTCTTCATTGCAACAAAATCTTCATGGCAATTCCTTGTTCATTATAATACATTTTTTACAGCAAAACATTCTTCGTTGTAAATACTTTCCTCACAGCACTACGTTCTTGACGGAAATATATTCTTCCTTGTAGATAGTTTCTTCACACCACTACGTTCTTGACGGAAATATATTCTTCCTTGTAGATAGTTTCTTCACACCACTACGTTCTTGACGGAAATATATTCTTCATTGTAGATACTTTCTTCACAGCATTACGTTCTTGAAGGAAATATATTCTTCACTATAAATAATATCTTTATGACAGCACGTTCTTCATTGCAACACATTATTTATGATCTACACTCTTCATTGCAATACATTCTACCGATATTAAAATTCCGGCGGGGAATGGCATTACCTGTGGCGTGCTCCTCGCGGGGGCATTAGCGGGAAAGACTTCTCCATAAACCTTATTCAAAATGCTGAAATCATTACCGGTCACCATAAACACGGTAGTTTTCACAATCTGATCCATGCCGGCACCGGCATCTTCCAAAATAGTTTTTATATTTCGAAATGACTGCGCGGCCTGTTCTTCAAAACTTTCTGAAAGTTTCCCTGTTTCTGGGTTTACGCCGGTAGTACCTGAAACAAAAATAAAATTACCTGCTATCACGGCTTGAGGAAATACGTCCGTCATTCTTGGAACCTTCGAAGAGTTGAAGTTTTTTCTATCTATCATGGTTTAGTTTTAAGGGTTCTGTATATCAAGGTGTGTTTTGCTTGTCAGTATCCGGCGAGGGTTCTTTTCACCACCATTCTTTTAAAGCGTTTTGCTTGTCATCATTCGGCTATCGTTCCCTTTTTTGCAGCATTTGTTAAAGGGTTTTTCACGTGAGGATTATGGCTTAAGGTTTTGCCTGCCATAAGTTAGTTAAAAGATACTGTTTTTGAGGATTTCCCTTACGGCTTTTGTTTATGCTTTTTCGGAACTGCTTTCCTGCTTTGGAGATATCGGATCTGAAAAACTGCTTCGTTAGCCGCCCTGGAGGTTTTGTTTACAGTAATCGCTTTTTTATATGCCTTGATCGCAATATCAACCCTACCCAGTTTTTCATATGCACGTCCCAGGTACAAATAGCCATAGGCAAACGAAGGATCTTCATCTACTGCTAATAGAAAGACTGCAACAGCGGCTGAATAGTTTTGTGAAACCATCAATCGTTCACCCAAAAACTCAAGTGAAGCGGTGCTGAAATTGTAAGTTGGGAAATCCGCAAATTTTAAATTGTGATACGCTTTTGATAACTCAGCAACACCACCTTTTCGGATAATTTTATAGAGTGTGTCCGCTAACAGTTGTTTCGGAATATCCCAACTACCACCGCGAAAAATCCTCAATACATTTTCGAATAAATTATAGCCTGATTGATTTGCGCAGTTTGATAGCAGGATGACACATTTATTTTCAGAGGGTATCCGAAAAATCACCGCCCTAAAAGCCCGTATGGCACCACTATGTTCCATGGTTTGAATGGAACTGATGGCAGATAATGAAGTTGTTGTAAATTCCCATCCATACCCATATGCATAGC
>JACMLY010000012.1 GCA_014379345.1 Chitinophagaceae bacterium
GGATAAGCCGGTAATTTGTAAATACGGAGAGTGCCATCAATGCCAGGCCGGTTGCAACGATACTCCAATGTACAAAGGAAGATATCTCTGGTCTTTGATACATCGCAAACCGGTGAAACAAAAATTGAATGATGCCTGTTGTGGCAAGCGCCGTCAATACGATACCTACATACACGGGAATGAATTGTCTCGATACATTCTTACTTAACCAGTCCGGTGAATAGCCGAGTGTTATCAATAATTGTAAATTATCTTTACTCCTGGCAATTACTAATTGTAAGTAGAAAGAAAACAGCATGAGTGCCAGTACAACTACCAGCAATCCAAAAATTCCCAGTGCGCTGAAAATCCCCTGCAGTACCTGCTTTACCCTGCCGAATTTTGTTTTGTCCTTATTGACCTTGTAATCTTTTTGATCAAGGAAATTCAGCAATTCAGTACTATTTGCATCTTTCGTTTTAATGTACAAACGGCTTGCACTGATATCATTGTTATTACCGAAAGTTTTATTGGCCCAATCCAAAAATGTCTTTGGAACCAATACCGAATTGATCCGGTCACTTAAGGCTACCACTCTCGCCCTGAAAGTTTGTTTCAATCCATTTCCTTCACAAGTGATCAATATGGGAATTCCTGAAGCCGTTTCTGCTGATACCTGGGGCAATCCCTGCCCGGGTGCAAATACGTTATAGATTTCCAGGAAATCCGATGAAAAAATGAGAGGGATATCGATCTGACCTTCCTTCCAGGTAAAACTCGGAGGAATTGTATCGATAAAATTATTGTCGAGCGTTTCTATGAAGAGGTCTGTGCTAAATGGGATGATGGCACCCGCACTCAATTGAACCCTGAACTGATTTGCCAATAGCGGAGAAACATCTTCCACGAAGTTTTTTGCTTTTACTTCGTCAATATCATTTTTATGAAACAGGTTTTTTTCTGTTTGCCCCATCGTTTCATTGGTGATAGTTTTGGTGATAGAAATAAAGTCAGATCCCTCTTTACGTACCACGTTCCCTTTCAGCATTTGCTGAATATTGATGTACATCTGTATGGAACAGAGCAATAATAAAACACCAATGCCCAGCCCGATATACGATAACCAGCGTGAAGCCGCATTGGTGCCGGTTTGCAGTAGCGGCCTGATATGTTTAAAACTTAACGCCACTGATTGATTTTATAAATGATACAATTTCTGGTAAGGAAAATAATCGATACGTTCAAGATCTGCGAAAAGGATTGCAGCATTCCTTTTTTCACTTTCTTCCAACATCAACTGCATTGCTTTTTGCGAATTTTGATTATCGAGGTGACTGAAAGGCTCATCGAGCAACAATAAATCAAATGGCTGCATGAGTGAACGGATAATGGCGATCCGCTGCTGCTCGCCATATGAACAGGTACGGCTTTTAGATTCCAGCTTGTCGCTGATGCCTAATATCTCTGCCATTTGTTTGATCCGTTCGGCAGGATGGAATGGGTTGAGCTGACGTTTCAATTCTATGTTCTCCCAAACAGTTTGTTCAGGAAATAATCTCAGGTCCTGGAACACAATACTAATATGATCTTTTCGGTAGCGTGTAAAATCCTCAATGTCGAATTTTTTAATATCACTCTTATCGTACCTGATACTACCGTTGTATTCGTTGCGCATGCCATATAGAAAATGTATCAATGAAGTTTTGCCGCTTCCCGATGGCGCAACTATTTTCACATACTCTCCTTTTTTAATGTTCAACGACTTTCCCCACACCTCTGAAGTATTTTTTCTGGATTCATCAAAATAGTCTGGAAGAATTTCGTCTACGCTTAAATCCATGAACTGGCAGGTTTGAAAAAAAGCCACAGATCACATGGTAAAGATGCGGCTGGTAAATTACAAGATTAATCGTGAAAGGTGACAAGTGAGGCGCGAGAATTTTTCAGCCTTTCTCACGTCTCACCTTTCACCGGTCACGATTGTGTATCATCATTGAGTTAAATAAATCAGTTTTCCGTTGTTGGTACTTCAACAGCAGGAGGTAAGCTGTCCATCCGGTACTCTTCGTATTTTTTCTGTTTCGCTTTTATTGTTTTTGAAAGCTGGTCGAAATACATATTCAATTGTTTAAGGCTGTTGGTATTTTTATTTACCAGGTTCACTTCAAATTCACCGGATAATGCGCCATTTTTATATTCACCACCTGTTATCACGATATCCTGCCACATTTGCAAAGAAGCATTAAATGCGATCATCTCGCTACTGTCTTTAACGGCCGACCCGGTCGATTTCATGATCTTTTGAATATCGATATACCCGCCAAAAGGGTGGCCGCTGATCTTGCTTGCAAATGCGTGGTTGTTACTTCCACCGGCCAGAAATTTGGTAACATGATCTGCAGAATTACTTACTGCGAACCAATTATTGTTTAGATTATAGGTGATCTCCGGCATGCCGCGTGCAATATCTTCACCTCCCTGCGCTTTAACAGTGCCGATCAGCTTATCAAAAGCAGCTTTATCATTGATAGATGTGGCAAAAAGCACTTTTGCTTCCGGACCTGATTGATTGTGGGTCATGGGTTCGCCATTGGGAACATGAATGGTGTCTGTCCGGTTATTGACAGCGAAATCGGTTACCGCAATAAGGATTTCTCCTTTATTGGCTTTGATAAATTCTTCTATGCTATAATTAGCTTTGCCTAAAAATCCATTTACCATACCATCCACGCCAATCACTTTCATGAATTCCTTCAATCCTTCGGGTGGATAATTCATCACAAATGCCGCTACTACATTCTGTGAAGGAATACGGTTCACAATATCAGAACCGATTTCTTTTGCAGGGTATTTGTCGAAAATTTTGGCGAGTTCTTTATTATAATAGCCCTTAGACTTCATTACTATTCTTCCGTTATCGAAATTGATTGTGGTTGCGGATACATTTCCCTGGATCAGCGTATTCACCTTCATCATGGATAACATGCCATCACCAAAGCCATTGTACATATATTCGGAATTCATCCACATATGCAAGTCACCTTCTTCTTTTATCATATCCCCGAATTTCTCATTGCCACCAAGGCTGTTATCGCTTTTCAGACTAAACAATGATTTGCTGATCTTCATCAAAGTATCGGCGCTGAGGGTGGAGGGTTCGGTAGAATTGCCACCTTCCATCGAAAATCTTTTTCCCATATTCATATAAGGAGCATCGATCACGTAAACAAAACGTTCTTTATTCCAGGTAACTACTGCGCCGCCCGGAAGTTTCATATTGCTAAACTCACCATCCCTGGTAGTGGCGGCATCATTTGATACTTTTTTATTAAACGCTTCAAAGGTCGCTGCATCCTTTACAAAACCTTCAAATACCATGTAACCATTACTTCCCTGATTTTTCAGGAAGAAGATAAAATCAGATTTTATATCCATGCCTGAATTGGCGGGATCATCCATTAGTTTTTTGGCCAATGAATCCGGGGCATCAGCATAGGTTTCTTTGAACCAGTTGGTTTGCTTTATCTCGTCCCAGCTTAATTTGGAATTGAGTGAATTTGCGTTTAGATGTATGACAACCGCTGCATCATTCGGGATCATAGCACCTGTCTTATTTGATTGTTTACAGGAAACAATCAATAAAGCGCTTACGGCTAAAAACAAAAGAGAACAAAATATTTTTTTCATAAAAAGAGGTGTGTTTAAAGAGGTCAAATAAACGAACATTTTCCCGAATATTGCAACGGAAACAGGCCGTTGGTGAGAAATGCCTCATAAAGCGCTGTAATTTGGGAACAACTAGAATTTTAAAATAAAAACCGGAAGCTCATATTGTTACCGTTTCGCCTGTAGAAGCCTCAAACGATGCAATTATTTTTTCCTTTATTTCTGATTGTTTTATTATAAGTTGATTGCCGGTTTTAAGATTTTTAATGATGCAGGTTTGGGATTCCATTTCTTTCGTACCGATCATGATGGCCAGCGGGATTTTTTTCTTTACGGCATACTTAAATTGTTTATCAAATTTTGCATTTTCATGAAACAACTCACACCCTATATTTTCAGCGCGAAGCTGTTGCATTAGTCTAAAGGCTTCTTTGCTTTCCTTTTCTCCGAGATTAAAGAATAAAACCTGTGTACCTGCCTGAACTTCTTCCGGAAAAAGATCTAATTCTTCCATCACATCGTAGATCCGGTCCACGCCAAATGAAATCCCGACACCCGGAATGTCAGGAATCCCAAACAAACCGGTAAGATTATCGTAACGTCCGCCGCCGCCTATGCTGCCTATCTTTACAGTTGGTGGTGCTTTCGCTTCAAAAATGATCCCGGTGTAATAATTCAGACCGCGGGCTAAGGTAAAGTCAACTGTTAGCGTTGAACCAGCCTGCCCGGTAGACAGGTTGTCCATTGTGGGCGGGACATTTTCAATGATGTATGCTAATTCACGAATTCCATTTTTGCCTGATTCGAGATGCCCTGTTAAAAGCGCTATCTGGTTTAACTTGTCTTCATTCGATCCCTCTATCAACACGTATTTTTCAATCGTCTTGATTTGTTCATTATTCAATCCCCGATGAGTTAGTTCTTCCTTTACCTTGTCTAAACCGATCTTATCCAATTTATCGATCGCGATAGTAATATCAATCATTTTTTCCGCCCCGCCGCAAAGTTCGGCTAGTGCAGACAGAATTTTCCTGCTGTTGATATGTAAGCTGAAACCCTGAATTTTCAACCTCGTAAATACTTCAATATAGATAAATGCCAGTTCTATTTCATTTAATAAGGCATTGCTTCCCACCACATCTGCATCACATTGATAAAATTCGCGGTACCTGCCTTTTTGCGGTCGGTCGGCGCGCCAGACCGGTTGTATCTGGTAGCGCTTAAACGGAAACGTGAGCTGGCCATGGTTCATAGCCACATATCGCGCAAATGGAATGGTAAGATCGTATCTCAATGCCCTTTCTGTGATGGCGCTGGTGTTTTTTCCCGAAAATATTTTTTCAAATTCTTCCCTTATCTGCGGCTGTTTGGCAGGATTATCCAGGCCGTTATTTAGAATTTTAAATATCAGTTTATCGCCTTCATCGCCATATTTTCCCATCAGCGTTTCAATATTTTCCATAGCGGGTGTTTCCAGAGGCTGAAACCCATACATCTCAAAAACATGACGGATTGTATTAAAAATAAATTGCCGTTTACGAACGATCTCCGGTCCGAAATCTCTTGTGCCTTGCGGTAAACTGGGTTTAGCCATTTTTTTTGCTGAGTATTAAATGATCTTTCAATAAAAAAACCAGAATTCGTGTCCTTCGTGGCGAAAAGGGTTGCCACGAAGGCACTAAGACACAAAGGAAGACACGATCAATTCAAATTCACCACGAATCAATTTCAATAAGTCTTCAAAATCTCATTTTGTTCGTTATTGCATATTTGTTGATGATACTATCACAGGCCGCATCGATCAATTTATAAACATCGTGATAACCGGGTTCGGGTCCATACCAGGGATCCGGAACATCCATATTTTTCCCGGGATACAATTCATTCAGCAAGAGCTCTACTTTCTCGGGATCGAACTTATTTTTTGCAATGCTTTTCATTTCTACAACTACATCGCCAGCCATCGCGTAGATCTTATCAAATTTTTCAAAATCATCCGCCCGAAACCTCCGCGATCTTTGTTTGCAAATATCGATGCCATTCATCGAAGCCACTTTCTGAGACAGACGATGCGGTGCATCGCCGGTATGGTATCCATTGGTGCCGGCACTTTCTACGCTCCACAGCAGGCCGGCTTTCCAGGCTTTGTGCTGTAAGATGCCTTCTGCTAATGGACTCCGGCAAATATTCCCCAGACATACCATCAGAATATTCATGGGCGCAAAGATAATTGAGAGTTGGCAGTTACAAGTGAATTTCGACTGGCAGTTAAAATGATGTGTTATGGAATAGATATTACCGTTGCATCATATGATCGGACCTGCGCAGGTTTTTAATTGTAAGATTTCTCTTGATCTTTTAATCATCGTCATTGGTGATGTGATTTTTTTAAGGGTTTATTTTTTAACAACTAAAAACCAAAACATGAAACCGGAATTAATACTGCAGGCGGACATTCTCGATATTATTTTTGAAAACCGCAACAAGGAATACGGTGCTTACAATTTGCGTAAAGAGTATGATGCAAGGATGAAGAAAGCCATGTTGGGAGTTTTGTTGCTGGCAGCAGGAATATTTTTAATGAATTACTGGAATCAGTCAGGAAATAAATTCAATTCTTCAGGCTCTGTCATAGTAATAGATTCTGTTGTCATTGCTCCGCCTCCTGTCACTAAACCACCTGCTCCTGTCGAACCTCCTAAACAAAAAATACCAATCATCAGAAATCCGACATTTGTTATCACCAGCGATCCTGTAACAGATACCATTCCTACCGTTCAGGAGTTGGATCATGATGTACTCATCGGTTCAAAAACACAAACCGGTGAACCAGCCATTTCCGATGTGCCAGCGCCCGAGGTGCAGGGAACCGGTACTGAGAAAGTTCCCGTTGAAACGCCAAAAGACAAGAGTGAAATTTTAGTTGTGGCTGAGATCATGCCTGAATTCCCGGGTGGCCAGGCTGCCTTTATCAGGTTTTTATCAAAAAATCTCCGGGTGCCCGACAACGCGCTTGAACCTGGTCAAAAAATAAAAATTCTTGTGCGATTTGTCGTGGGAAGAGAAGGCGAACTCACCAATATCCAATTTATTGAAACAAATGGGGAAGTTTTTGAGCAGGAAGTTTTAAGGGTGATGAGGAAAATGCCCAAATGGAAGCCAGGAAGGCAAAACGGAGAAAATGTACAGGTTTACTTCAAGCTTCCGATTGTATTTGATGTACCTGAAGAGTGAGCACGACACGCACAAAATGAATTCGATCGGGTAACATTATCTGGCATTGCCGGATCCGACGCAAACGAATAAGCATTGATGCGGTTACAATCCAAAATTATTTTTGAGCGATTTCTTTTACAGCTTATTTCTTAACTTGCCCGACGCTCAAATTTAAGTATGGACGATTTAGAACTAAAACGTAGAAGAGCTTATTCTAACCGGCGTTCTATTATGGATATAGGAATGGGCTTTATATACGCAGGGATGGGAGGTTTTTTTTTACTGTCGCAACAGCTTGGAGTTAGTATAGACTTTCCACCATCACCCTTTAACTATATTTTTGGCGCACTGTGTTTATTGTACGGAGGTTTTAGGATTTACAGGGGATTTAGAAAAAATTATTTTCGTCCATGACAAAGAATTGGGTTTTGCATTTTTTTAATAATTTGCCAGCATTCCTCTTCATCGTGCTGGTAATTTTTTTACAGGGCTGTAAAAACGCGGCGCAGCCGGATATTCGTGATACCACCACTAGTGGAACCATACTTATTAGTGTAGATGAGACATTTAAACCTGTAATTGATTCACAAATAAAAGTTTTTGAATCCCAGTTCCCCCAGGCAAAAATCATCGTGCAGTATAAGCCTGAGGCGGAATGCCTCCGTGATTTGAACCGGGATAGCGTGCGGATGGTTATCGTTACCCGGGGTCTTTCAGAAAAAGAAGAGAAAATATTAACCGATACCCTGAGCTATAAACCTTCTTTCGGAACGATCGCTTTTGATGCAATTGCCGTAATTACAAATAACCGGTCTGTTGATACGGCATTCACTATGGAAGACATCCGTTCAATGGTTAAAGGGACCAGCGGATATAAATACAAGGTATTATTAGATGGCCTCTCAGCAACCAGTACTGTCAGATATGTCGTAGATTCATTGTTGCGGGGTGCACCTTTATCGAAGAATATCGTTGCTGCTAAAAACAGTGAGGCTGTGGTTGATAATGTGTCTAATAATCCCGATGTCATTGGGTTGGTCGGTGTTAGCTGGACGGGGAATAAGGATGACCCGCAGCAAAGCAGCTTCATGCAAAAAGTTAAAATCGCAGCGATCGAATGCAATGGTTGCCAGGGTACTTATGTTAAACCATACCAGGCCAATATAGCCATGGCGCGTTATCCTATGATAAGACCTTTATATTATATTTTAAAGGAAAATTATGAGGGACTTGGCAGCGGATTCAAGAATTTTCTCATCTATGAAAAAGGTCAGTTGATTTTCAAAAGGGCATATTTATTGCCTGCAAGAATGAGATTTGAGGTGCGTGATATACAAATCTCAGAATAAACCGGGTTATTTTTTATTACATTTATAAATTCAAAAATAAGCAGGGACAATGATGAAACGATTATTCAGCTTAACAGTCACAGTTGTCATTGGCAACATTCTTTTTGCTCAGAACGTAGATCAGGGCAGAAAACTTCTTTATTACGAACGTTATAAAAGCGCGAGGGAAAACTTTGAGAAGACCCTTGCTGCTAATCCGAACAATATAGATGCTGTATATTGGTTAGGACAAACGTTACTTGAAATGCCGAATAAAGACTCGGTTGCCGCAAAAGATCTTTACCAGAAAGCATTGGCAACAAATGGCAATGCGCCATTGCTGCTTGCCGGTATTGGTCAAATTGAATTGATGGAAGGCAAAGCCAATGATGCCCGCCAGCGTTTTGAAACAGCGATTACCGTAAGTAAAGGAAAAGATATCAATGTATTAAACGCAGTAGGAAGGGCGAATGTGAGGGCAAAAGCGGGCGATGCCAATTATGCCATCGAAAAATTAAATCTGGCTACACAGGTAAAGAATTTTAAAGATCCCGAAACGTATATTATCCTGGGCGACGCTTACCGCAAAATTATTGATGGTGGTAACGCAGTGACCTCTTACAATAAAGCGCTTACATTAGATCCCAAGATGGCATCCGCAAAAACAAGGATCGGCCGGGTGTACCTTACCCAGAATAATCCCGATTATTTTTTACCGGCTTTTGAAGCGGCAGTTCAGTTAGATCCTGCTTACAAACCGGGGTATTTTGAGCTTTTCTATTATTACTATTTCCGGGATGTAAACAAAGCTGCAGGTTATTTGGATAAATTCATTGCAAATGCCGATCCGGGACCTGAGGTTGAATACCTTAAAACGGACTTTCTCTATGCTTCTGCTAAATTCGGAGAAGCAAGGGATAAGGCGCAGTCTTTGGTTACGCAGTTTGGCGACAAGGTGAATCCCAGAATGTACAGGTTAATTGCCTATACCTCAGATACGCTTGCAGATATGCAGGTAGCTAAACAAGCCATGACAACCTTCCTTGCGAAGCCCGGTGAGGAGCCTATACTACCGGCAGATTACGAAGAGCTTGCAAATATTAATTCGAAAATCCCGGGCAGCGAGCCGGAGGCCTTTGTTAATCTTCAAATGGCGGTAGAAAAAGATACAGTGGTTGAGAATAAAGTAAAACTCATCCAAAAGGGTGCTGCACTTGCAAAACGACTGGGCAATCGGAAAGAGGAAGCAAACTGGCTGGGTGTGGCTTATAGGATTGACAAAAATCCTAACCAGAACGATCTCTACAATTGGGGATATGCCAATTATCAGGCAGGTGAGTACAAGACTGCTGATAGCATTTTTTGTACAGTGTACCAATCTAAGTACCCCAATGAGATATTCGGTTATTTATGGTGTGCAAGAAGTAGGGAAGCGCAGGACACTACTTGGGCTTCTGGTATAGCCGCCGAGCCTTATGATAAACTGGCGACCATGGCCATTCAATTAGACTCTGCCAAATACAAGACGCAGGCTTTGAATGCGCTCTTTAAACTTGTCGTTTATCAGAATGATATCAAGAAAGATAAGGCAGCAGCTATCACCTATTTAGACAGGGTTTTAGCGATTGATCCTACTAATCCCGATGCTATTAGAATCAAGGATATTTTGAACAAGCCGGCACGACCTGCGCCGCAGCAAGCCAAGCCCAAACCTAAAACCACAGCTTCAACGGGGATCAAGCCTAAAACTTCAGTAAAAAAATAAAGAGAATAAATTAGACAGATATAGACGATCCCCTGTAGAACTTTCTGCAGGGGATTTTTATTTTTTGATTTTGAATTGCACAGGGTTGGAAATTGGGGATGCTATCCTATTTTTGCAAATAAATCAATAATTATCAATGTATTTTTTGCAGGTTTCAGCAGCAACACAAAATCCTGATAATTCATTTTGGTATTTACCTGTTGCCCTACAATTACTATTCGCAATCGGCTTTATTGCGGTAATGATGGTCGTAACTCATTTTCTGGGTCCCAAAAGACCTACTTCTGACAAATTAACCAATTTCGAAAGCGGTATTGAGAGCGTCGGTAATGCACGGCAGCCAATGGCAGTCAAATACTTTCTGGTGGCAATTTTGTTTGTTCTGTTTGATGTGGAAGTCATTTTTTTTTATCCCTATGCCGTTAATTTCAGAGGACTGGGATGGAATGGTTTTTTTGCGGTATTGATGTTTGTTGGTTTTTTCCTGTGTGGATTTATCTATATTATCAAGAAAGGGGCCCTTAACTGGGAAGAATAGGAAATGTTTTTTAATTGAATATTGAAGATTTAATATTTTATACATCAACTTTTAATGTGCGTCACCTGTTTACATTATTACATCTTCAATCTTAAATAGTAAATCATTATGGCGCGTCCGGTTCAATATAATCTAAGCGGTGAAAATGATGTCAAGCTGATCAAAGAAGGTCCCGAAGGTTTGACCGGAGAAGGATTTTTTGCAACCCGGCTAGACAAAGTTGTTGGTTTGGCAAGACAAAATTCAATCTGGCCTTTGCCCTTTGCCACTTCCTGTTGTGGGATTGAATTCATGGCTACCATGGGCTCGCATTATGATTTTGCGCGATTTGGTAGTGAGCGGGTAGGCTTTTCTCCCCGTCAGTGCGACCTGCTGATGGTAATGGGAACGATCGCCAAGAAGATGGGCCCTGTGGTAAAACAGGTCTATCTTCAAATGGCCGAGCCCAGGTGGGTTCTTGCAATGGGTGCCTGTGCATGCAGTGGCGGCATATTTGACTCTTACAGCGTTCTGCAGGGAATCGATCAGATCATTCCCGTAGATGTATATGTGCCCGGATGTCCTCCCAGACCCGAAGCAGTGATCGATGGATTCATGAAAATCCAAACGCTCGTGGGAAATGAAAGCCTGAGGAGAAGAAATGGTGACAGATATAAAGATCTGATGAATAGTTATGGGATACAATAATCTCAAATTAAAATATGACCCTCAGCAACGAAACGATTAAACAAAGATTGATAGAGAAGTTTGAAGGGCAGGTAATTGGTTTTGATGAACCTTATGGAATGCTCACATTCGAAGCACCCAAAGAACTTAATTTAAAGGTCCTTCAGTTTTTATTTGATGATAATGAATTGAAGTTTCGTTTTCTTACTGACCTGCAGGCTGTACATTATCCCAATCAACCTGGGAGAGAACTGGCAGTAGTTTATCATCTACACAACCTTATTGATAATGTTCGTATCCGGTTCAAAGTGTTTACCGGTATTATTCAACCAGAGATATTCACCGCAACCAATCTGTTCTCATCTGCCAACTGGATGGAAAGAGAAACATACGATTTCTATGGGGTTAATTTTGTAGGTCATCCTAACCTCATCCGCATATTAAATGCTGATGAAATGGATTATTTCCCCATGCGCAAAGAGTATCCATTGGAAGAACAGACACGGATCGATAAAGATGATGAGATGTTTGGAAGAGGCTAATGTGAAAATTAGCAAATTAGCAAATTTGAAAATGAAATTGTAATCGGCTAATCTGCTAATTTGCAAATCTGGCGGAGAGAAAGCGCTGAACGATAGCCGATGTATCAAATTTTGAGATTATGGTTGATCAACATATAAAACTACCGGAAGGCTCTATTGAGAAGCAGACGACGACCTTGAATCTGGGTCCTACACACCCTGCTACCCATGGAGTTTTCCAGAATATACTTGAATTGGATGGTGAGCGCATCGTATCTGCCAGGCAGACCGTTGGCTACATACACCGGGCGTTTGAAAAAATTGCCGAAAGGAGGCCTTTATACCAGATCACTCCGCTGACCGACCGGCTGAACTATTGCTCATCTCCCATTAATAATATGGGTTGGCATATTACCTGCGAAAAGCTCTTAGGACTTTCGTTGCCCAAGCGGGTGGATTATCTGCGTGTGATCATTATGGAACTCGCCCGTATTTCGGATCACCTGATCTGTAATTCCATTGTAGGTGTTGACACGGGAGCCTATACGGGTTTCTTGTATGTGATGCAATACCGCGAGTTGATTTATGAAATCTATGAAGAGGTTTGCGGCTCACGACTTACAACCAATATTGGTCGAATCGGAGGCTTTGAAAGAAATTTTACCAATACCGCTTTTGAAAAATTAGAAAAATTCCTGAAAGAATATCCTGATGTATTAAGGGAATTTGAAAATCTCTTCACCCGTAATCGCATATTCATGGAACGTACGATGGGTGTCGGTCCTATCAGTGCCGACAGAGCATTGAACTATGGTTTTACCGGTCCGAATTTGCGTGCCGCAGGCGTTGACTACGATGTGAGGGTTCATACGCCTTACAGTAGTTATGAAGATTTTGATTTTATCATCCCGGTAGGAACAACCGGTGATTGTTATGATCGATATTTGGTCCGCGACCAGGAAATGTGGCAATCGCTACATATCATTGAGCAGGCCTATAAAAAAGTAAAGGAGTTTAAGGGGACGGAAGCAGAAGTATACCATGCCGACGTTCCGGAATATTATTTACCGGATAAAAAAGATGTGTATACTAAAATGGAAGCGCTGATATGGCATTTCAAGATCATTATGGGTGAAATTGATATTCCACCAGGCGAGGTATACAGTAGCGTGGAGGGCGGGAATGGCGAATTGGGTTTTTACCTGATCAGTGATGGCGGGCGCACCCCGTATCGCTTGCATTTCAGAAGGCCATGCTTTGTGTATTACCAGGCATTTGAAGAACTGGTAAAAGGAAGCATGCTCAGTGATGCCGTGATCGTCCTGAGTTCGCTCAACCTGATTGCGGGGGAAATGGACGGTTGATTAGCCGATTAGCCAATGGGCATATCCGCTTAGCTAAAACGGTCAATTTAAATATGCGAACTAGCCAATCGGCTAATTAAAACTGTTAATTTAAATTTGCTAGGTATCCAATCGGCTAATCTGCCAATTAGCTAATCGGCTAATCAAAAAGTATGTATGATTAAATTTTCAGATGATAAATTAGAGAAAGTAAAAGGGATCATAGCCAGCTACCCCGAGGGTAAACAGAAGAGTGCAGTGATACCTCTGTTACATATGGCTCAGGAAGAATTTGGCGGATGGTTAAGTGTGGAATCAATGGACTATGTTGCTTCCCTGTTGCAGTTACAACCGATAGAAGTATATGAAGTGGCAACGTTTTACAGCATGTACAATCTGAAACCTGTTGGCAAATATTTATTTGAAGTTTGCCAGACAGGACCATGCATGTTGAATGGTAGTGACCAGATCATTGAATATATAAAAGAAAAACTAAATATTGGTGTTGGCGAAACAACACCTGACAGGATGTTTACCTTGAAAACTGTTGAGTGCCTGGGCGCTTGCGGGTATGCACCTATGATGCAGCTTGGAAAATTTTTCAGGGAACATCTTACAAAAGAAAAAGTTGATCAGATCATTGAAGAATGCAGGAAAAATGCAGCCCTTAATAACTAATGACAGCATATGAAAAAATCACTATTTATCGGTTTGTCCTTTTTGATCTCAACGCTTGTTTTGGCCCAATCTTCCGGTGATGCCCAGGTATGGAACAGGGTTGAAGCATTGAGTAAAGCCATATTTGAAACAAAAGACAGCATCGCACTGCTCGACCTGGTCAGTACAAAAGTAAGCTATGGCCATTCGGGTGGAAATATAGAAGACAAACCAACCATGGTACAGAAAGCTGTTGCCAGTAAAACAACATATAAAAACAACGCACTCGAAAGAGTGAGTGTAGACATAGATGGAAACACGGCTATTGTACGCCATAATTTCCGGGCAACCAGTGTAGAAAACGGAACCGAAACCCCTTTAAACCTGGCCATTTTGCAGGTTTGGAAAAAGGAAAAAGGCATATGGCGCATATGGGCAAGGCAGGCTGTCAAAATTCTTCCTAAAAGTTAAAACAGTCATATGCAATTAACACCTTACCTCATGTTCAATGGCAATTGCGAAGAGGCCTTGAACTTTTATGCACAAACAATTGGCGGTGAAATAAAAAATCTTTCAAGGGATGAAGGGTCGCCCGCTGAATCAATCAGCGAGGATAAACAAAAGGTAATGCATGCTAATTTTGAAGGAAACGGCATTGCCTTTATGGCTTCAGATGGTTCCGGGAAGCCGGTTTCTAACGTAGGTAATATTCACCTCTGTATAGATTTTAAAGATCTCAACGCGATGGACAATGTTTTTAACGCATTGTGTGAAGGAGGAGAGATCACCATGCCCTTGCAGGATACTTTCTGGGGAGCAAGGTTCGGGATGCTAACAGATAAGTTTGGAATAAATTGGATGTTCAATAGTGATACGACAAAATAAGAGTGGGAATAACATCAGCCATAGTAAGAGTAAGAGAGCATCGCAAATCTGAAAAATTTGCTGATGCTGAATTTCTGATCAACAGTGGAGCGGTACATAGTGTTGTTCCCGGAAAAATAGTAGATGATCTGCATATTGAACGTTATAAAGAAGTAAGTTTTTTTCTGGCAGATGGAACTTCTATAAAAAGAAGGGTCAGCGCTGCGTATTTTGAGTATGAAGGTGAAGGAGGGCCTGCTCCGGTTGTATATGGAGAAGAAGGAGATACTCCTTTATTAGGAGCTACCACGCTGGAATCAATAGGGCTTGTATTAAATCCTTTTACAAGAACAGTACATCCAATGCGTATGCTAATGGCTGGTTTTAAAGAATAAGATATGAGGTTGAAATCCGGTGTATTGGCAGATAGAATTTAAAAACTGAACGGGGAAAACCAAAGAAAAAAAGTTACGAGTTAACCTCATACAAACAAATAAGTCCTTTACTAAATAAGGTATGTCAAGAAAAGTATTAATAGATAAAGTAAACATTGAGGGTATACGCTTCTACGATGAGTACCGTAAAAACGGTGGCTATGCTTCAGTAGAGAAAGCGTTTAAAATGTCTCCTGCCGATGTAGTGGAAGAAGTAAAGAAAAGCGGTCTTCGCGGCCGGGGTGGCGCCGGTTTTCCTACGGGAATGAAATGGAGTTTCCTGGCGAAGCCTGAAGGTGTTCCGCGTTACCTTGTTTGCAATGCTGATGAATCTGAGCCGGGAACATTCAAGGATCGTTACCTGATGGAGTTCCTTCCGCATTTACTCATTGAAGGATTGATCGTTTCATCGTATGCGTTGGGTTCAGGCAGAACTTATATTTATATCCGTGGCGAATATGCCTGGATCGTTGATATACTCGAGAAGGCCATTGCCGAGGCAAAGAGCAATAACTGGCTTGGGAAAAACATCCTGGGCACAGGTTTCGATTGTGAAATCTATGTGCAAAGAGGTGCAGGCGCCTATATCTGCGGCGAAGAAACTGCCTTGCTCGAATCTTTAGAAGGTAAAAGGGGAAATCCAAGAATCAAACCTCCATTCCCGGCGGTGAAAGGATTGTGGGATTGTCCCACCGTAGTGAATAATGTAGAAACATTAGCAGCCATTGTTCCCATCATCAATATGGGTGGTGAGGAGTATGCCAAAATTGGTATTGGCAAATCGACTGGTACAAAATTGCTTTCTGCATGTGGCAATATCAATAAACCGGGTGTATATGAAATTGATATGACCATTTCCGTAGAAGAATTTATTTATGGCGATGAATATTGTGGCGGTATTGCAAATGGTAAAAAGTTAAAAGCTTGTATACCGGGTGGTTCATCCGTTCCCATTCTTCCTGCCAATCTGCTATTAAAAACAGCGAAGGGAGAAACCCGGATGATGACTTATGAAAGTCTTGCCGATGGTGGTTTTGCTACCGGTTCAATGATGGGCTCGGGTGGATTCATTGTTTTGGATGAGGATCAGTGCGTGGTTCGTCACACACTAACATTGGCAAGATTCTATCGCCATGAAAGTTGCGGACAATGTTCTCCCTGCCGTGAAGGTACAGGCTGGATGGAAAAGATCTTACAGAATATTGAGTACGGTAAAGGAAAGCTAACCGATATTGACCTGTTATGGGATATCCAGCGGCGGATCGAAGGCAATACCATTTGCCCGTTAGGTGATGCGGCAGCCTGGCCTGTTGCCGCCGCGATCAGGCATTTCAGGGATGAGTTTGAATGGCATGTATTGAACCCGGATGAAAGCCAGAGAAGAAATTATGGGTTGGCGCATTATGCCGATCCATTACAGACAGTAACAGCATAAATTGTTGCGCAATGCTGCAAAGTTGATACACTTTGCGCCTCTGCGCCTTTGCGAGGAATAAAATATGGCAGACGAGAAAAAAATATTTAAAGTAACGATCGATAATATCACGATTGAAGTAGAGGCTGGCACCAGTATTCTGCAGGCCGCCCGTTCTATCGGCGGTGATGTGGTACCACCTGCAATGTGCTACTATAGCAAATTACAGGGAAGCGGTGGCAAGTGTCGTACCTGCCTGGTAGAAGTAACTGCCGGCTCAACCGCAGATCCCAGACCTATGCCAAAGCTGGTTGCCAGTTGCCGGACCAACGTGATGGAGGGTATGGTAGTAAAAAGCATTACCAGTGAAAGGGTGATCGATGCAAGAAATGGGGTTGTAGAATTTTTATTGATCAATCATCCGCTCGATTGTCCGATCTGCGACCAGGCCGGTGAGTGTCATTTGCAGGATCTCAGCTATGAGCATGGAAAAGAAGGAACACGTTACGAGTTTCAAAGAAGAACATTTGAGAAGCATGACCTCGGTCCCTACATACAGTTGCATATGACACGATGCATTCTTTGTTACCGCTGTGTATTTGTAGCAGATCAGTTAACCGAAAAAAGAGAACACGGTGTTCTGGACAGGGGGGATCACTCGGAGATAGCGACCTATATTGAAAAGGCCCTGCATAATGATTTTATAGGGAATGTAATTGACGTTTGCCCGGTTGGCGCATTGACGGACAGAACCTTCCGTTTTAAAAACCGGGTATGGTTTCTTAAGCCGATGGATGCACACCGGGATTGTCCGAAATGCAGTGGCAAAGTTACATTGTGGAATCGGGGTGATGAAGTATACAGGGTAACTGCCAGAAAAAATCAGTGGGGTGAAGTGGAAGAATGGATCTGTAATGATTGCCGGTTTCAAAAAAAGAAAACCAGCGACTGGATCATCGAAGGACCAACTGTAGTAAGCCGCCACTCCGTAATTTCTCAGGGCCATTACGTTGGCACGGTAAATCCAAAAGAATTTTTGCCAGCAGTAATGGGTGGACGCAATCCACGACTGCTGATGGATATTCATACGGTAAGTGAAGTAAATGATCCTGAAATACAATTGTCGAAAATAGAGGGGCCGGCAACGAGTGATGTATTTGGTGAGGAAGAGAAGCAGGAGTGAGAATTAGCCAATTAACTGATTAGCCAATTTGAGAATTGAGAATTGAGGCGGCAACGCAAGATATGTTTTAGATTCCGTAGGGATGAAATATTGAGGTGGTAAACAAGGCGGATGATCATTGTATAATCTGACTCATTAAATAAATATGATGCATTTGTTAGCAATGGACTGGGGTTTCGTGGTTGAAAAAATGATACTCATCATTAGCATTGTTTCTATTTCTCTTGTCATTGCTATGTATGAAACTTATGCAGAGCGTAAAGTAGCAGCCATCATACAAGATCGCCGCGGGCCGAACCGTGCCGGTCCTTTTGGTCTTTTCCAACCACTTGCAGATGGATTGAAACTCTTCATGAAAGAAGAGATTATTCCCAACACATCCAATAAAATGCTATTTGTACTGGGTCCCTGCCTGGCTATGCTCACTGCAATGATGACTTCTGCGGTTATTCCCTGGGGTGATAGAATTCATTTTACGTTATTCGGGCAAGACCGCTATGTGAGTTTACAGATTGCCGATATCAATATCGGAATACTTTATATTTTCGGTGTGGTAAGTATGGGTGTATATGGGATCATGATTGGAGGATGGGCCTCTAACAATAAGTTTTCATTATTGGCTGCAATGCGTGGCGCATCCCAGGTGATTTCTTATGAATTGCCTATGGGCTTATCCCTCATCGCTTTATTGATGATGACAGGTTCATTGAAGATGAGTGTGATCATGGGTCAGCAATTGGATGGCTGGTACAATGTTTTGTATCAGCCCTTAGGCTTCTTTATTTTCCTCGTTTGTGCATTTGCCGAATGCAACCGTACACCATTCGACCTTCCCGAAGCAGAAAATGAACTCAACTTCGGATACCACCAGGAATATTCTTCCATGAAATTGGGATTCTATTTGTTTGCTGAATATATCAATATGTTCATCAGCAGTGCCGTGATGGTTACATTATTCTGGGGAGGATATGATATTCCATTTGTGAACGATACCGAATTAGTTAAAAATATCGGCTATAACTGGATGGCCTTATTGCAGGGTGGAACAATGTTCATAAAGGTGGCTTTATTCATTTTCTTATTCATGTGGGTTCGTTGGACAATCCCGCGTTTCCGGTATGATCAATTGATGAACCTGGGATGGAAAGGGTTGATCCCGTTGGCGCTTTTAAACATGGTGATTACCGCAGCCGTTGTGTTGTGGCTGAAGAAGTAAAAATGATATGTCAAAAGTCAAACTATTACTTTTGCAACAATTTAATACCAGCGATACTGTTGGTAGCCAAACAATAAAAAATGCAATCACTAACAAATAGAGCGAAGATGGTAGAGCGCAAGCCTATGACCTGGGTGGAAAGGCTCTATATGTGGAACATTATGAAGGGGATGTGGATCACCTTCAGGCATATCTTTAAAAAGAAAGCGACCATCAGTTACCCCGAACAAAAACGCCCTTTCAGCCCGGTATTCCGCGGTTTGCAAATATTGAACAGGGATGAAGAAGGTCGTGAAAACTGCACGGCCTGTGGTTTATGTGCGGTAGCTTGTCCGGCAGAAGCCATCACCATGGAGGGAGCTGAGCGGAAGAAAGGAGAAGAGCATTTATATCGCGAGGAAAAATATGCAGCGAAGTATGAGATCAATATGCTGCGTTGCATTTTTTGCGGCTTGTGTGAAGAGGCTTGTCCAAAGGATGCTATTTACCTTAGTGAAACTTTTGCTCCCTCAAATTACCAGCGTAAGGGATTTATTTATGGAAAAGATGATCTATTGATCCCGCATCCTAAAACGAATCCCGTCGAGTATAAAAAAGCATTGGGCAACAGGGCAAACAAACCACAACACGAGCAGCAATAGACTAACTAACTGACTGTATGAACATAAGTGAAATTCTGTTTTATTTCCTGAGTGCAATGGCATTGGGCAGTGCTATTATGGTGGTTGTGAGTAAGAACGCAGTTCATAGTGTACTTTGGCTGATCATTACTTTTTTTGCTATTTCCGGACATTATATATTGATGAATGCACAGTTCCTGGGAATTGTGAACCTGATCGTATATGCAGGTGCGATCATGGTATTGTTTTTATTCGTGATCATGCTGATGAATCTGAATGCGGATACGGAACCAAAAAAGAACCGCTGGCTTAAAATGGCGGGGATCGTAGCCGGGGGATGTTTGCTACTGGTGTTAGTAGCCGCTCTAAAAAATGCAGAGATCCGTGGCCAACAAGCACAGTTCAATGAAGGAAATATAGGATTGATCCAAAACCTGGGTGAGGTATTGTTTACCGAATATGTTGTTCCTTTTGAGATCAGCAGTATTTTATTTTTAAGTGCTATGGTGGGGGCCGTAGTGATTGGGAAAAGAGGGGATTGACCCCTGGCCCCCTAAAGTTGTAATTAATGTTTGAGAGGGTATATTTTTTTAAAAGAAGCCCCCTCTAGGGGTTGGATTTATATGAAAATTGAATACTATATATTTTTATCGATTGCCCTGTTTTGTATTGGGATAGTGGGAGTTTTAACTCGCCGGAATGCCATCATTGTTTTTATGTGCGTTGAGTTGATGTTAAATGCAGCGAACCTCTTGCTGGTTGCTTTTTCAAAAATGCATCACCTGGCACAGAAGGCAAGCAATCCCACTGCAGGAACAGACGGTCAATTGTTTGTATTCTTTATCATGGTTGTGGCTGCTGCTGAGGTAAGCGTTGGGCTGGCCATTATTGTTATGATGTATAGAAATGTGCATTCGGTAGACATAAATTTTTTAAACAGATTGAAACATTGATGCCAGACGCGAATACTAGATACTAGATATGGGATACTGGATACAGAAGTCGAATAGGCTGTCTGTCTCTGGAGTCCAGTATCCAGTATCCCATATCTAGTATCCAGTCTGGTATCCCAACTCAAACTATGAGCAAACTGGTTTATTTAGTTCCCTTGTTGCCTTTTATAGGATTTCTTGTAAACGGGTTGTTCCGGAATAAATTATCCAAATCATTAACCGGTATCATTGGGAGTGGAGTGATACTGGGGTCATTTATTATAAGCCTGCTTATCTTTTTCGAAGTAAAGCAGGAAAGTTTCAGGCCTGTCATCGTTTCGCTTTTTGATTTTATCAATGCCGGAAAACTGTCCATTGCATTTTCTTTCCAGGTCGATCAACTATCTTCTTTATTCTTACTGATCATTACAGGAGTGGGATTTCTCATTCATGTATATTCCATTGCCTACATGCACGAAGAGAGAAATGATCACTTCGCCCGTTATTTCTCATATCTAAATTTGTTCGTTTTTTCTATGCTTCTGCTGGTGCTGGGTGGTAATTATGTGATCATGTTCATCGGATGGGAGGGCGTGGGTCTGTGTTCCTATCTTCTGATAGGTTATTGGTTTAAGAACACAGAATACAATAATGCTGCAAAAAAAGCTTTCATCATGAACCGGATCGGTGATCTGGGTTTCCTGCTGGCGGTATTCTGGATGATTGCACAATTCGGATCTGTAAATTTTGCAGATGTTTTTGAAGCTGCTCCAACAACATCAGTAGCGGTATTAACCGGCATCACTCTTTTATTATTTGTAGGTGCAACAGGCAAAAGTGCACAGATACCTTTATATACCTGGTTGCCCGATGCCATGGCCGGTCCTACCCCGGTTTCTGCATTGATCCATGCAGCCACGATGGTGACGGCTGGTATTTACATGATTGCCAGATCCAACATTCTTTATACGCTGGCACCGGTTTCACAAACGGTGGTCGCGGTTATTGGTCTTGCTACCGCAATATTTGCTGCTTCCATCGCATTAAAACAGAACGATATTAAAAAGGTGCTTGCTTATTCAACCGTCAGCCAGTTAGGCTACATGTTCCTGGCATTGGGTGTAGGCGCCTATACAGGAGCTGTGTTTCATGTTATGACACATGCCTTCTTTAAGGCATTGTTATTCCTTGGCGCAGGTTCGGTTATTCATGCCATGCACCATGAGCAGGATATCCGAAATATGGGAGGATTAAAAAAATACCTGCCCGTTACTCATCTCACATTTTTATTAGGCTGCATCGCCATTGCGGGTATTCCTCCATTCTCCGGTTTCTTTTCAAAAGATGAAATTCTGGCGGCCTCTTTTTCTTCAAATATTATTTACTGGGTTATTGGTGTACTAACAGCAGGGATCACTGCATTCTACATGTTCCGCTTATATGCTTCTACTTTCTTGGGAAAATTCAGGGGTACGGAAGAGCAAAAACATCATTTGCATGAAAGCCCTGTAACCATGACCATTCCTTTGATCCTGCTGGCAATCCTCGCGGTGGTTGGCGGCCTGGTGGGTATACCTGCCGTCTTTATGGAAAATGGGCATGCATTGGAGCATTTTCTCGCACCGGTATTTGCTGAATCAAACAAACTTAAAGAAGCACATCATCTGGATCACAATACAGAATATTTGTTGATGGGTATTTCTGTAGCCATTGCAGTCATTGGCATCTTCGCCGCCATCAGCCGGTTCAGTAAAAAACCTGAAGCACTGAAGCCGGCCGAATCGGGGATCGGAAAACTTCTGGCCAACAAGTGGTATGTTGATGAATTGTACCAGGCCATTATCATCAAGCCGATCAATACATTTTCTAAATTTTTGAACCGCACCATTGAAAAAAATATCATTGACTGGATCGTGAATGGAATAGGAAGGCTGTTACAATACGGAAGCAGGCAGATCAGATGGATACAAAGCGGGCAGGTGGGAAGTTATGTGCTATTGATGGTAGTTAGTATTCTGGTGTTTTTTGTGATACAGTTCTTTTTTTGATTAGCCGACTAACTAATTAGCCAATTAGCTGATTAGCCAATTTCAGAATTGAGAATTGAGGATTGAGCGTTGAGCATGAAGCATGAAGCATTAAGCATTGAACGGGAATGCAACAAGCAGTATAAACGAAAAGCGCCTGTTCCATGAACTAAAATTGAAACAAAACCAATGATACCTGTTCTCCTGATAGTGATACCCTTATTGAGTGGATGCATTTCTTTTTTTCTGAAAGATGGAAATTCTGCGCGGGCATGGGCGTTGCTTTCATCCATCGTTACCTGTATCGTTTCGATTGCAGGATTGGTTTATTTTACTTCCAACGACCAATGGAATACGAATGCAGAATGGATCCCTTCGCTCGGTAGTAGGTTTGCAGTGGGGGGCGACGGTTTAGGAAAACTTTTATCACTCCTCACCGCCGTTTCATTCCCTATCATTTTTATTGCTACCTATAAGAGTTCCTATATAAGGGCCAATCATTTTTTTGGATTAATGCTGCTGAGTCAGGCCGGCCTGATGGGCGTATTTTTATCGGTCGATGCGCTGTTATTCTATTTCTTTTGGGAACTCGCCTTAATACCTGCTTATTTTCTTTGTTCCATCTGGGGAGGCGAGCGAAGAATTCCGGTTACATTCAAATTCTTCATTTATACATTTATTGCTTCTTTACTAATGCTGGTTGGAATTATTTACCTGTATTCCAAAACGCCGGATCAGTCTTTTGCATTGAGTTCATTTTACAACGTAAACCTCTCTAACCAGGAAGAATTATGGCTGTTCTGGTTGTTCTTTGCGGCATTCGCCGTAAAAATGCCCATTTTCCCATTTCATACATGGCAACCCGACACATATGAGCAATCACCCACCGCTACTACAATGGTATTGAGTGGCATTATGGTTAAGATGGGCTTGTTCGGGGTCATCCGATGGCTGGTACCTATTCTTCCTACAGCCAGTTGGGCATGGGGTGATGGCGTTTCAACACTATGCATCATAGGGATGATCTATGCCTCTTTGATCGCAATTCAACAGGATGATCTTAAAAGATTGATCGCTTACTCTTCGATTGCTCATATCGGTCTGATGTGCCTGGCCATCTTTGCTACGAATACCGTTAGTATGCAGGGAGTGATGATCCAGATGTTCAACCACGGCATCAATATTATCGGGTTATGGATAGTAGTGGAATTAATAGAAAGGCAATTTAAAACACGTAAAATTTCTGAGCTTGGAGGACTGGCGCAAAAAGCGCCGGGCCTGGCAATCCTGTTGGTGATTATTTCCCTTGCCAATGTGGCGTTGCCATTGACCAACGCTTTCATAGGAGAATTTTTAATGTTCAGCGGAATATTCAGTTCAACCGCCACCAAATACAATATTGTTTTTACGGCTTCAGCCGGAATCACGATTATCTTATCGGCTATTTATACGTTGAATATGATACAAAGAGTATTATACGGAAATACAAATGCATTAACGGCGGAGGCAAAAGACATCCGGATGAATGAGAAAATGATCCTTGTGATCATTGTAGTCGGAATTATAGTTATAGGTGTGTATCCAAAACCTGTTCTCGAGATTACACAGGGTACGGTAGAATCTATTTTGTCACGAATGATTAGCAAACAACCTTAGGAAGAACAAGTATATGAACGCAATTGTAATATCGGCCATTTGGGGAGTCATAATGATGTTCAGTGGGATCCTCAGCAAACGCAGTGCGGTGATCAGGTATATTGCCCTCACAGGATTAGCGTTGCTGGTGGTATGTAATGTGCTTGAATTAGGAGGTAACCGTTTCTTCGAATTTAACGTACATAATATGCTGGTTTTTGATAGCTTCGGATTACTGTTTAATACCATTGCTTTTGCCTGCACGTTACTATTTGTTTTGCTTTCAGGAAGGGATATGGAAAAAGTAGGAGTGCACGTCGCCGAATACTATGCGCTTATCTTTTTTATACTGGTTGGGGTAAGTGTTTCTTCTTCTTTCAATACTTTGCTGATGCTTTTTCTTGGCATCGAAATTATTTCCATTCCTTTGTATATTCTCACTGGCAGCGATAAGCGTAATCTCAAAAGTAATGAGGCATCGCTGAAATATTTCCTGATGGGTGCATTTTCTACCGGCCTGATGTTAATGGGCATTGCGTTGATATATGGAGCGCAGGGAAACTTCATGATCGGTTATGGGGCAAAAACCTTGTCTCCGTTAATGTCTGCCGGTTTATTATTACTATTATTTTCAATGGCATTTAAAGTATCTGCCGCACCGTTTCATTTCTGGACGCCTGATGTGTATGATGGCGCTCCAACAGTTTTTACTTCTTTCATGTCTACCATAGTTAAAGCTGCTGCATTCATTGCTTTCATCAGGCTTTTCTCAGGCAGCTTTGGTAATGTGCAACCACAATGGCAGATGATCGTTGCCATTATTACTGCGGCCACATTGTTGGTAGGAAATATTACCGCCGTATTTCAACAGAGTGTAAAGCGGATGCTGGCCTATTCAAGCATAGCCCAGGCAGGATTTATGATGTTTGCATTGGTGGCATTGAACAATAAAGCTTCAGAAGGGTTGATATTTTATACCGCTGCATATTGCCTGGCGACGATCGGCGTGTTTGCCATTCTGATCAGAATGAAAGATTATACTTTCGAAGGCTTTAACGGACTTGCAAAAACGCATCCTGTATTGGCGGCTACCAATGCGGTTTTTCTGTTATCCCTGGCCGGCATCCCCGCCACTGCTGGGTTCATGGCAAAGTTTTACATGCTGTCTGCTGCCATAAACAATGGACATGTATTGTGGCTGGTGATACTGGGTGTGGTGTGTGCTGCGATCAGTGTATATTATTATTTCCGGGTTATCCAGGCCATGTATTTCAAAGAAGGCGAATCACAGGAGATCGTCACAACACCCGCTTTCAGGGGATTGCTGATCGGGATCGCAGTGATCGTCATCGTACTCGGCATTTTTCCGCAATGGCTTATTGATAATCTCTATTATTTTATTCCGGATTTATAAGTTTAATGTTTAATGTTTAAGGTTTAAAGTTGACTATTTCAGATTGTGTATTTGGTCGGTTTCTTCTGTTAATAATTTTTTGAAATTGTAGAAGATTTTAGTACCACTCATCAATCACAAACCTTAAACTTTAAACATTAAACCTTAAACTTTAAACATTCCCCCCGAATAAGTAATTTAGTTATATGAAATTCCTCGACACTTTCCTATTGGCTTTCCGAACCGTTCGTGGAAATAAATTACGTACAGGTATCACTGTAGCGATCATTGCATTTGGTATCATGGCTTTGGTAGGTATCAAAACCGCCATCGAAGCCATGCAACAAAAATTCATTGAAAGCTTTTCGTCCATGGGCGCAAACGGCTTTACGATCAGGTATAGAGAGCCACGATTTCATTTCGGAGGAGGTGATTCTGAATTGAAAAAAGAAAAGAAAGGGCAGCGAAAAGAAAAAAAATCAAATACTGCGAAACCCATAACCCAGCTTCAGGCTGAAACATTTAAATTAAACTATTTCTTTCCGGCGAAAGTAAGTCTCAATTTACTCGGCACTCATGA
>JACMLY010000013.1 GCA_014379345.1 Chitinophagaceae bacterium
AGAACTTTTAATTCGTTATTGTCGAAACCAAAAATCACGCAATCAACTGAAATTGCCATTTGAAAATAATTGCTATTTTCTGAAACAAGTTGTTGAATCGTTTTCTTTGTTGCTGTTCCCATAGTATCACTAAACTAATTCAATTTAATAAATTATCCATCCTATGCCTACCTGTACAATCATGGTAACTAAAAAGTAATAATAAACATTTGCGGTAAAAACTTATAAGAGAAAATTACCTAACTATGAATGTTTTTTAGCGTAAAATGCCAGTTCCGTTTAAATTTACCCCAATAAATCATTCGCATGTATTCGCCTAAAGAAACGATCGAATTGCAGAAGGCCTCAGAAAAATTGCTTAAACATCCTTCAAATTTTGATTTTACCGCCAAAAACCTCGATTCGTTAAAGGCTGTTTTGCGCTTTCATGAATACCGTTACTATGTACAAAATGATCCGATGGTTTCTGATTTTGAATACGACCAACTATATAAGGCACTTGAAAAGATTGAAAAAGAGAATCCAGAACTGGTTACTGCAAATTCGCCGACACAACGGGTTGCAACCGTATTAACAAAAACTTTCAACACCGTACAGCACCTTGTTCCTATGTTGTCGTTAGAAAATTCATACAACGCAGAGGATCTTCTGGATTGGGATCGTAAAGCAAAAGACCTTTCAAAACTTTCGGAGGTAGAATACTGTGTTGAGCCAAAATTTGATGGCGCAAGCATATCATTGATCTATGAAAACGACGCGCTTGTTCGCGCCGCGACGCGCGGAAATGGGATAGAGGGCGACGAGATCACCACCAATATCAGGCAGATCAGATCAGTTCCGTTGTCAGCTAACTTTTCAAAATACAATATTCATCAGATTGAAATCCGCGGCGAGGTATTGCTGACCAAAGCCAATTTCAAAAAATACAACGATGCTTTGGCCGAACAGAATATCCCTCCTTTGGCAAATCCCAGAAATGCGGCGGCCGGTTCGCTGCGTATAAAAGATCCGGCGGAAGTGAGGCGGAGAAACCTGGAGGCCTTTTTATATCATGTGAGTTATTTTACTTTGATCGATGATGAAGAGATACCCGAAGAACTGCAGTCTCATGCCGGAGCCCTGCAATTATTATGGAGCCTTGGTTTTCGGAGTCCGGAAAAGGAAAAAATGGTTGTTAAAGGTATAGAAGCAGTGATCACGTACTGTCAGCAGTTTGAAGAGGGCAGGGACCAGCTACCCTATGAAATTGATGGCATGGTTATCAAGGTGAACAATGTTGAGCTGCAGGATCGAATGGGAATGACCACTCATCATCCAAGATGGGCAATCGCTTATAAATTCAAGGCAAGACAGGCAACCAGTAAATTAAAAAGCGTGGAATTCCAGGTTGGAAGAACAGGTTCTATCACGCCCGTGGCAAAAATTGATCCGGTGCCCATTGGCGGCGTAACAGTGGGGTCGATCTCGCTTTTTAACGAAGATGTAATCCGCGAGAAAGACCTGATGATCGGTGATACGGTGTTGGTTGAAAGGGCTGGCGATGTTATCCCTTATATAGTTAAATCTCTGGCTGACGCAAGAACCGGCAATGAAAAGAAAATTCTTTTTCCAAGCAATTGTCCGGTGTGTAAAGATGTATTGGTAAAAGTAGAGGAAGAAGCAGCCTGGCGTTGTAATAATATTAATTGTGAAGCCCAGGTTGTAGAGCGAATGATCCATTTTACGAGTAAGGATGCCATGGATATCCGTGGATTCGGAGATGCCAACATCAAAAAGTTCTTCGAACTAAAATTTCTGCATGATATACCCGGTATCTATACCCTACCTTTTGAAAAAATACAACAACGGGAAGGATTTGGCGAAAAAAGCATTACCAACTTACAAACAGCGATAGAGAACTCTAAAACGCAGCCGATCCATCGCCTGATTTTTGCCCTAGGGATACGATTTGTCGGCGAAACAACCGCAAAAACCCTGGCACAAACGGTTAAACACATTCTTGAGTTTGAAAAATTTTCAGTTGAAGAACTTCAGGTTCTGGAGGATATCGGTCCCAAAGTCGCTAACAGCATTTACCAGTTTTTTCACAACGACGATAACATCCTGATGCTGCAAAAATTAGAATCGCTGGGCGTGCAACTCGCGAATAAAAAAAGAGCGTCCTTATCCGGAAGCATACTGGATGGACAAACGTTTTTGTTTACCGGAAGCCTGCCCACTTTAAAACGGAGTGATGCGGAGGAAATGGTTGAACAAAACGGAGGTAAGTTACTCGGCAGCGTTAGTAGTAAGTTAAATTACCTGGTAGTAGGCGAAGACGCCGGTTCCAAACTGGAAAAGGCAAAAAAAATATCGTCTGTAAAGATAATCAGCGAAGCAGATTTTTTGCACTTACTAAGAAAGTGATTCAGGTCATATATTTTAGTAACTAGCACTTTGGTTTTTTTGTAACTTTAAATAAAGGAAAAATGCGATGGTAAAAAAACTCCCGGGGGAGGTCTGGAAGCCTTTACAGTTTCCAGGCTGGAAACACCTCCGCAAACAGTATGCTTTATCTTCACTCGGCCGCATCGCCAGCTATACAAAAGATGTGGTTGCTGATGGAAAGCTTTTGCAAGGTTCACTCACAACTGGCTACAAGACACTTAATCTTCATCGGCCAGGTAACAACGGTACACTGTACATTCACAGGGAAATTGCAAGGTTATTTCTGAAGAAGTCTTCGCCAAAAAACAAGTATGTGATCCATCTGAATCACAATAAACTTGATAATGCAGTGAAGAACCTTAAATGGGCTTCTTTGGAAGAAATGATCGAGCATCAACAGCACAGCCCTGCGAAGATTGCGTACAAAAAAGTGCAGGCAAACCGCACCGTTGGTTTAAAACTGAATGCTACCAAGGTTAAAAGCATCAAAAAGGTGCTTAACGACAAGAACCGGAAAATCACCATTAAAAAACTTGCGGAAAAATATGGCGTTAGCGAAATGACCATGTACCGCATCAAAAGTGGTGAAAACTGGGGTAGAATCAGGCAGTAGCTATTTTTAAAAGACTGGTTAAGGCTCATAAAATAAAGCGACTGTTTTATGGGCCTTAACAATTTTTGTGGTAATTGTGGCAATACATTCAGAAAGTTATTTCTGAACACATAACTTTATTGCCCATTATTTACCTTTTATGCTGCAACCATCGACCCTTAAGTTTCTAAAAGATTTATCAAAGAACAATGACAGATCCTGGTTTGAGTCTCATCGTAAACAGTACGAAGGAGCGAAGCAGGACTTTGAAGATTTTATCAGTGCCGTTCTTGCCAGACATAGCAAAAAGGATGAGGATTTAAAAGAACTGGAGGCAAAGAAATGTACATTCCGGATCAATAGGGATATACGCTTTTCAAAAGATAAATCTCCCTACAAGTCAAATCTTGGGGCGAGCATGAACCGGGGTGGCAAAAAATCAATTTTTGCGGGATATTATTTTCATTGTGAGCCGGGGAAAAGTTTCGTAGGAGGCGGATTGTGGATGCCTGCGGCTCCTGAAATGAAAAAAATAAGGCAGGAAATTGACTATTGCTATGATGAGTTCAGGCAGATCGTTGGTTCTAAAAAATTTATAGCCGTTTACAAAGAATTGTATAGCGGTGAAGATGTTAAGTTAACGAAAGTGCCGCATGGATTTGAAAAAGACAACCCTGCGGCGGAATATCTTAAATTGAAAAGCTGGTTAGCGATGCGGGAAATAACAGATGCCGAACTTGGCTCCAAAGACTTAGTCAAAAAAACGTCAGAAGCATTTGAAACCTTGCAGCCAATGCTTAATTTTTTGAACAGGGGGTTACAATAAGATTATTGTTAAGCCCATTTATTAATATTAATCTATGTTCCTACTATGTTTCTACTGTGCCTATGTGGTAATTTTCTTACCACATAGGCACAGTAGAAACATAGAAATACACATAGCAAGAATAACTATTAAATCCTTATTAATTCAGTAATTGGTGCTTCAAGCAGTACTCTGCAATCTGAACAGCATTGGTAGCCGCCCCCTTGCGAAGATTGTCGCTTACGATCCACATATTTAAGGTGTTGGATTGTGTTTCATCCCTTCGCAATCTCCCGACGAACACCTCATCCTTTTCATGTGCATCCATCGGCATTGGATATTGCTGGTTCGCCGGATCATCAACCACTATTATGCCAGGCGACGACTCCAATAATTGCCTTAGCTCCTTTAAATCAAAATCTTTTTCAAATTCTACATTCACACTTTCGCTATGACCACCCATCACCGGTATACGAACGGTTGTAGACGTTACACGAATAGTATCGTCACGCATGATCTTTTTGGTTTCATTCACCATTTTCATCTCTTCTTTGGTATAACCATTGTCGAGAAAAACATCGATCTGCGGTATCACATTCAGGTCTATCTGGTATTTGTAAGCCATTGGGTATTCTCCGTTTGATCCTTTCACCGATTTTTCTCTTTCTCCTTTCAATTGATCAACTGCTTTTACACCGGTACCGGTAACGCTTTGATAGGTTGAAACCACTATGCGCCTGATCCCATATTTTTTATGTAATGGATTCAATGCAACGACCATCTGGATCGTAGAACAATTCGGATTGGCTATGATCTTATCGGCTTTGGTTAACGAATCGGCATTGATCTCGGGAACTATTAATTTTTTTGTTGGATCCATTCTCCAGGCTGAAGAATTGTCGATCACAGTGATACCGGCTTCAGCAAATTTGGGCGCCCATTCCAGAGAGGTACTGCCTCCTGCTGAAAAAATGGCTACGTTGGGTTTTGCAGCAATTGCATCAGTCATGCTTACCACGGCATACTTCTTTCCCTTAAACTCAACTTCTTTTCCAACCGATCTCTCAGAAGCAACGGGAATCAGTTCCGTTACGGGGAAATTTCTTTCAGCGAGTACCTGTAACATTTTAGTGCCTACTAACCCGGTGGCGCCTACTACTGCAACTTTCATTTTGTTTTTTATTTAGTTAATAATCAAATACTTTCAGCCCCAATCCTAGCCAGACCTGGCCGACTTTATTCGGTCAACAGTTCCGACCAACAAAAAAGCCTTCCATCCGGAAGGCCCTGAATATTGTGTACATGCAAAACACATCATCAACCTTCCCGTAATTCAGGACGTTTCTTTGTGCGTTTTGTATGTTTTTTTACCATCATTTCGTGTGCAAAAATAGAGGGCAATCTATTGCCAAGCAAATATTTTTATCATAAAATATTTTTAACCACATGAAACGATGCACCCTAACTGTTTTTATGATTGCCTTATTTGTCAATAACAATTCCATTTTCGCCCAGGTGGCAAGCCGCTTCGATGTACTGATCACAGAAATTTTTGCGGATGCGTCTCCTTCATTTGGCCTGCCTCCAAATGAGTTCGTTGAAATAAAAAATGTTTCCGCTTCATCGTATAACCTTAAAGACTGGAAACTGAGCGACGGCAGTTCAACGGCTACAATTTCTATCAATTATGTCCTGCAACCCGATAGCCTGGTGATCATCTGCATGAATTCTGCCGTCTCAAATTTCAGCTCGTTTGGAAACGCAATAGGTGTAGCAAATTTCCCTTCTTTAGACAACGATGAAGATTTGATATTTCTTCTTTCTAAGGATGGAATCACCCTCCATGCCGTGAAGTACAATAAAAGCTGGTATCAAAATGATCTGAAAGCAAACGGCGGATGGACACTAGAAATGTTCGACACAAAAAATCCCTGCGCCGGCATCAATAACTGGAAAGCAAGTATCGACCCAAAGGGCGGAACACCCGGAAAAAATAATTCTGTAAATGGAATTAATAAAGATGATATGCCTCCTTCCTTAGTACGGGCATTTGCTATTGATAGCGTCACCGTTATAGCAGTTTTTGACGAAACGGTAGATAGTCTTGCTGCTTCATTTGCTTCACGGTATCGGCTAGATAAAAATATTGACAAAGCTGTGCACGCAATTCCTGTGAGACCTCTTTTTACCGAAGTAGTATTAATATTTTCAAACCCTTTAGCCGTCAACACAATCTATACGCTTATTGTTAGCGAAATAACTGATTGTGCCGGAAATGTCATTAACACGAATAATCAGTCAAACACCGGCCTCTCTTCAACTGCTGACACATTCGATGTTGTGATCAATGAAATCTTTTTCAATCCAAAAAGCGATGGATTTGATTTTGTAGAATTATATAACAAAAGTAAAAAGATCGTTGACCTGCAGCATCTGTACATAGCCAATCGGAATTCTACAGGCGTTTTGGATAATATAAAGCAGCTCTCTGTAATTCCATATCTATTTTTTCCGGGGGATTATATCGTAATTACAGAAAACACACGATGGCTTAGTCAAAACTATTCCGTTAAGAATATTGACAACCTTTTGCAACTTCCAACTCTCCCCTCTTTTCCTGATGACAAGGGAACTATTATTGTTGCAAACCAGCAGGGAAAAATCATTGAAGAAATACTGTATGATTCAAAATGGCATTTTGCTTTACTTAATAGCCACGAAGGCATTTCTCTGGAACGAATTGATTACAGTGCGCCAACACAAAATAAAAACAACTGGGGATCAGCCGCATCAACAGCAGGTTTTGCAACACCTGGTTATCAAAATTCACAATTTATGGCAGACCCACAGATGAATGGAATGATATTAGTCAATCCCACTATTTTTTCGCCCGATAATGATGGCTTCGATGATCGGGCTACCATTAGCTACCAGATAGCCACACCCGGGCATGTAGCAAACATGACCATTTTCGACGCGAGCGGCCGCCTGGTAAGATATCTTGTAAAAAATGCGACACTCGGTTTGCAGGGTAATTTCAGGTGGGATGGATTGGATGACAAAATGCAGCAATTACCTGTTGGAATATATATTGTGTTTACAGAAGTTTTTAATCTCCGGGGCAAAACAAAAAAGTTTAAAAATGTAGTGACGCTTGCGCGGAAATTTTAAGGTAATATTACCACGGCTAAATAATTGACCTATGGTATAACCGAATGGCAAAGTTTACACTTTACATCACATTAACTATGGATGCGAACTACCACTAAAGAAACTAAAACAAGACGAGTAAATTTGAAAAGATCACTCAAAAAATTCTGTCGGGAAATTTTGACAAGAATATAGATTTTGAGGATTTAAGAAGATTTCTATTGAGATTGCAGTTTCAGGAAAGAGTTAAAGGAAGTCATCATATTTATTCTAAAGAGTCTTTTAGAAATCATCAATCTTCAATCCATCGCCGGGAAAGCAAAAACTTACGAGGTAAAACAAGTAAGAGAAATAATTATTAAATATAAATTAAGCTCTCCTGGTAATGAATAGCAAATACGAAATAATTATTTATTGGAGTAAGGACGATGGTACATAGCTGAAGTTCCGGAACTCGCCGGTTGTATGGCAGACGGTAAAACATACATAGAAGCCCTGCAAAATGTTGAAAGGATCATATATGATTGGATTGAGACAGCACAATCTTTAGGCCGGCCTATCCCGGAGTTTAAAGGGAAATTAATTTTTGTCTAATTTCTCTCATAAATAACAAATTCTGAGACATCCGAAAGCGAAAAAATCATTCAAACCAATTCAATATCAAAATTCACTAATTGCACAAATTCCCGGATACGGTTATCAATATCTTCTTTGGTGATTTCTCTCAGCCGTTCGGGGCCGAATTTTTCAACACAGTACGACGCCATTGCAGATCCCACTATGATCGCTGTTTTCATGTTTTCGAATGAAACATCTTTTGTTTTTGCAATATGACCTATAAATCCTCCTGCAAATGTATCTCCCGCTCCCGTGGGGTCGAATACTTCTTCCAACGGTAACGCAGGTGCAAAAAACACCCTCTCTTCATGAAACAACAAGGCTCCGTGCTCACCCTTTTTAATGATCAGATATTTCGGGCCCATCTTCATGATTTCCCTGGCTGCTTTCACTAGTGAAAACTGTCCACTCAACTGTCTTGCTTCGCTATCATTGACCATCAAAACATCTACCAGTTTTAGCACTTCTTCTAATTGCGGTAATGCAATTTCCATCCAGAAATTCATTGTATCCATTACAATGAGCTTTGGACGCGTTTTTAATTGTTGAATGACTTTCTTCTGCACCGTGGGATCAAGATTGCCGAGCATTAGGAATTCTGCTCCCTGGTATGATTCCGGAACTACAGGATTAAAATCCGCCAGCACATTTAGATCAGTGATCAATGTATCCCTGGAATTCATGTCGAGATGATACCGTCCGCTCCAAAAAAAAGACTTTTTACCAGGAACGATTTCGACTCCTTCAAACTGCGCACCCCTCGACTTCAATTCGGCCATTTCTTCTTCCGAAAAATCAGCGCCTATAATTGATACCAGTTGTATGGGCTTAACAAAGTTTCCGGCTGCATAGGCCACATAAACTGCAGAGCCGCCAACAATCCGGTCTATTTTTCCAAACGGTGTTTCTATCGCATCAAAAGCCATTGAGCCTACAACAATTACTGACATGAATTAAGAAGTTTAAAGTTTAAGGTTTAAGGTTTAAAGTTGGATTTAAAAATTTTATATAGTATGAGGTACCCCAATGGGGAAACCTTAAACCTTAAACCTTTTTTGCGGTGCAAACCTAAAGCATTTTGCGGTACCTTAAACAAACCGCCTTTTATTAGTCGTAGATGTGCTAACGCCTGTTTGCTTTTATTATCTTTGGCTATTTACACCATATGGCAAAGATCAAAGGCACCAAAAATAGTCCACGTAAAGAGGTAATTATTATCAAGGCTTCACAGCTATTCCGCGAAAAAGGATTTAATGCTACCTCCATGCGAGACCTGGCCGAGCATGTGGGTGTAGAGGCAGCCAGCTTATACAACCATATTAAATCGAAATCCGAACTTCTTCAGGAGATCTGTTTTAAAGTGGCCAATAACTTTATGACGCATATGGAAGAGGTGGTCATCAGCGATAGAACGGCTATTGGAAAATTAGAAGCCATTCTTCGCTTTCACATCAACCAGATGCTTCACAATTATGAAGAAGTATATGTTGGTGACCGTGAATGGAAACACCTTACAGAACCGTATCTTTCTAATATGCGTTCGCAACGGCGAATTTACCGCCAACATATTGCATCCATTATTGAGGACGGCATCAGCAAAGGCGAGATCAAAAAAATTGACGCGCCAACCGCAGTGTTGATCATGTTGCATGCCATTGGCGGAATTGAATCGTGGCATAGAAGTCAGCAGAAGATCAGTGGAGAGTTGCTGGAAGAGAACATGGTGATGATTATGATAGAAGGCATTAAAGCGACCGGGATACTTTAGATGTAACATGTTGCTGGTCTAGTGTATACAGTGCCCCAAAAACGATAGATTTCAATTTCTTTGCAATTTCATCGCTTAAGACTTAAAGAAAAATCCCTGCCGTAATGATCATTCCAAAAATCCAATAAATCTCCATCATCGTGGCCAGGTTCGAGAAACTCACTATAAAAGATATCCGAAAAGAGACACCCGACTGTGTTTCCATAGCCTTTGAGATTCCTGAGGACCTTAAGCCACTTTATACATTCACCCAGGGACAAAATCTTACACTTCGACTGAAACTTAATAACGAAGAAATCAGGCGCTCTTACTCAATATGTAGCAGCCCTTTGGATAATGAATTACGGGTAGCCGTTAAAAAAGTAATGCAGGGAAGATTTTCGTCGCACGCCAATATAAAGTTGCGTAAAGGCGATGCTATTGAAGTGTTACCGCCAACCGGTAAATTTTATACGGAACTTCAAAGCGATCATAAAAAAAAATATCTCGCATTTGCAGCCGGCAGCGGTATTACACCCATCATTTCGATCATAAAAACCACCCTGGCTACTGAAGCGGAGAGTGAGTATGTATTGATATACGGAAACCGGAATCGCAGCTCTATCATCTTTAAAGAACAATTGGAAGCGCTCAAGAACAGGTATATTGATCGGTTGACCATCCACCATATCCTGAGCCGGGAAAAAACAGATGCCGTTATCAACCACGGAAGGATCAACGCTGAAAAATGTATCCAGTTACAAAAACTCATCGACTTTAGAAATATGGATGATATTTTTCTTTGCGGTCCTGAAGAAATGATCTTTTCCGTGCGTGACTGGCTTTATCAGCAGGGTATTGAACACAGAAAGATCCATTTTGAATTTTTCACTACACCGGGAGTGAGGTCAGAATTAAAAATTCAGAAAACAGACGAAATACAGGATATCGGACCGAAAAGCAAGGTGAGCATAAAGCTGGATGGGATCATGTTTGATTTTGAATTATCAAAATCTGGTGCAAGTATTCTGGATGGAGCTTTACAGCAGGGCGCCGAACTTCCTTACGCCTGCAAGGGTGGAGTATGCAGTACCTGCAGGGCGAAGTTAGTAAGCGGTGAAGTGACGATGGATACCAATTATGCTTTAGAACCAGATGAAATCGCCAAGGGGTTTATTCTTACCTGCCAGTCGCATCCGGTAACTGATTCCGTAATTGTTGACTTCGACGTGAAATAAAGCAAGGATGACATCCTTGTTCTTGAATTTGATCAGTCATTAACTTGCAAGGATGTCATCCCTTTAGCTCAAAGCATAGCAATTGTACTAACAAGCATTAGTTTCATTAAATTTGTACCTAAAGCTTTTACCATGCCTTTGCAAAACCATGAGGAGATATTTCAAAAAAAAGTTGACAGGGAGGTCCGTATAGAGCCCCGGGACTGGATGCCGGATCAATATCGCAAGACATTGATCCGCCAGATCAGCCAGCATGCCCATAGTGAAATTGTTGGAATGTTACCCGAAGGCAACTGGATAACAAGGGCTCCTTCATTAAGAAGGAAGGCAACCCTGATAGCTAAGGTGCAGGATGAAGCAGGCCATGGATTATACCTCTATTCCGCTGCAGAGACCCTCGGTATTACGCGTGATGAAATGATAAGGCAGCTGCATGTAGGCAAAGCAAAATATTCTTCCATATTTAATTACCCTACTCCTTCATGGGCCGATATGGGGGCTATCGGCTGGCTGGTTGATGGCGCAGCCATCATGAACCAGGTACCATTGTGCCGTGCATCCTATGGGCCTTATTCGCGGGCAATGATCCGTATTTGTAAAGAAGAAAGTTTTCATCAGCGCCAGGGCTTCGAGATTTTACTTACTCTGAGCACAGGCAGCGACGCGCAGCGGCAGATGTGCCAGGATGCTATCGACCGCTGGTGGTGGCCATCCATCATGATGTTCGGTCCTAATGATGATTCTTCACCGAATACCGCGCAAAGCATGAAATGGAAAATAAAACGTTTTACAAATGATGAATTGCGCCAACGTTTTGTAGACATTTGTGCAGAACAAGTCAAGATATTAGGCATGAATTTGCCCGACCCGGAACTGAAATGGAACCAGGAACGAGGTCATTTTGATTTTGGACCTATCAATTGGGATGAATTCTGGAACGTGGTAAATGGAAATGGCCCATGCAACAAAGAACGACTGGAAGCCAGGGTAAAGGCTCATGAAGATGGCGCCTGGGTAAGGGAAGCTGCTGTTGCTTATGCTAATAAAAGAAAAACAGATCCGCGCCAGGCCACGGCCCCCTCTAGCTCCCACTTTGAGGCAGGACAATCTCTTCTCAAATAAAATTAGCCCTGACAAAATGAATTTATTAAAGAAATTTTATTACGGAGACCTACCGGAGCAAAAAGCTTCCGCTAATGACCCCTCCCTCACCGGGGAAGGCAGGGAGGGGGCGGCCGCCTGGCCACTATGGGAAATTTTTATTCGTAGCAAACAGGGGCTTGATCATAAACATGTAGGTAGTCTGCATGCAACGGACGCGCAGATGGCTATGGAAAATGCAAGGGATGTGTATACCCGGCGTCAGGAGGGTGTGAGCATCTGGGTGGTAGAAAGCAGACACGTCCATGCATCAAATCCGGATGATGCCGAAAGTTTTTACGACCCAGCGAATGACAAAGTGTATCGCCATCCCACATTTTATGATTTGCCGGATGAACTAAAACATATGTGAGGTCACAAATTTATTTTCAACAGTGAATTAATAAAAACGATCTATGTTCTACCTATGTTTCTACTGTTCCTATGTGGTAAAAAAATTTACCACATAGGAACAGTAGAAACATAGAAAATTCACATAGCAGAAACATAAAATGACACCGAACCAACCAATCAACATTTCAACCAACCAACTATTCAACTATACCCTTCACCTGGCCGATAACAATCTTATCCTGGGTCATCGTAATAGCGAGTGGACAGGGCACGGGCCTGTACTAGAGCAGGATATTGCGTTATCAAACATTGCACTTGACCTGGTAGGACAGGCGAGAAACTTTTATCAATATGCCGCACAATTAAAAAACGATGGCTCAACAGAAGATACATTTGCGTACCTACGCGATGCAAATGAGTTTAAAAACGTTCTGCTGGTTGAACAATCAAATGGCGATTGGGGAAAAACCATTTTGCGCCAGTTCTTATTCAGCGTTTACCAATATTATTTATATCAACAGTTAGAAAAATGCAGCGATAGAACCATCGCATCCATTACAGAAAAAGCCTTGAAAGAAATAACCTATCACATACGCTGGAGCAGTGAATGGGTGATCCGCTTAGGAGATGGAACAATAGAAAGCCACGCAAGAATGAACAATGCATTGCATGAACTATCGGAATTTACCGATGAATTATTCATTCCGGCATCTTACGAAATAGAAATTGCCAGGCAGGGAATAATGGTTGATCCGGTATTTATCAACGCAAGATGGCGCGAAAAGGTTGAAGCTATTTTACGAGAAGCAACGCTTCCATTTCTATCAGAAGATAATAATAAACAGTCTCTTTCCGGGAAAGAAGGTCAACACACCGAGAATCTGATCCATATTTTATCCGAAATGCAGTCCTTGCAAAGAGCTTATCCGGGCTGTGAATGGTAACCGCATAAATCTTTAAGGTCTGAAGGTTCACAAGAAGAAATCAAGACCTTACAGGTTTTGAAACAGGGAAAACATCATTTTGAATGAGCACCAAGCAACAAAATATTAATCATCAATCTTTTTCAGAGGCTGCTATTTGGGGGCTCATGAGACAGATCTACGATCCCGAAATTCCGGTGATCTCGATTGTTGACCTGGGTATTGTGCGAGCTGTTGAGGTTAGCTCAACAGTAAACAACTTAAATCCAAAAATTATTATAACCATTACACCTACTTATTCCGGTTGTCCGGCCATGGACGTGATCGGTATGAATATCAGGATGTCATTGCTAGAACATGGATTTAAAAACATGGAGATCAAAACAAATCTCTCACCCGCATGGACTACCGACTGGATGAGTGCCGAAGGAAAAGAAAAGTTACGAGCATTCGGCATTGCTCCACCAAATCCATCACAATCGGTATGCAGTCCTGCACAATTCCAGGAAGAGGAAGTTGTTCAATGTCCGCATTGCAATGCGCACAATACAAAAATGGTAAGCCGGTTCGGCTCAACTGCATGTAAGGCATTATATCAGTGTAATGAATGTCAGGAGCCCTTTGATTATTTCAAATGTCATTAATCCGGCACAATACAGATTTAGGTTTTAGATTTGCGTTTCAAATTTGCTTCTGCATTTAAATATTTCATCATGTCTTTCATACTTTTTGAGATCAGGGACCAGATAGGATGTATTACACTAAACAGACCCGAAAAACTAAATTCTTTTAATCGCGAGATGGCGTTGCTGTTGCAGGAAAAATTAAATGATTGCAAAAAAAACAAAGAGATCCGCGCAGTGTACATTACCGGCTCAGGTAAGGCATTCAGCGCAGGACAGGATCTTGCAGAAGTAGTTGATCCGGAAGGTCCGGGAATGAAAAGGATTTTATCTGAACACTACAATCCGATTGTTACCAGGATACGAAAACTTGAAAAACCGGTGGTGGCTGCAGTGAACGGTGTTGCAGCCGGAGCCGGCGCAAATATTGCTTTGTGCTGTGATATAGTGGTCGCTGCCACATCAGCATCATTCATACAGGCATTTTCTAAAATTGGTTTGATCCCCGATAGCGGAGGCACGCATGTTTTGCCCAGATTGATCGGGTGGCAAAAGGCATCGGCAATTATGATGCTAGGAGATAAAATCGGCGCAGAAGAAGCGGAACGCCTTGGAATGTTGTACAAAATATTTCCCGATGAGAATTTTTCAGAAGAAGCTTTTAAAGTGGCTGTTCAATTATCGAAAATGCCAACAAGAGCGTTAGCTTATACCAAGCAGGCGCTGAATTTTTCCATCAATAATACTTTTGAAGAACAATTGCAGGATGAAGATATACTGCAGCAGAGAGCAGCCCAGACACTTGATTACAAGGAAGGCGTTCAATCTTTTATGGAGAAAAGGGCCGCCAATTTCAGAGGTGAGTAAAACAATCATCCCCCATTTAATCAATTCTCATCTGGTATGGATACCAAAGCAAAAAAGATCGTTGATAAAATGATGGAGAAAGACCGGTTTTCCCAATGGATGGGAATTGAAAGACTGGAAGAAAAAGAAGGTTACTGCCAATTAAAAATGATAATCCGTACTGAAATGTGTAACGGATTTGAAATTGCCCATGGTGGTATTAGCTACTCTTTTGCAGACAGTGCATTGGCTTTTGCATCGAACAGCCAGGGAAGGCATGCCGTCTCCATAGAAACATCTATCTCGCATATCAAACCTTTGCGACCGGGGGATGCGATCATTGCCACTGCAGTAGAGAAGAACCTTTCGAAAAGGATCGGTATATATGAAATAAGCATTCATAAAGAAAATGGCGAATTGATTGCTTTGTTCAAAGGAACTGTTTTCAGGAAAGAAACTTTATGGGAAGTGTGAACTCATCACAATACTTTTAGTACAGTCGTCTTTGTGTCTTAGTGCCTTCGTGGCTAAAAAAATTGCCACGAAGACACAAAGCCCGAAGAATATTAATAAGTGCTTGCTTTAGGGGCGCTTTAAATTGCCACATATGATCTATTCATTCAAAGAATTTATTCCCGTGGTACACGAGACATCGTTTGTTCATCCACAGGCATCGGTTACTGGCAATGTGATCATTGGGCGAAATGTGTATATCGGCCCGGGTGCTGCTCTTCGGGGTGATTGGGGAGGAATTGTTTTAGAAGATGGTTGCAATGTTCAGGAGAATTGCACCATACACATGTTCCCTGGCATTACCGTTTTTCTTAAAGAAGGTGCCCATATCGGTCATGGTGCAATTATTCATGGGGCTATGATCGGAAAAAACAGCCTGGTTGGGATGAATAGCGTGATCATGGACAATGCAGAAATAGGTGATGAGTGCATTATCGGTGCTTTGACCTTCGTGAAGGCCGGCGAAAAAATCCCCAACCGCAGTTTGGTAGCAGGCAATCCCTGCAAGATCATCAGGCCGGTAAGCGATGAAATGATACAATGGAAATCAGAAGGCACAAGGTTGTACCAATCATTACCAAAAGAAATGTTTGCGCATTGGAAAATTTGCGAGCCCCTGAGAGAAGTTGAAACAGATCGGCCGGTTCAACTCTCGAACTATAAACCATGGTAACCAGCTGTATCACGGCCCTGATCATACTCTGTGCCTTCTGTGCCATACCTCCTGTACTCCTGTGGTAAAAAAACTACCGCATCGTCCTGTATTCAGCAGTATGTAACCACAGATACAGGAGGTATGGCACAGAGGGCGCAGGGTTGCGGGCATGTTTGAGTTTATCCAGTTGCATACTGGCTACTGATCATCGCGAAATATTGCCCCGAGGTATTTTGCCTCCTGGTAAAAATCAGTACATAAACTATCCCCAAATTTTAAAGGACCGCCTGAAGGCGAACAAACATACTGGCAATTCTCGTCCAATACTTTTACGAATTCATCACAACAGGGAGCATTGAAAAGATATACTTTTCTTCCGCCATAGGTCCATACGTGTACTTCGCCCGGCGGGGTTCGTTTTGCAGAATTTTTTATTGAATCGATTTTTTGCTGGATGCAGGAAGGAATAGGTACGGGATCCTTTTTACAGTACACCATGCCAGCCGCACTCAACAAACAAACAATGGATAAGGTTTTTATGGTTTTCATTTTTCTTCTTTAGAGTAAACGACGAACTATATTTGCAAATTGCGGCAATTAACAATAATGGAAAAATCAAATTTCATCGACTATATCCGGATATTTTGCAAAAGCGGGCATGGCGGAGCAGGCAGTAAACATTTTATGCGTACCAAATTTAACGCACAGGCAGGCCCTGATGGTGGTGATGGCGGTCGTGGTGGCCATATTGTTTTACGCGGAAATAAAAATCTTTGGACCCTGCTACATCTTCGCTATTACAAGAATGTGTTGGCTGATGACGGAGAAGGAGGAAGTGGAAACAATTCTTCGGGCAGAAGCGGGAAGGACATTATCATAGACGTTCCCCTGGGCACAATTGCCAGGGATGAAGAGTCTGGTGCCAAGGAAGTAGAGATTTTAGAGGATGGGCAGGAGGTAGTGTGGATAAAGGGAGGAAGGGGCGGACTAGGAAACGCGAAGTTTGCCACGCCTACCAACCAGGCACCGGAGCATTCACAACCGGGTGAAGCTGGCGACGAAGCCTGGAAAATTTTGGAATTGAAAGTGCTGGCTGATGTTGGATTGGTTGGCTTTCCAAATGCAGGCAAATCTACCCTGCTATCCGTGATCACTGCCGCAAAACCCAAAATCGCAGACTATGCTTTTACTACGCTTACACCTCAATTGGGCATGGTAGAATACCGTGATGGAAAAAGTTTTTGTATTGCAGACCTGCCAGGTATCATTGAAGGGGCGGCAGAGGGAAAAGGATTGGGGCATCGGTTCCTCAGGCATATTGAACGCAATCCCATTCTTTTATTTTTGATCCCTGCAGACAGCAGCGACCATAGAAAAGAATTTGATATCCTCTTAAAAGAATTGGAAGAGTACAATCCTGAACTGCTGCACAAACAATTTATCATCGCTATCAGTAAAACCGATATGCTGGATGAGGAATTAAAAACCGCAATCACGAAAGAACTTCCGGCGAATATTCCTAATATTTTTATTTCATCGATTACCCAACAAGGCTTAACCGAACTCAAGGACTTACTTTGGAAAACGCTCAATCAAACAGCGGAGGTAAATGGTTAGTACCAATTTTTTAGCCACGAATTGCACGAATTATCACGAATTATGATTCGTGATAATTCGTGCAATTCGTGGCAAAAAATTATTCGCGTTAATTAGCGTTAAGAAATTTTTACAGCCGTGCCGCTCGCACTTACCATTAACATACTTCCATTTGAACCTACCGTTTCATAGTCGAGGTCTATTCCTACTACCGCGTTTGCACCCATCGCCTGTGCTTTTTGTATCAGTTCACTCATAGCATATCCTTTCGCTTCGTCCAGTACTTTTTCATAAGTACCACTACGACCGCCAAAAATATCGCGTAGGCCGCCGAGTATGTCTTTAAAAAAATTTGCCCCAATGATTGTTTGTGAAGTAACCACTCCAAGATATTGTGTGATCTGTTTTCCCTCGATACTATGCGTTGTTGTAGCGATCATATTATAAGTATAAGCTTGCAAAGCTAATTGAGGAATCGGAACTACGAAAAATTAATACGGCTTGCCGATTGTATCACATACAGCTTTCAGTAAGGAAGTAGCATCATGGCTGTCGTGCCATTTCTCCCACATCATAATACCGTTCCCTGATTGTTTTGCAAACATCGCCTTCTTTTTTACTGTGGCCTGCCCATTGTAGTAAACGGTATAAGGGGTGGGATTGCCTGTGGACACTACCGTAGCGGAATCAGATTGGGAAGATCCTCCCTGGCTTACAATCTGCGCATAACTTAAAATAGTATTCGTTTGAGAAATTCCAGATGGACGACCATATGCAGGTATCCCCAAAACAAATTTATTTTTTGGCATTCCACGTGTGGTGATCCAATAGTTTACGCTTGTTTGTGCAAGCGTAAGATCAGAATGGTGTTTATAAGGAACCGTTGTACTAAAATCGTCGTAAGCCATTACATTGAACCAGTCTACGTAATCGAATACTTCGCTTTTTATCGCATCACGAATTGCTCCGGGATATTTACCGGGAGTGATGGCGGCAGTCAGATAATATTTCGCATCGCGGTGACAGGAATCGCTGAGCTCTTTCATCAATGCAGCGAAACTAATATCGGTACCATCCGTTGTTCTGGGGAACTCCCAATCCATATCCACACCGTTCAATTGGTGCTGTCGCAGATTGTTCATGATCTGTTTAATAAAATTATTTCTGCCCGTTGCCGTTAAAGCCATATTTTTAAAATCAGTTTCATTTCCGGAAATACTCATAAATATTTTTGCATTATTCAATTTTGATTTTGAAACCACAATAGCAAAAACAGCAGGGCTGTTCAACACCAGATTACCGGAAGTACCAATCGTAAAAAAAGCATAGTTGACCACATTTGTCATTTTAAACTTTAAATCGGGAACAGTCGCCGGATCTCGGTAATAGGGAAAATACCCCACCACTTTAAACCCGAAATCCGCAGGAGGAGTTATGTTAATGACTGGTGGTGGCATAGGCGGATTGATCGTATTGTTTTTTGAGCATCCGGAAAAAAAAACCAGTACCAGAATAGTCCCAACGATTACGCCCTGATCTTTCATCAGACTAAAATAAATAATAAACCGCTTATAACTGTCCGCCCTTTCTTTTGCCACGGATTCTTCGTTAAGCCCGGAGCACGAATTACCTCCAATTTTAATCCGTGCTAATCCTTGTTCTGAACCTGTCGAAGAATCTGCGGCAAAGTTGTCTTATATAATTTAACGCCTTTCTTGTATTCAATCAACGTTTTTTCAGTCTTGAAAACAAGATAATTGAAATTTTCCAACTAGGTTTGTCAGTGCTAAAACACTACACATGAAGAAGATTCTTTTTTCCCTTGTATTATCCCTGTGCCTTCTGCGTTCTTATGCAGATGAAGGGATGTGGCTCCCCCTCTTACTGGGAGAACAGGCTTATAACGATATGGTGAAGAAGGGTCTTAAACTCACCAAAGATCAATTGTATCATATGAATAAAGCATCCATTAAGGATGCTATTATTATTTTCGGAGGATTTTGTACCGGAGAGATCGTCAGTAATGAAGGACTTATTTTTACCAATCACCATTGCGGCTATGATATTATTGCTTCATCAAGTTCTGTTGAGCGCAATTATCTTAAAGATGGTTTTTGGGCTAAAAATAAAAAAGAAGAGATTCCTGCGCAGGGATTGTATGCTGAATTTCTTACTAAAATTGAAGACGTTACCAAACTAATTGAAGATTCAGTAAAAGGATTATCGGGAACAGAAAGATCGACCGTTTTGAATTCGGCCATTGCATCCATCAATAAAAAATATTCCGATGCTTCCAATAATGTTATCGCCAGGGTAAGCTCCCTTTTTAAAGGGAATCAGTTCCTGGTTTTTGTGTACCAACGTTATAGTGACATCCGTTTAGTGGGTGCTCCACCTGAAACTATTGGGAAGTTTGGAGGGGATACGGATAACTGGGAATGGCCCCGTCAAACAGGAGATTTTTCGGTATTCAGGGTATATATGAGCAAGGATGCAAAGCCAGTAAGTTATGCCACTGATAATATTCCCTTAAAACCAAAATATTTTTTACCGGTTTCATTGAAAGGTATTCGCGATGGCGATTATGCAATGATCTACGGATACCCGGGAAGTACAAACCGCTATGAAACCTCGTATGGTGTAAAGCAGAAAATCGATATCTATAACCCATCGCTTGTAAAGCTGCGGGATATGCGCTTGAAATACATGCTTGAACAAATGAAAAATGATCCCGCAATAAAACTGCAATTGGGGGCAGATTACGCATCCATAGCGAATTACTGGAAATTTTTTGACGGTGAAGCCAAACAACTGATCAAGTACAATGTATATGACCAGAAAAAATCGAATGAAGGGGCATTTTTGAAATGGGCACAGGGAAAACCGGAATTCGAAAACCTGTTCTCTGAATGGGGCAAGGCGTATGATGCCTGGCGCCCGTTTTCAAAGCAGCAGGTATATATTAACGAAGGGATCATGGGTTCGCCGTTGATCTCTTTTGCGGCATCACTGCAGCAGGTGGAAAATGCGATTGTAAAAAAAGGAAGCTCTGCAGATATCAGGAAGGCAATTGAATCCGCCGCCGAATACAGAACAGAATTTTTAAAGACGGAAAATAAGGCCTCGGATCAGAATATATTAGGCACAGTATTATGGATGTTTTATAATGACGTCGATAAAAGCCAGCACCCGATCGGCTTTTTTGAAAGTATTAAAGGAAGCTTCGGCGATCTGAAAGATGAAGGAACTTTCAAGAAATATGCAACACATGTATTTCTTACAACCATGATTTTGAATGACGCCAAATGGAATGCGTTCGTGACAAACCCCGATGGCAACGTGCTACAAGGTGACGCGGCATTTGCAACGGCAAGCGCCTTCTTAAAAAACTGGCAGGGAAAATATCTTCCTTTCTTTCAGCAATTCACAGTTAAGAATAATGACCTGGGACGATTGTATTTAAAAGGCATCATCCAAATGGATCCTGTTAAAGCAAAGAAAATGTATCCGGATGCAACTTTTACGATGCGTATAAGTTACGGAAATGTAAAAAGTTACCAGCCGCGTGATGCTGTAAAGTATGATTATGTGACCACGATGAAAGGAGTACTGGAAAAATACAAAGCAGGCGATTATGAATTTGATCTTCCCCCTAAGCTCATTGAACTTGCTCGAAAAAAAGATTTTGGCCAATACATGGATAAACAACGCAATGATTTGGTAGTTGGATTTATTACGACCAATGACATTACTGGTGGTAACTCCGGATCACCGGTAATAGATGCGAATGGCAATCTGATCGGCCTTGCTTTTGATGGAAATTATGAAGCGCTCAGCCATAAAATAGCATTTGATAAGGATCTTAACCGTACGATCTGTGTAGATGTGCGATATGTGTTATGGTGCATTGATAAACTCGGCGGAGCAACAAATATTATTCAGGAATTGAAGTTGGTGAAATAATGCAAAAGGCGGTCGACCGTCGACCGCCCTTAATGCTAACCTCCCTGTTCAATGATCTTGTACAATTCATCCAGTTTGGGTGAAAGAATAATTTCTGTTCGCCTGTTTTTGGCCCTTCCATCCTGGCTCATATTCGAATCTACCGGGTCGTACTGGCTATGTCCGGAAGCAATGATACGTAACGGTTCGACGCCATAATCTTTAGTCAGTATTCGCACAATAGAAGTAGCTCTGGCAACACTCAATGCCCAGTTGTCTTCATATCGCGCACGGATTGGAATGGAATCGGTATGCCCCTCAATATTTACATTGATATCCGGGTTGATGGTTAGAACACCGGCTAATTTACCCAGTGCCTGTTTTCCTTTAGGATTGACAACTGCGCTTCCCGAAGGGAATAATAAGTTTTCCTGCAGACTCACATATACTTTCCCGTTTTTAACAGATACACTCAATTCATTCGAATTAAAACCCTTTAACGCGTCGGTCATTTTCTGCCTTAACTCACTCGTGGTTTTTCGTTGCTGATCAATCAGTGCCTGCAAGGTTTCTAAACGACGTTGCGATTGGGCGAGCTGGCCGGCAGCCTGGCGATTGGAACTATCCATTTGCCGTTGCACGGTACCTATTTGTTGTTGGAGAGAAGTATTTGTTTTTTGAAGATTGCTGATATTATCAGCCTGTGTGGCAAGTTCTGAAGCGAGCCGCACACTGTCTGCACGTAATTGATCGGCATTATCCCTGGCACTCAGGTATTTTCTTTTAGCAACACATGAGGTGAATAGTGTACCAACTACTAATACAAGAAAAACAATTGTTGAAAGTTTATTTTTCATTATACAAATTTTTGCTTTGGTTCCTGTAATTATGAAGAAAACGTTGAGAATAATGATCCTCAACGTTTTCTAAATTTATATGCTATTCGTTTTGTTATTTCATACTTGTACTTCCCTGTCCTTCCTGCATCATTTGATAATATGAATCCATTTTAGGGGAAATAACTATCTGGTAACCACGATTGGTAGAAGCCCATTCGTTGGTTGTCATTCCTTTTCCATTTTGTCCGGTCAACACGATTCGTGCGTGTGGCAGACCGTTATTGGTCAACTCACGTACAATGGAGGTAGACCTCGCAACATTCATATTCCAGCTTGGGGCAGCACTGGCTTTCGCCTTTGTACTCTTTTTTGGCGTTGATTTAAAACTCATGGATCTGTCGCCCTGGTTACTTTTTTTAGTTGCCACGGTTGCGTTTGTTTTTTTAGAGGTGCTTATTGTAGCCGTTGCTGTTGTTTTTTTAGCCGGATCCTGTTTTGTTTTCGTACCGCTTCCTGCGTAGGCGCTGTCACCAATATTAGCGGTGGCTGGTGCCGCTGATGTTTTATCAGTTACACTGTCCTTTGCAGAATTTTTATCGGTAGTTGCATCTGCATTGGTTTTAACGGTTGCATCATCATTCATATTTGCTGCGGTTCCGTCGCTATAATATGCAGCTGTAGCAATAATATCAACGTCAACACTATTACTCGCGGCGAGCACCTCCGCCAGTTTATCCAATGCTTGTTTTCCTTTAGAGCTTATTGTTGAATTGCCGGCATTGAAAAGCATATTTTCAGGGAGGTTTACATAAATCTTCCCATTCTTTGATTCTACATTGCTTGCCTCAACATACTGATCAATGGCAGTATGTATTTGCTGATGTAACTGTTCTGTCGAGGAATTCTGCGTTGTGTAAGTCGATTGAATATTATCCCACCGTTTTTGATAGTTCATTGAACTTGTTCTCAAACTATCCACCTGGCTTTTATAAGCGGTGTTTTTTTGTTCCATAGAGGTGATATTCGTTTGCATGGTGTTCGAACGGTCGGCCCATTGGCTGCTATCAGTACGGTAACGTTCTGACGCACTTGTTTGCGCTTCCATATATTTTCTTTTTGAAACGCATGAGCCCATTAGTAGTCCCATTGCCACCAGGCTACAACTGGCAATTGACAGATTCTTTTTCATATACATGTGATTTTTAAGGTAAACTGATAAGAGTTGTTCATGACCTAGTAATGAAAAAAACCATGCCATTCTGCAAAGGCAGTATGATCAATATTTAAAATGGGTAATTGAGGAATTAAACGGGACAGTAATAACCCGCGTTGAGAGCAAGCAGCCTCTGCTATTTTTTTCCTTTAATGGGTGTATTATCCTTCCAGCGCCATAGGTGCAGGCACGCATAGGTGCGATAAGGACTCCATTTTGCTGAAATCCTCTGCATTTCCAGCTTAAGTTGTTTCTTGTCCTCTTTGTTCAAACGGTACAAACCAATCATCGCATTTTGAATGCCGAGATCATCTACTGCAAATACATCTTCCCTTCCCAATGCAAACATCAGTAACATTTCTGTGGTCCATTTACCGACACCTTTTATTTCGGTCAGGTATTCAACGAGCTCTTCATTGCTCATACGGTTCAGCTTTTTTAAGTTCAACCCTTTTTCCTCTGCAAATCTTGCAACATTATGCACATAACTTGCTTTTGCATTAGATAAACCAATGGACCGGAGTTTTTCTAACGATATATCAAGTATCTGTTGCGGCGTTGGTTCTTTGTTTCCGAATAAATTCAAAAACCGGTTGTAAATAACGGTGGCTACTTTCGTTGACAACTGCTGGCTCATGATAGACGCACAGAGATAAATACAAATATTTTTTTTCTGCTTTAATTGAAATAAGTCATGCAGGCCGATCAGTTTTTTTAGCTTTTTATCTTTACTGAGATGAAGGGAATAATCCATACAGAGGGTTTAGGGGCTAAGAGATAAAGGGATTGAAAAGAGACAAGAGAGGATTGGATTCTTTTGTATTAAACCTTTTGTAATAACTCAAATTCCATATCAAAATTCTGTTTGACTGTTACGCAAAAGTGTAGGACATACTTCCATCTTTATCATCTTTTAATAAGATACCCAATTCATGAAGCTGATTACGGATCTTATCGGAGGTAGTATAATCCTTTCGTCCCTTTGCTTCTTTGCGAATCTGGATTAGTAATTCCAACGCCCCACCGAGTTTATCATTGCCGGAAGAAGTTTCATCTTTCAGGCCCAGGATATTTTCAAGATAATTTTTAAAATATGACTGAAGTAAATCCAATGTTCCACTACTGATTGCGCTGACGGATATATGTTTGTCTTTGATACTATTGATAACTGGGGTTAGATCGAACATATTAGCGAGCACTTTGGCGGTATGAAAATCATCATTCATAAATTCATCCATTTCAAGTAGCTGCTTGCGTACTTTAGCATCCAATGCTTCATCTTCCGGTTTTTCATCGCCACCATGAATTTTTTTCAAAACATCGTAGGCTTCCCATAAGCGTTTTAACCCCTTCTCGGCTGCCTGCAAAGCGTCGTTCCCAAAATCGAGTGTACTTCTATAATGTGTTTGCAGAATAAAAAAACGTATCGTCATCGGGCTGTACCCTTTTTGCAACAATGGATGATTGCCGCTAAACATTTCCGTGAGCCTGATCTGGTTGTTATAACTTTTACCCATCTTTCTACCATTCACCGTAATCATATTGTTATGTACCCAGTATCGTGCAGGTACATGTTTGTTGCAAATGGTACTTTGTGCAATTTCACTTTCATGATGTGGGAATAATAGATCCATTCCTCCACCATGTATATCGAATTGTTTACCCAGGTATTTGGTAGCCATAGCAGAACATTCTATGTGCCAGCCGGGAAAGCCTTCTCCCCAGGGACTTTGCCATCGCATAATATGCTCTGGAGGGGCTGATTTCCACAATGCAAAGTCCTGCCTGTTCCTTTTTTCATCCTGCCCTTCCAGATCGCGTGTTGTTTCAAGCAGATCATCGAGAATACGTCCGCTTAATTTGCCATAATTATAATTGGCTGCAAACTTTTTAACGTCAAAATAAACAGATCCGTTTACTTCATATGCATATCCTTCCTGCATGATCTCCTGAATCATGGTGATCTGCTCGATAATATGCCCTGTAGCTGTAGGTTCAATGCTTGGATCAAGATTGTTCAATTCGTGCATGGCCCAATGAAAAAGATTGGTGTACTTCTGAACCAATTCCATCGGTTCCAGTTTTTCTATCACCGCTTTTGTAGCGATCTTATCCTCAGCCTCCCTTCCCTCTTCTTCAAAATGACCGGCATCTGTGATGTTCCGAACATATCGAACCTTATATCCCAAATGCATCAGGTACCTGTAAACAACATCGAATGTAACGTAGGGGCGGGCATGTCCCAGATGGCTTTCGCCACTCACCGTAGGTCCACACACGTAAATGCCTACATGACCAGGAGTAATTGGTTCAAAAACATCTTTATGCCTAGTATATGAATTATAAACCTTCAATGAGGACATAGCTTGTAATTATCTTTCCGTAAAAATGATGCAAAAATAAATGTATCCGGCCAGTAAGTTATAAGAATAATAACACAGATCGGGGATCATTATTATTTCAATAAAATATCGGCCATGATGGGATAATGATCCGAATAAGGAACGTTGAATTTATTAAACCGGCTTATAGAAAGTGTTTTGTCGGCCAGTATGTAATCAATTCGGAGAGTAGGACCAAGTATGCGGAGCGTTTTACCAATGCCCGCTCCTTTGGCAATAAATGCATCCGTCAGATCTCCCCTGATCGTAAAATAAGTGTATGAGTTGGGAACATCGTTAAAATCGCCGCAGATGATTACAGGGTGCGGACTTTTATCGATCTCCTCCCGCACCTGTTCGGCCTGGCCACTGCGCGAGCGGTAGGCCCTTATGATCTTTGAAAGAATGGTTTTAGAAGCTTCCAGCGCATTATCGTCGGTGTTCGCGATGTTATTGATACCCTCATAATCTACAGGATTGAACCTGACCGATTGCAAATGCGTGGTCATCAGGCGTATTATTTTTCCACCAACGCTGATGTCGGCGTAAACCAGGTTATCTGCGGCTGAATTCTGTTTGTAAGGGACAACAGCTGTGTCTGTGATCGGATGTTTTGAAAAAATAGCTACGCCCATCCTGTAGGCTCCCCGGTAACGGAAATAATGAGGTACAAAATAATAATAAGGATACCCCATTGCCTTAACCGCAGGAATATTTGGTTCATAAAAATTAGAAGTCTCGAATTCAAAAAATTCCTGCAGGCAAAGTATATCCGCATCCTGCGATTTTATTAATGCCAGCATCGCCTTGCGATGGCTTTGCCCTCCGTTTTTATGCTTATTCGCTTCGTCCCAACTGGATACGTTCCAGTTTAATACACGCAGGCTGTTCTCATGCCGGCTGTTATTTTCAGCGGAAGGCTTGCCAAAAGCAAAAAACACCGAAATCTGTTGCCAACTTACGATCAATGCAATAAGCGGTAGAAAAGCCCATTTTGAACGAACGATGGCCCAAATAAAAATAAACGTGATCAATAGAACAAGCATCAATGGAAATCCCAAGCCCAGTACGGCTATTGGCCAGTATTTGCCAGCATTTAAGTAAGGAATAAAACAGGTAAGAAGGTATACGATAACCAATACGATGGTACAGGTTATAAAAAACCGCTTGGCAAATCTTTGTAAGGCTCCGGCCATTATAAAATTTAGTTATCTGCTTCGCTGGCGCGCTTCAGGATTTCCTTTTCCTCGTCGGTGAGGGAACGGTAACCGCGCTGATTGATTTTATCAAGAATGTCATCAACACGCTTTTGAGTAATGTTTGGAATTTTTGTAAAAGGTTGGGTACCTTCCGTTTTATAGTAATAATTCTGACGGGCTGTCTTCTTCCATTCTTTTTTATCCGGATTGAAAAGATTGGCAACCCAATCAAAAAATTTATTGATCCAGCCACTCCAGTCGCTCCCTTTTTGCAATTGTTTAATGAACACAAATCCCATAGCGGCTCCTGCCAGGTGAGCAATATGACCGCCCGTGTTACTCACTGGTATACTGGCGAAATCGATGATTATGAAAATGATCGTTAAGACCCACAACGGAATGCCCCCGTTCAACATAGGAAATATGCGATAATTAGGTGCTAGTACAGTGGTGGCAATTGCAACCGCCATTACCCCGGCAGAAGCGCCTTCTAATGTGGTGCCTGCAACCGGAAGGCGGGGGATAATATTATATGTAAGAAGAAAAATGAGTGCACCAGCGAATCCGCCGTATAAGAAGATAGGGATCAGCTTACCATTGCCGGTAAGATCCTGCAGGATATATCCGAATGCCCAAAGCCAGAGAACATTTCCCAGAAAATGCCATACTCCGTCATGCATGAACATGTACGTAATAACCGTCCAAGGACGGGTAAGCAATGTATTGAGATTGGCCGGGAGATTAAACCAATTGAAGATATTTTGACGAAAAGCAATATCAAGTTCTGTCTCCGTCATCCCCGACATCCACAATGCAATCAGTATGAACTTAAAAATACAGAATACCACCGCCAATATGACCAGCAGAATAACAAGCGAGTTGCCGTCCTGACCCAGCATCATCCTTTTTCTATAACGATCTTCTCTTAGCACGGAAAACTTTTTTATGAATTTACAAAACCATTTACAGAATTGGAATAATTCGGGCAAATGGAACAGTAAATTAACAGATAATCACTATTTATGTTGCCCTGATCAATAAAAATTACTGCGGTTGTTTTTGTTCATTGTTTTTACAAGTATCAGCCCGAATAAAGCACCGCCAATATGGGCAAAGTGGGCTACACCCCCTCCATATTTGGGATTGATACCCCCAAAAAGATCGAGCAGGATCAACCCGGTAATTAAATATTTTGCCTTGATAGGAATCGGGAGCGGAAATATCATTAAGGGGGTGTTTGGAAATAAATAAGCGAAGCCGGCAAATACCCCCATAACAGCTCCCGAAGCTCCCAAAGCAATACCGTTGTAAATTGCTTCGGCACGCGCCCTGGCAACTCCCTCAGCTAGATTTCCCGCTGCAAATTGCTGGGTAATTATAGTTATTTCAACAAAATTTGCCAATAACTGGATAATGCCCGCGCCAATTCCACACAACATATAAAAAATAAAGAATCTCTTGGATCCCCATAGATTTTCCAGGGTAGAACCAAACATATAAAGCCCGAACATGTTAAAAAGAAGATGAAAAAAAGAACCAGGAGAATGAAGAAACATATGTGTTACAATTTGCCACAATCCAAACTCCGGTGATGCATGATAATGCAATGATAAAGCGTAAATAAAGGGTTCTTTAAACGTTAGTTCCGCAACCCACATCAATGCATTAATGATAATCAGGTTTTTAATGACCGGAGGAATAGGTTGAAAGCCACCCATACGTATCTGAGACATTCTATTTCTTTTTTTGAGTTGCTAAGATCGGAATGTTTGCCCGATTAACTAAAGCCTTAACTATTTTTTCAGCTTCAGCTGTACAACGTTCTCAATATGGTGTGTATGCGGAAACATATCTACCGGCCTGATGGCCGTTACTTCGTACACGTCATTGAAAAGGTTCAGGTCCCTGGCCTGTGTGGCAGGATTGCAACTCACATACACAACTACCGGGGCACGCATCTCAGCGATCTTCTGAACCAATTTTTCGTGCATGCCTGCTCGTGGCGGATCCGTGATAATTACATCAGGTCTTCCTTGTTCCTTCACAAAATCATCATTACAGATATCTACTACATCGCCGTTAAAAAAATGAGCGTGCTGAATATGATTCAACCTGGCGTTTTCTTTTGCATCGTCGATTGCTTCTTTCACCGTCTCAATACCAACGATTTTTGCTGCCTGCCTGCTAACAAAAATGCCAATACTCCCTGTTCCGCAATACAGATCATACACGTTTTCCTTTCCCGTCAGCTCCGCAAATTCCCTTGTAAGCTGGTACAACCTTTCAGCCTGTTCGGTATTGGTTTGAAAAAATGATTTTGGTCCAATCCTGAATTGAAAATCTTCCAGCCATTCGGTTACGTATCCTTTTCCGTTGTACACCTGTGGCAACAGATCATACAAACTATCATTCATCTTTGTATTGATGGTATAAAGAAGTGTAGTAACAGATGGGTACAGCCTGAGAATATGCTCTAATAATTTTTTCCTGTTGGTCTCATCTTCATATCCAAAAATAATATTTACCATTATCTCACCTGTTCTACAGATCCGCACCTGCATGGTTCGCAAAAATCCTTCGTGATTCCGGATATCATAAAAAGAAAAATCATTTTCAAGAGCAAATTGTTTCACACTTAACCGTATCAGGTTGGTTGGCTCTGGCTGCAGGTGACATGTTCTGATGTCTACAACCTTATCAAAAATGCCCTTTGCATGAAAGCCAGCTACGTTTTGCCGGCTTGAAATCAGTGGATCATTCAATTCTTTCGGCAGAAGAAACCGCTTGTTGCCGAAAGTATATTCAATCTTATTCCGATATAAGCGTGTTTTGGTGGCACCCACAATATCCTGCATGGCGGGCAGTGGAACTTTTCCTATCCTTTTCAGATTGTCAGCAACCTGTTTTTGTTTGAATTGTAACTGTTTTTCGTAAGGCAGCATCTGCCACTGGCAACCGCCACAAATTCCAAAATGTTCGCAAAAGGGAACAACCCTGTCCGAAGAATATTCATGAAAACGAACTGCTGTGCCTTCGGCCCAATCCTTTTTATTTTTACCCAACCTTACATCCACAATATCACCGGGAACGACATCTTCAATAAAAATCACTTTCCCATCTACTTTGGCAAGGGATTTCCCTTCGGCGGCATAGTCTTCAACCAGTAATTTTTCAACAACAATATTTTTCTTTTTCTTCACGGTGGCAAAGATAATGTGCTAATGTGCTAATGTGCTAATGTGATGGATTGATTGGGTTACGGAAAATAGGAATATAAAAAAGACTTACCCAGATAGTCACGCCAAATAAGAAACCCAGACAATGTCTGGGTTATAATACTCATTAATTTAACTGCATTAGCAAATTAGCATATCAGCTAATCAGCACATTAGCTTTTCTTCTCGTTGTATTTCTTCTCTGCATCCTTTGCTTTTTCAAAATCGAGTACTACACCATTGATACAATATCGCAGCCCGGTTGGAGGAGGACCATCTTCAAATACGTGTCCTAAATGGCCTTTGCATCGCCCACATACCACTTCAGTTCTTGTCATACCATGAGTGTTATCCGGGGTATAAATGATACTTCCTTTTGAAATAGGCTCATAAAAACTTGGCCATCCGCATCCGCTTTCAAATTTCGTGTCGCTTTTGAACAATGCATTCCCACAGGCTGCGCAATAATAGGTGCCCACTTCTTTAGAATGTTCAAATTTGCTTGTCCCGGGTCGCTCTGTGCCTTTTTGCCGGGAAATATAATAGACTTCCTGCGGAAGTACCTTTTTCCATTCTTCCTCGCTCAACGTTACTTTTGAGGAATCGGAACGCGAATAAACCTTATTATCCTTTTTTGAATTATCCATAGTCGTTTGTTTTGTATTGGCAGATTGAGAATAACTGCATTGTTGTAATGAACTTACCAGCAACACCAGAACCAGGTTTAGAAAAATTTTTTTCATATTCACTTATTGATTTTACAAATTTACGTGGTTCCTGCTGGTTTAGATGTCAGTTTCGCGACAGAGCCAAGGCCTTAACATTCATTTGTATACTCTAAAATTCCAACGGTAAATGAAATTCAAGGTTCACCGAAAATTGTTAAAGGAATTTTAATATCCATCCTTTATATTTGTCGACTCACCAAGATTTGTAACCAAATGTTCAACCTGATTTTATTCGGACCGCCTGGAAGCGGCAAGGGAACCCAGTCTGAAAGATTAATTGAAAAATACGGACTGATCCATCTTTCTACAGGCAATCTTCTCCGCGAGGAGATACAAAACCAGACCACCCTTGGCCTGGCAGCCAAGCGCTATATGGATCAGGGTCAGCTTGTTCCTGATGAAGTGGTGATTGGGATGATACGGTCCGCCCTTGACTCAAATCCGAAGGCGAAAGGATTTCTTTTTGATGGGTTCCCCCGAACCGTAGCCCAGGCCGACGCGCTGGATACTCTATTAAAAGAAAAGAATACAGAGATTGCCGCAGTATTGGCTCTGACCGTGAGCGAAAAAGAACTTATTGAACGATTATTAAACAGGGGTAAAACATCCGGAAGAACTGATGATACCAATGAAAGCATCATCCAGGCAAGGATTGCAGAATATGAAAACAAGACCGCAGCAGTGGCCAGATATTATGAAACTTTTGGTAAAGTGATCCGTGTTCATGGAGAAGGTTCTATTGATGATATATTTGATCTGCTCTGTAAGGAAATTGATTTGAAAAAAGTGGCGTAAAGCCATTTCCACCTGCTTTTAGAAGCTTCCGGATTCTTACGGAAGCTTTTTTATTATCTTCAGTATTCAAGCTTAGCCAAATGAATCAAGACAAGATCAATTTTCTAAAGAATGATTTTATTTTTTTATTGAAGCACCTGGCTCCTGATTCCCGCGGAACATGGGGGGTAATGAACGGCCAGCAAATGGTTGAGCATTTTGTAGACGTGGTGAAGAATGCAAATGGAAAACTAAAATTGCCCATGGTCAATGAGGGCGAAAAATTGGAAAAAGCGAGGGCGTTTATGATGAGCGATAAACCATTCGCTGAAAATATAAAGAATCCATTCATCAGTGAAACACCTCCTGCCCCCAGGAAAGCTACCATGCAAGGCGCTATTGAAAAGCTGCAACAGGAACTCAATTATTTCTTCGAAGTATTCGAAAAAGATCCTGCACTTACAACCCAGAATGCTTTTTTCGGGGAACTGGATTTCGCCGGTAATGTTCACCTGTTACACAAACATGCAACGCATCATTTAAGACAATTTGGATTGGTGAAGTAAGCTAAACGCAAAATGCTAAACGCGGAACGTAGGAGCAAGAACATCAAAAAGCAGAAAAGCAATTAATTTTTAATTCGGCGTTTTGCGTTCCGCTTTCAGCGTCCGGCGCTCTTAAACAATGAATCCGCCCGTTGCAGGCTATTTAGGATATTATCCCTTACTTTTTCAACTTTCGCCTTTTCGGATTCGAGGTACTTTATTCTTTTATCTTTATTGGAACTGGCCGAATCGACCTTAAATTCTCCCATCCAGGTAAACATTGCATGATCTGCGTAGTTGAGTTCTTCCTGCAAATCAAGAAGTGCACGCATATAGGGGGAATCAATTTTTTGAACAGGAAGTTTTTGAACGCTATCCAGTTCGCGCTGAACCCGTTTAAGATTTCCTCTTAACGTGCTCATTTTAGCCATACCTATATCATGTCCTTCCATCACATCATGATAGAGTGAGTCCTCCGTTGTTTTCAATAAAGGAGTAAATCCATCTTTACGATCCACCTGTTCTGGTGAAGTATCGTTACATGCGCAGATAAAAAGAACGAGCGTTACTATCAGTATTTGTTTCATACAATATTATTGGTGATGGAATAGATCCGGATACCGTTGCTGGAAATAATCCCGAAACTGTTCTAAAATTATAAAAGCAGTCCTTCTTTTGAGTAAATTTGTCGTCCACTCCTACAGAAAATGAATAAGCTTACTCTCTTATTTTGTTTATTTCTGGCGGCAGCGATTGTACCCAACCGTGTCTACTCTCAGGTACAGCCTGTCTCAAAATGGATATTCCATACCGGACCCTCGATCTCTTTTGCTACAAAATCCATTGCCAATAACGATGCCGGGATTGGTATACTGGGCGGAATTGAAAAAAACATTTACAAAAACCTAAGCATCGGAGCAGAAACCGGATTTACGTACTTCATCGGCGATAATTCCTATTCAATCGACGGCAAAAATAAGGCGTACACAATACCTCTCCTCGCAGAAATAAAAGTATATTTTTTGTCACAGTTTTATATCTCACCCAGGACAGGGGCAATCTTTTTTTTGTTGAATGATCAATCTAAAAGCCATGTGCGTTTAGCCTATGGTTTTACGGGTGGATTTAATCTTCCTAAAAAAAGCAACCGGGTCAATATCCAGGCAGGATATACGGGTTTCCGCCATGACGCTGTTCAAAGAGGATATGTTACTTTAGCGGCAGCGATCATTATAAATTAAGTTTAAAGTTTAAGGTTTAACGTTTAAGGTTTTTTTGAAGTCGTGAACTATCTTTTTGCAGTGACTAATTTGCAACTTTAAATCTTACACTTAAAACTCTAACAAACTATATGAATAAACTGGAAAATTATGTAGTGGGGAAATGGATTGCCGGCGATGGGGATGGCAGTGCCTTGTACAATGCCGTGAATGGAGATCTGATTACGCGTGTTAGCACGAAAGGTCTTGATTTTGCATCGATTCTTGAGTACGGAAGAAACACCGGAAATCCCGCATTGCGAAAAATGAGTTTCCACGAACGCGGAAGAATGCTCAGGTCCCTGGCTGTTCATCTGCGAAATCATCTTGAAAAGTTTTACCAGGTCAGTTACAAAACCGGTGCTACGCGCGCAGATAGCTGGATTGATATCGAGGGAGGAATCGGGAATCTGTTTTCATATGCTTCATTAAGAAGAAAATTTCCTGACGAACCATTTTGTGTTGATGGTGAATCGATCAACCTGAGCAAGGGTGGGAATTTTATCGGACAGCATATACTGGTACCAAAGGAAGGAGTGGCTATTCATATAAATGCATTCAATTTCCCTGTTTGGGGTATGCTTGAAAAGATTGCGGTTAATCTTTTGGCCGGAGTACCGGCTATTGTGAAGCCAGCTTCTGTTACTTGCTTTCTCACACAGGTGGTAGTAAAAGAAATTGTCGCTTCCGGTATTTTGCCGGATGGCGCCCTCCAGTTAATATGTGGCAGCACGGGCGATTTGCTCGAACATGTCAATTCTCAGGATGCGATCAGTTTCACAGGCTCAGCGTCAACAGGATTAATGTTGAAATCTCAAGCAAGGATACTTGCTGAAAACGTTCCTTTCAATATGGAAGCGGATTCGCTTAATTGTATTGTGCTGGGTGATGATGTTGCGCCGGGAATGCCTGAGTGGGATATTTTTATTAAAGAAGTGCGAAGAGAGATGACGGTAAAAGCAGGTCAGAAATGCACCGCTATACGACGAATATTTGTTCCCGAAAATAAAATGGAAGATGTATGGATGGCGATCAGTAAATCTCTGGCACAAACGACTATTGGCAATCCGGAAAATGAGAAAGTAAAGATGGGAGCCCTGGCCGGGAAGGATCAACGAAAAGAAGTAAAGGCAGAGGTGCAAAAATTACTTGCCTCATCGCAGATAGTATATGGTTCATTGGATAGTGTGGAAGTAATAGATGCCGATGCGGAAAAAGGAGCTTTCATGAGCCCCGTACTATTGAAAAATGAAACTCCGTTCCGGAGCGAAGAAGCGCATACAGTAGAAGCCTTCGGACCCGTGAGTACGATCATGCCTTATAAAACAAAGGATGAATCTGTTGCTCTTGCTAAGAAAGGAAAGGGTTCGCTCGTTTGTACCATTGTAACGACCGATAATCAAACCGCAAAAAGCTTCGTACTGGGAGCAGGTACCCATCATGGAAGAATATTGATATTAAATAACCAGTCTGCAAAAGAGAGTACCGGGCATGGCTCACCTTTACCGCTGCTTGTACATGGTGGGCCGGGAAGGGCCGGGGGTGGGGAAGAGATGGGAGGCATTCGCGGTGTAAAACATTATATGCAACGGGTGGCTATCCAGGGTTCGCCAACCAG
>JACMLY010000124.1 GCA_014379345.1 Chitinophagaceae bacterium
GTGATCTTCGGTTACTTTGTGGGTGACTACATCCAGAAAAAAGGAAAGAATACGGAAATGCTTTCGAACCTTTTTGTAGCGGGTTGCCTCCTGCTCTTCACTGCAATTTGCTGGGAAATGGTATTTCCGATCAACAAAAAAATATGGACCAGCTCCTATGTTCTGTATACCACCGGGCTTGCCATCCTGGTACTTTCGATCCTGATCCACCTGATCGAATTCAGGAACTGGAAAGGCGCCTGGACCCGGTTCTTCGATGTATTTGGAAAGAACCCACTGTTCATTTTTTTCCTGAGCGGTTTTTTGCCAAGATTACTGGCACTTATACGCTGGAAAGACCATGTAGATGAGGAAGGAAAAACGGTGTACAGCAGTCCGTTACCCTGGTTGTACGAACATATCTGTAAACCTTTGTTCGATAATCTGAAAAATGGCTCGCTGCTATACGCCATCATCTTAATTATTTTTTACTGGGCGATCTGTTATTTACTGGATAAGAAGAGGATTTATATCAGGGTGTGAACAGGAGAATACAGGATACAAGATACAGGATACAGGATACACAATACAGCATCATTGTTATCAGGAAGCTACCGTGCACCTCTATGCCTTGCCTCCGTCACCTCTGTGATTAAAACCCCTCGCAACTTTGAAATCTCTATATGCAAGACCAAAGTTTACCACAGAGGGGCACAGATTCAGAAACGCTTACCGCACAATTTTTCTTAATGAGAAAAAGATCAGGCAGATCATTAAAAACAGCAGCGTTACTATGATAATAGAAAATTTGGTAACGGCCATATTATAAGCCCATGCCACGTTCCAGGCATTGAGGCGGCCATTCAGGCTATTCAGCATCGCTATATTCTCAATAATATCGCAGATGCCGGCCAGTATTATAAGGAACTGGAAAAATCTTCCCGCCCGCTTGAGTATCTGGTGGCCCGTGAGCTGTGAAAAATAGATACAGGCAATCGCAAGCGCAGTGGTGTACAACACAATAAACAAATAATCGAAATAAATGCCCGTAACGGCTTTTTGAAATTTGGTATCATCGGGGGTGGTCCAATCACGCAGAATGCCCTCCGCAACGGGAACTTTCTTGGCTATTTCAAATTGAACGATCTCCTTTGTATTGAGCGGGCTCAGATAGCTTCTTGACCATACTATAAACAAAATGTTCAGTAATAACAATATCCAAAACCAGGTTTGCAGTTGCCTGGAGGAATAAATTCGGGAAGCAATGGAAAGACCGGTCATATTAAAATGATTGTATTCCGCGCAGATGATATTGGATGCCTTTTAAAGTTAGACAATTGCCTAAAAGCCCGAAAAGATTTTATGAACATACCCCCTCCTTCCCCTCTGTGCCTGCCTCCTTTTGCTCCTGTGGTTAAATCTCTTCGCATTCGGAGACTTCTATGTGTAAGACCAAAGTTAACCACAGAAAAGGAGGTATGCACAGAGGGGATGGAGGTAAGGAGAGTGGGGATTAAATTGATTTGATCTATCTTTCTGCCATTAATCAATGGCCTTCCCTGCAAAAAGCTTTCGTGCATGATGCGTAAACTGCTGCAAAAAATTTTTAGAAAACCGATCACCTGGCTCGCGAATAGGTTTTCTTCCTCCCCGGTTAGAAAAGATGTTTTCTCTTCATTGTCGCAATTGTTGGAGAACATTACCCTTAACAAAAAAGGCGGACCAGTGCTTCCCTTCGATATGAAGACCGGGAAATTTATCATTTTTTCCGACCAGCATAAGGGCGCGAAAGACCTGGCCGACGATTTCCGGAACGCTGAGCCAAATTATCTGGCAGCCCTGAACCACTATTATTCAAATGATTTTGTGTTCATCAACCTGGGCGACAGCGAAGAGCTATGGGAGAATTCACCCAAAACAGTTATTGAAAAGAACCGCCTCAGTTTATTGGAAGAGGCTAAATTCCTGGTGGCCGGCAGGTATCACCGCATCTATGGCAATCACGACCTGGAATGGAAATATGCTATTCAACAGACCATGTACCTGAAACCCATTTTCGGCGACAAGCTGGAAATAAATGAAGGATTGGTGTTGCAAACCACGTACGATGACAAATCCTATTCCATCTTCCTCACGCACGGCCACCAGGGCGATCAGAAGAGTGACGGTAACCCTTTCAGTACATGGGTGGTTGCGGCCATCTGGACTCCAATCCAACGTTTCTTTGAGATCAGCATCGATACTATTTCAGATTCATTTGAACTGGTAGACAAACACAATATCATGATGTACGAATGGAGCGCTACCCAAAAAAATCTCATCTTTATTTCAGGGCATACCCACAAACCCGTTTTCGCCTCCCTGGACCATATTGAACGCCTTGCGAAACAATTGGAACGGGCCAGGACTGATAATGACACGGCCCAGACCGAATATTTACAAAAGCAACTGGAAAAACGAAAAGCAGAGTATTCCGGCAAAAAAATTGTTCGTACCATGGCCATGCCCGCATACTTTAATAGTGGTTGCTGCTGTTTTAATGATGGCGATATTACAGGCATTGAAATTGCTGAAGGATTTATCCGCCTGATAAAATGGGAGACGATTGAAAAAGAAAGCAAGCGGATCGTGTTGGAAGAATCTCCTTTGTTTTATCTCTTTGATCAGTTAGAAACTAATAATAAAATGTCTTAAAGGCTTTTTTGCCACAGATCACACGGATTACCACGGATTTAAATGGTGTAATCGGCCGTGAGAAGGGCAAACAATCTATGTCTATGAACTTTAAAATGGTTATTGCCTGCATATTGGTTGGTAGTGCCTGTAGTGGATGCTTCACCCGTTGGGTAATGTCGGAACAGGAAGTGAAAACACATTATGCATCAAGGCCCGTGAAACCAACATTTTTTACGATTAAAAATGATTCCGTAGAACTGTTTTGTGCCACTACGGGCAATGATACCCTGCCCCCCTTATTATTGATCCATGGCGCACCGGGTGGCTGGTTCAGTAATATTAACCTGGTTGACGATCCTGATCTCCAGGCCCGGTACCATATCATATCGGTGAGCCGGCCCGGTTATCACAAGTCAAAATTTAAGAACAGGCTGAGGCCCCTCACTTCTATCGAACTTCAATCGGTGGCTATTCATGAAGCACTTCGGGTAAACCGCTCATTTAAAAAAGGAGTTGTATTTGGCACTTCCTACGGCGCACCTATAGCGGCGCAGATGGCTATTCAATACCCGAAAGATTTCTACCACATGGTATTGATCGCCGGCGCTCTTGACCCGGAGAATGAAAAATTCTGGTGGTTCCACCGGTACCTTCGGTCCCTGTTTGTAAGAATATCCATGCCGCGGTTCATCAATGCGGCTACGGACGAAAAGTTTGCCCATGTAAAGGAGTTGCAGTTATTACTTCCCAAATGGTCCTCACTGAAAATACCGGCAACCGTTGTGCAGGGAACCAAAGACGAGATTGTGCCCAGCATCAACTTCGAATTCGCCAAAAACCAATTAAAAAATAAGGATGCCGAATTCATCTCTATCTCCGGCGCCGGCCACATGATACGCCGCTCACACCCTCATGTTATTAAGGATCTGTTGATAAGGCTGGCAAGATAAAGTACGAAGTACGAAGTTTGAAGTACGAAGTTTGAGATACAAAATAATCGGATTGAAAATTCGTACGTCGTACTTCACATTTCGTACTTCGTAAGCCATTTACTGATCCTCCACGTGCGTAGATTCAGCCTCAGGCAGGCACCTGTTTTGAGTTTTCTCCGTGTCTTGTTCGGGTCTTGTTCGGGTCTTCTTCGGGTTTTACCGAACAAGACCCGAACAAGACCCGAACAAGACACGAACAAGACCCCTCTCAAATCACCTTGACTCGTCCTAAAATGGCTGTACATGTGAGTTAATAAATCCTGGTTGAACAGGACTTGATTTTTTAAGTTTGTTGGTGTAGGATCATTCGTACTTCGTATTTCGTACTTCAGACTTCGTACTTACAACCGTTTGCTAATGTTAATTTCTAAAATAATCCCTGATTAATCCGAAAAATTTATTTGCTTTGTATTGTTAAACTATTTTGTTCAAAGCACATCTGAGTGTAGATGCAAGAAAACCTGACCATATTCTCCGCTGTTCCCGCAAATGCGGCACGCACGCGTTGGGTTTTTGTTCCGGGAACTTCCGGAAATTTTCCCTTTCGACCCATTCCCTTTTGGGTGCGACGTTGATACCCACTGTCCATAGTGTCCCCTGCTACAGCGGAACTATGATGCCCGTAAAGCCGGGAATCAGGTTACTTCAATGATTGTATATCATTGGCCTTTTTCACATCTCTACTTTAACGTAATGGAAAATCAGCAAGTACAATTTGAAATAGTGATAGCAAATGAAACGCATCTTGATTTTGCGCAGATCATTTGTGATGAAATGGCTGCCTCCGCACAAGCCCGCGGAACAGGTATTGCCAAACGGAGCCCTGAATATATAAAGGAAAAAATTCGAGAAGGAAAAGCAGTCATCGCTTTTACAAAGGATGGCGTATGGGCCGGTTTCTGTTATATAGAAACATGGAGTGGTGAATATGTGGCGAATTCAGGACTGATCGTAGCCCCTGTATTCAGAAAAGGCGGACTGGCAAAAGCGATCAAAAAGAAAATTTTTGATCTAAGTCGTAAAACATACCCTGAATCGAAGATTTTTGGATTGACTACCGGCCTCGCCGTAATGAAGATCAATTCCGAATTGGGGTATGAACCGGTTACATATTCAGAGCTCACACAGGATGAGGCATTTTGGGCAGGTTGCAAAAGCTGCGTAAACTTTGATATCCTTATGAGCAAGGAGCGAAAAAACTGCATGTGTACCGCCATGTTGTACGATCCAAAAGATCACTTCGAACCCGAAGAAACAACGGAGGATTTTAAAAAGCATTCCAAATTGTATGAACGCTTCATGCAGATTAAGCAATGGAAATTGCTGAAGCCTTTCCTGAAAAAAGACAAACCTGGAAAAGGCGCGGGTGCTTTAAAGTCGATATTTCAATATTTCTTCAATTTTTAAACTCTCTTCTTTGATAGAATTGCCACAAATCTGCCTTTCGGCAGACATTGGCACAAGAGCATAGAAAACTCATCTCAAAAAATTTAATTCAATGAACAGATCATCCGGCGGCGGTAAGGTTGTGCTTGGTTTTAGTGGTGGGCTCGACACTTCATATTGCGTAAAATATCTTAGTGAAGACCAGGGATATGATGTACACAGCATCATCGTGAATACAGGAGGATTTACCGACGAAGAACTAAAGCATACAGAAGAACATGCTTACCGGCTGGGAGTGAAGACCCACACGGCAGTGAATGCAATTAAAAGTTATTACGATAGCATTCTTAAGTATCTTATCTATGGCAATATTCTAAAGAACAATACTTACCCGTTAAGCGTAAGCGCCGAACGTTTGAGCCAGGCACTTTATATAGCCGAACATGTAAGAACCTTACATGCAGATGCCGTGGCGCATGGCAGTACCGGCGCCGGAAACGACCAGGTGAGGTTCGATATGATCTTTCATATCATGATTCCCGGCATTCCGATCATTACACCTATCCGCGATTTAAGATTGAGCCGTGAAGAGGAGATCAGCTACCTAAAAGAAAAAGGGGTAGAAATGAATTTCGAAAAATCAATGTATTCAATCAATAAGGGATTATGGGGAACCAGTGTTGGTGGAAAAGAAACACTTTCATCCAATGGAATGTTGCCGGAAGAAGCCTGGCCAACGCAGGTCACAAAATCGGATGCCGAGGAAGTGAAACTGCATTTTGAAAAAGGTGAATTGAGAAAAGTAAATGATAAAAAGTTCCATCATCCCAGTGAAGCCATACAATATTTACAATCCATTGCCGGGCCCTTTGGTATTGGGCGGGATATCCATATAGGCGATACCATAATAGGTATAAAGGGCCGTGTGGGGTTTGAAGCGGCGGCTCCCATGGTAATACTGAAAGCGCATCATGCACTGGAAAAACATGTACTCACGAAATGGCAGCTAAACCTGAAAGACCAGTTAGCACAGTTTTATGGTAACTGGTTGCACGAAGGGCAAATCCTTGACCCTGTAATGAGAGACATTGAGGTGTTCCTTGAAAATTCACAACGTAATGTAACTGGAGATGTATTTGTTCAGCTGATGCCTTATCGTTTCCAGGTTACCGGTATAGAATCGCCTTACGACCTGATGAGCAGCAAATTTGGCAAGTATGGAGAAATGAATACGGGTTGGAGCGGAGATGATGTACGGGGATTCTCAAAGATTTTTGGAAACCAGACAATGATCTATCATCAGGTGAAAGAATCGGCGAAGGGTGAGGGGTAAGCGGTGAGTGGTTCGTATTTAGTAAAATATTTATAACCAACAACCTTAAACCTTAAACTTTAAACCTTAAACGACCTAAAGAACACAACCATGCAAATAAAAGCTGGCATAATTGGCGGAGCAGGGTATACCGGCGGAGAATTGATCAGGTTATTGATCAATCACCCGCATACAGAAATTGTTTTGATCCATAGTAAAAGCAATGCCGGGAATTTTGTATATAAGGTACATGCTGATCTTCTTGGCGAAACCGATTTGAAATTTTCAGGCGAATTGAATGAAAATATAGATGTGCTTTTTTTATGTGTAGGACATGGAGAAGCCACAAAATTCCTGCAGCAGAATAAGATCAATGAAAAAATAAAGATCATTGACCTGTCGCAGGATTTCAGGATCCGTCGATCGTCGACCGTCGACCGTCGACCGTTTGTTTATGGCTTACCTGAACTAAACAAAAGCGATATTAAATCCGCACATAATATTGCTAATCCTGGTTGCTTTGCTACGGCTATCCAGTTGGGATTATTACCTCTTGCAAAAGCGGGTCTGTTAAAAGAAATCTATACAACCGGTATTACCGGGTCGACTGGCGCGGGGCAGAGTTTGTCTTCAACAACCCATTTTTCATGGCGGGCGAATAATGTACAGGCATATAAGACCTTAACCCATCAACACCTGGGTGAAATTGGCCAATCATTAAAACAATTACAGGCACAAGGAGATATTGAATTGAACTTTGTACCCTGGCGGGGAGATTTTACAAGAGGAATTTTCATCAGTTCACAATTGAATTGTGATGAGAGCCTCAGTACCCTTAGTAATTTATACAAAGAATATTACCAGGATCATCCATATACGCATGTGACCGAAGAGCCGTTTTTTTTAAAGCAGGTAGTCAATACAAATAAATGTGTTATTCAATTAGAGCAGACAGGAAATAAATTGGTTGTGCATTCCGCCATTGATAATTTATTAAAAGGTGCAAGCGGACAGGCTGTACAAAATATGAATTTAATGTTTGGTATAGATGAATGCGCCGGATTGAAATTAAAAGCAACCTTTTTTTAGAAGGTGTAAGGTAAAGGGATAAGGGTGAAAGGGAAGGGGGTTAATGAATAAATTGAGTATATGCGGGATTATAAAAAGCTGGATGTTTAGAAAAAATCTCATGAACTCTATATGCATATAAAAAAGAATATAGCTGTTACGTTTCCTAAAGACGAACGATATGAATTAACATCTCAATTGCTAAGAGCGGCGTTATCTGTTCCTTTAAATATTGTGGAAGGATGCGGCAAATTTACCGACAAAGACATTACACGTTTCCTTGATAATAGTTTAGGGTCAACGAATGAAGTGGATTATTGTTGCTTCGCCGCTCTCGACTTAAACTATATTTCAAAAACAGACTATGATACAGTCAATAAACTAATTAATGAAGTTCGGGCGATGCTCTTCTCCTTCATAAAATATCTAAGAACTGATAACCTATGAACTACTCCCTAAACCTTACACCTTATACCTTACACCTTCAACCTTACACCTAATTTATTAAAATGAAACTTTTCGACGTTTATCCAATCAATGAAATAACAATCACCAAAGCCAAAGGGTCCTATGTTTGGGACGAAAACGGTGAACAATATCTTGACCTCTACGGAGGCCACGCAGTGATCTCAATCGGCCACACCCATCCGCATTATGTACAACGGCTCACTGAGCAATTAAATAAGGTGGCGTTTTATTCCAACTCAATAAAAATCCCGTTACAACAGGAGCTTGCGGAGAAACTAGGTAAGGTTTCGGGTAAAGAAGAGTATCAATTGTTCCTTTGTAATTCAGGCGCTGAAGCCAATGAGAATGCTTTAAAACTCGCCTCCTTCTTTAATGGAAGAAAAAAAATAATCGCTTTTTCAAAAGCTTTTCATGGACGTACCTCATTGGCTGTAGCTGCAACGGATAATCCGAACATTGTAGCACCGGTGAATCAGACAGACAATGTTGTATTCCTTCCTTTCAATGACGAACCTGCTCTGGAGAAATATTTTAGTGAACATGGAAAAGAAGTATCCTCCGTAATTATTGAAGGTATACAGGGTGTTGGCGGCATTCATATGGCTTCGGAATCCTTCCTGCAAAAGATCCGTGCGTTGTGCGATGAATACGGTGCTGTATTCATTGCCGACAGCATACAATGCGGTTACGGACGTTCTGGAAAATTTTTCTCACACGACTATGCCAATGTCAATGCAGATATTTATAGCATGGCGAAAGGAATGGGCAACGGCTTCCCGGTTGCCGGCATCATGATTGCGCCTCATATACAATCAAAACATTTTATGCTGGGCACTACGTTTGGTGGCAATCACCTGGCCTGTGCGGCAGCGCTAGCAGTGCTCGAAGTGATCGAAACAGAAAACTTGCTCCAAAACGCGTCCTCAGTGGGCGATTATCTCATTAAACACCTGAAAGAAATTCCTGAATTGCAAAATGTACGCGGCAAAGGGCTGATGATAGGATTTGATGTGCCTGCAGAATTAAAGGATCTGAGGAAAAATCTTTTATGGAAACATAAGATATTTACCGGGGAAGCGAAGCCTAGTGTTATCAGACTATTGCCTTCCCTGGCTTTGCGCAAGAAAGATGCTGACGAATTTCTGGAAGCGATACAGGAAGAAATTCATGCCGGGCGATTAACAGTGGACGCTTAATGCAGAAACATATAACTATGTGCAGAATCTATATTTTTATACTATGCCTATGTGGTAGGTTTTTTTTACCACATAGAATCATAGGAACATAGGGAATACACATAGAAAAAATAATTTGATCGTTTAATGCAGAAGCATACAACTATGTGCCTTACCTATGTTTCTACTGTTCCTATGTGGTAAATTTTCGCACTACATAGGAACAATAGAAACACGGGAAATTCACATAGAAAGAAATATAAGAGATGTACTGCCTCAATTAAAAAGACAATGAGAAATTTTATTTCAGTTCATGATGTGCAGGATATGAATGCATTGATAAAAAAAGCACTCGACTATAAAGGAAATCCTTTTAAGGATAAAAATCTTGGCATCAATAAACGCATTGGATTATTATTTCTAAATCCCAGTATGCGTACCCGTTTGAGTACGCAGATCGCCGCTCAAAACCTGGGTATGGAGGCGATTGTTTTCAATGTAGGCCAGGAAGGATGGGCCATCGAATTTGAAGAGGAAGCCATCATGAGTGGCAGTACTGTGGAACATGTAAAGGATGCTGCTCCCATATTGGGTAAATATTTTGATATTCTTGCCATACGCACGTTCCCATCACTAAAGAACCGGGAAGACGATTATAGTGAACTTTTCATCAATCAGTTTATCAGGTACACCGGCATTCCGGTTGTAAGTCTTGAAAGTGCCACCTTACATCCACTGCAAAGTTTAACCGATATATTGACGATAACGGAGTGCTTGCAAGCACCTGCCCCTAACCTCCTGCAAAGGAGCGAGAATCTGGA
>JACMLY010000125.1 GCA_014379345.1 Chitinophagaceae bacterium
GGAATTTCAATAATGGCATTTACAATTCTTGGCGCCAGATTCCCGACAGGAACTCCATGCCAGGGATGCGAGGATGTAATCATTTGAAGTCAGATTGGATAAATTATTGTGTCAGCCATACACCGGTAAATGTAGCAATCAATCCAAATACTACACTGAATGCAATGTACAAGGTAAATATTAAAAACCTTTGCTCGTTCAACAGTTGCATACCTTCCAGGGTAAAAGCAGAAAATGTTGTAAAACCACCGCAAAATCCTGTCATCAGCAACAAGCGAAAAGCAGGGGGAAGAAATTCATTTTTAGTAGCAATACCGAAAAATATACCAATCAAAAAACATCCGACTACATTAACGGTAAAACTGCCGATAGGAAACTGATGAGGATATAGTTGAGAGAGATATTTTTGTACGAGGTACCGGGCAACACTTCCCAATGCTCCTCCTAATCCAACCCATAAAATATTTTTAAAAAGCATTGTTGGTTTTAACGCGATTTCTGGTCAAAAAATGATTTAAGGTCTACCAGCCATTCTTCGCCTTGTTTCTGAATGCGCAGTGTGGTTGTGTCCTTCGGATTGGAGGTATGATAATAACGGTATAGCGTAACGCTATCGTTCTCCGCTAAAATTTGTATGGGCCTGATAGACGATTCACGAAAATCGCGTTTCTCATCTGCGTTCATGTGCTCGTAATTCGCCTGCTGCTGCTTTATCAGGAATAAGTTGGTAGAATCTTTTAACAAGAAAAACCTTGCTCTGGCGTAATCGCCATCAAGGGAGGCCCTGATAAACTGGCGACCCGCATCCTGGGCATCGTCTGCCCGGGTATATTTGGAATCATCACTACAGGAGGCAACAAGCAACACCAGTATTGCAAAAAATGTTTTGTACATAATGGAACAAAAGTAAAAAAGCCTGCGGATAAAACCGCAGGCTTTTAAGTTGAGAGTCACCAGTCTTGAGTTGTTAATAATTACCAGTAAGGTTTCAAAACTCCTGACCCCCGGCCCCTGGCTCATTCAGGCCATCTTCTTTCTTTTGAATAGTTGGCCTCTTATAGCCCTGATAATCCGTTTCTTTATCTTTTTCGCGATCATACGCTTTAATGATTGCCTTCACCAAACGATGTCGAACTACATCATCCTCGTCTAATTCTATATGGGCTATCCCATCAATATTTTTCAGGATCCTAACGGCCTTTTCAAGTCCGCTTCTTTGATTTTTTGGCAAATCAATTTGCGTAACATCTCCTGTGATAATCGCTTTTGCGTTGGAACCAATACGTGTCAGAAACATTTTTATCTGGAGATCGGTTGCATTCTGTGCTTCATCCAGGATGATAAATGCATGATCCAGGGTACGTCCACGCATATATGCCAGCGGAGCGATCTCTATCACACGAGTGCTCATATAATACCCAAGCTTATCAGCAGGTATCATGTCATCGAGCGCGTCGTATAAAGGACGTAAATAAGGATCGATCTTTTCTTTCAGATCGCCAGGTAAAAAACCCAGACTTTCTCCTGCTTCCACTGCTGGTCTTGTCAGAATGATTTTTTTGACCTGCTTATTCTTTAGGGCCCTTACTGCCAATGCTACTGCAGTATATGTTTTACCGGTACCGGCTGGCCCGATCGCAAATACCACATCATTTTTTTCAGCCTCCTGAACCAGGCGTTTCTGGTTCGCAGTTCTGGCGCGGACAGATTTTCCATTTGGTCCAAAAACCAGAATGTCGTTTGGATTTCGATCTATAAAATGATCAACGGTTTCGGCGTCATCACCCCCGAGTATCTGCTCGAAATAATTTTCACTCATATGCCCGTTGCGCTGCAGGTATTGAACGATGAGATCAATTTTTTCTTTCGCGTTTCCTACCTGTTCAGGTGCGCCACTTAATTTGAGTTGAGTACCTCGTGAGAGAATTTTCAGCAGGGGAAATTTCTTTTTGAGAATATCTAGTTTGCCATTGTTTACGCCGAAAAATTCAATAGGGTTCACGGTTTCAAGGCTGATAATTGTGTCTGTCAATTCTGTACGATTTTAAAGTTCTTCTTCAGACTGTAGAAGTTGAACCGGGTTCACAAATAGTCATACCATCAAACGGTATTTACTAATCTTTCCATCCATTCCAAATATAATTAAATGAAATGGGACTTCTTCAAAGTTACTTATTAACAGCTTGTGGAAATATTGACAGCTGATAAGGTTAGGTTAAGTTTTGCATTACATTCGATATGGTAAACCCTTAATGTAATCCAGATCTCAACGGTTAATTACTCATAAGTCGTTGAGTTTGGTAGAAAGTAAAAAGAAATTCTGGAATTTCAAAGTTATCGTACTAAAAAAGAGCTTCCTTTTTTCTGTATCCTCTGCTTTGTATCTCTATGTGTATACTGCAATATCCAAACATAACTTCCCGAAGATTGCAATTGCCCATTATACCGCCCATCCCAACCTTTTTTCCAGTCGTTCGTTTGAAAAACCAATTGTCCCCAGCGATTGTATACTTTGAAATCCAGTTGTTCGGCTTTGATAGCATTCAGGGGATATAAAAGATCATTTTTAGTATCTGCATTCGGTGTAAAAGCATTGGGAACATCAATCTTACAATTCACATAAATGGTGATCGTTTTTTCAAACGATTGTGTACATCCGTAAATATCGGTCACCGTGTGCCGCACGATGTACCCTGTGGTTCCGGCGGGTGGTGCATAAACATGGCTGGTTGAATCGCCCGATCCTGAAAGGCCATCACCGAACAACCAGTCATGCCGCGTGATTTTTCCAACAGAAATACTCCTGAACGATACGGGTTCAGAATGGCAGTTATCTGCGGCAACATTAAACCCTGCTTTTAAAAAATTATCCAATAAAAAAGATCGTCGGGATGTGTCGCCGCAAAATCCATTGCTGACGATCAGTTGAATATCTTTTTGATCGAAAACAGTATATTTTCCCTGGGGATTCTGTTGCGTCGTTTGCATATTGTCATCAAGGTTCCATTTCCAGCTGCTAACACCATTTCCACCTGCATGCGAAAAATCAACAAGATCCTGAACACATCCATATTGGATATTGTACACGAAATCTGCGTTTACTGTATCCTGTATAGAAAAAGATATTGAGGAGCCCGAAGGGGTTTCTGTTCCGCATTCATTTAAAATAGTGTTGCCATCTGATCCCTTCCCCAATATCAATGTATAATTTCCACCTCGTTGCATCGGCTGGGAGAGGCTTATTATAATTTCTTTTGAAGAACTGCCTGTTGCCGAACAGTTGCCTTTTGCTCCGGATATGCCAACTAGGCTCGGACCGTTTACCCGGAAATCGCTTCCGTTGGCAGCAATGCTGCTGCAAGAAATAGGTTTACTGAAAATCAATCTCAATGTGTTTGGGGAGCACAACACAGCAGCAAGACTATCCATGGGAGTAGGAAGAACTGGAAGTACTGTAAAATTTGCTACATCAGATGCAGGAACGGCCTCATCGCAGTAGTCAAGTAACGTATTTCCGTCACTGCCTTGTTTTACATTCAATGTATAATTGCCCGGAGGCAGGAATTGATTCAATTTTATCTGGATAGAGTCCGAATCAAATCTCACGGAGCAATCAATGCTGATGCTGCTGACAGGTGTGGCCGATGAAGGAGTAATAAAAAAGTCGGATCCATCGGCTGCAATGCTGGTGCATTTGATTTTTTTTGTCAGCTGTACGGTGATAGCGTCTCCTCCACAGTTAGATTCGGCCAGTTCCAGTCGTGGTATGGATTTATCTGCAATAACGGCTGAGCCATCTCGAAACGACAGATCGTACCCGAACTGGGTATTGGAAAAATGACTGACCAGTAATAAGTAATTATGTCCTGCCTGAACATTGGGCATCCTGCTGAATAAGGCCTTGCCCGGGCCTGCACACACAAAAAGCTGCGACCCTGCCGCAGATGCACCTGTCAGACCGGTTTCACCGCTCCAGTTGCTGGCTACTACCAGCGAACCATCTGTGTAGATGTCATCCGGATTTTTACCGGTTATATCGTACAGTTCCCAGTCGTAATCACTGGAGAGATTCTTCGGAGTTATCAAAAAGCCTAAAGTACCTGATTGAAAACAGGTAAACTTATACCAGAAAGGATTTACGTCCCTGATCCCATCCCTTACACAGGCAGGGGAAGGCAGTGTGCGACCGCCACATGCAGGTACTGTATTCTGTGTGAACACTGTATTGGCGCAAACAGGAAATGCTGTGGAAGGATTTTGTCCTGGCACTACACAGGTGGTTTGTCCTGCTGCCCCAAAGACGAATAAGGTCACAGATAATAAAAGGAAGAATTGTTTCATACCAAAAAAAGCAGCTTTATGCTATGACAATAATCCGGCCGATACTGTTGCGCCGGGTGTATTAAATTGGGCTGTTTTAGTCTTTTGTAAAAAGAGCCTTCAATTCGGTCGCGTCGTCGGGCTTCATTTTGCCACCCAGTATCAGTCGGATCTGCCTGCGGCGTAAGGCACTCTCGAATAATTTTTTTTCTTCCTCTGTTTCCGGGCTTATGGGCGGCACGGAACGCGATTTTCCATTGGGATCCAACGCTACAAAAGTGAAATAAGCTTCATTGCTTTTGTACTTATACTGGTGAATCGCGTCCTCACCCCAAACATTCAGGTGCACTTCCATAGAAGAATTAAAAGCCCTTGAAACCTTTGCCTGGATATGTACTACATTCCCGAGTTTAATAGGGTTCTCGAAGGAAATATTATCAACCGAAGCGGTTACTACCGGAGCGCTGCAGTGTTTCATCGCTGCCAGGGCCGCAGCTATATCCATCCAGTACATTAAACGTCCACCCATAAGATTACCAAAGGTATTGGTATCATTGGGCAACACCAGTTCAGTCATTTCCACAAAAGATCCCTGTGCCGTTTTTTCCATAACACGAATTACGCGTTTTTTTTTGACGCGAATGCGTGCGAATATTTGGCGCGAATGGGCGCGAATTTTTTTTGACGCGAATTGACCCGAATTTTTGGGCGTGAAGAGACTGGTGAAAATTGGTTGACAGATTGGATATTGAATACTTGAAGTTTGGAATTGTGCCTGCGGGATCGGTTTATATAATTACACTCTCACATTTCTGTAGGAACTTTTCATCCACATCAGCCCCGATCCCCGGGGTATCTGGTAGTTCAAGGAAGAACCCGTTATAGCGTACACCTCCCGTAACTGGGTCTGTTGTGTGTCCCAGAAGACAGGTATCCATATCATAAAAACCAATATTATCGCAGGCAGTTGCAAAATGGGCAAATGCGGTTAAGGCAACCCTGCTTTCAAGCATTCCACCCATCATACAGGCGGTATGATATTGTTCGCAGACTTCGTTGATTTTTATCGCTTCCATGATGCCGCCGGACTTTGCAAATTTTATATTTATATAATCGCATGCCTCAGCTATGATCAAGCGCTTTGCATCATAGTGATCGAATACACTTTCATCAGCCATTATCTTTATGGGAGACAATTTTTTTAATGATGGAAGCCGGTCATCATGCCAGTGGCGCATTGGTTGTTCACAGAACTGAATATTGAAGGCACCCATTGCCTGCAATGCGTATACGGCTTCATCAAAGTTCCATCCCTGGTTGGCATCGATCCGGAGTGCGATATCCGATCCGATCGCTTCCGAGATCCGCTGTATTCTTTTGACATCCTGCGTTGCCTCCTTGCCTAATTTTACCTTGATAATTCGAACGCCTTTTTGAACAAAATCCGAGGCAGTTTTGGCCATCTTTTCCGGGGTATCAATTCCAATCGTGAGATCGGTTTCCAGTTCCTTTTTTTTACCGCCCAGAAATTTGTAAAGTGGTTGTTGGGCCGCTTTCGCTGCAAGATCGTATAAAGCCATATCAAATGCACTTTTGATAGTGGAATTGAAAGCTGTATAGTCATGCAATTCATTCATCCTCGATTCAATTTGCGAGGCATCTTTTCCATTCCAGAGCGATGCGAAATCCTGCGCCATTGCAAAACAGGTCGCCTGTGTTTCGCCCACGATCATTGGAAAAGCAGAGCATTCACCCACTCCAACCAGCCCCCGGTCAGTATGAACACGGATAAAGATATTCTGCGCATAATGCATCGTCCCCGTGGCAATCGTAAATGGATGCATGGGAATGCTTAGTTTGTAAATTTCAGTTTTTGTGATAACCATAGTAAGACTTGATGGAGAACAAAGTTGCGATAAACTTTACAAGAACAGGGCAATTTAATCGAGAACTTAGACGCAGGACAAATAAAAATTTCCTAATGTCCTTAGTGTTTTCCTTGATGTTGGTTGTGAACCTTGTCCTTGTGTCTTTGAGCCTTCGTGGCAAAAAGGTTGCCACGAAGGCACAAAGGAAACTACTAAGCACACAGGGAGATCAGAGGCTTACTTACTTTGCGAATCCATACTGATCAAAAATTCATTGGCCGTTTTCAGGTAACTTTCCCTTTTTACTGGGGGCATTTTATCGAAGGTTTTTAAAAGCATGCCAATGCGTGGGTTCTTCGAAAAAAAATCACGGTGTACATGCATGAATCTCCAGAACAGGGCGTTCCATATTTCTATCCATTCTCCTTTTTTATCTTTTTCAACGGAGGTTCCAAAATCGCTCATCTTCAAAATGTAGTTACTACTACTGATATAGGGTTTTGTGACCATGAGTCCTCCATCTGCAAATTGAGTCATTCCGTAAACATTAGGTACCATTACCCAATCATAAGCATCCACATACATTTCCATGAACCATTTATAAACATCATCCGGGTCGAATTCGCACAATAAAAAAAAATTGCCCATGATCATAAGACGTTCTATATGGTGAGAATATCCGGTTCTTAATACTTTTTTTATAACAGTATCCACAGGTAAAATACCGGTATCTCCTTTCCAGAACGTGGAAGGGATTTTGCGTGTAAACTTCCAGTAATTGGTTGTACGCTGTCGGGAACCTTCCCTTTCATAAACAATCCTTATATACTCTCTCCAACCCATGATCTGCCTGATAAATCCTTCGAGGGAATTTATAGGGATATCATATTCAATGGACGATTCCAATGCTCCGTCAATGATATCTTGTGGATCAAGCAACCCGATATTAAGCATCGGTGTGAGCACCGAATGAAACAGGTAATGATCATTTTTTGAAATTGCATCTTCATAAGGGCCGAAATTGAAAAATCTGGTTTGAAAAAAATCTTTCAACCATTTTTTTGCTTCCTCCCTGCTTGTAGGATAGAAGGCTTTATGAAAAGGCAGTGCAGATTCGCCATAATTACTCCCGAAATGTTTTTCTACATAAGTCCTTGCTTCTTTCACAAAATCATTTTCCGCGGGAAAATCGATGACAGGTACTTGTTGACTCCCTGGTAATTTTTTTCTGTTTTCAACATCAAAACTCCATTTGCCGCCAATTGGATTTCCGTTTGCCTCCAGCAAAATATTTCGCTGTTGACGTTGTCGTTTGTAAAAATCCGTTTGAAAATATTTTTTTTGTTCATCAAAAAATTCATTTGCCTGCTTCATTGTATTTGAGAAATTCGGGGTCGTATATTGTTTAAGCGAGATGCCATGCTTGTTGCAGGCCTTCGATATTCGTTTTTCCAACCAGTTATCGACCGTGTCGGCGTAATGGATATTTTTAATTTTTTGATCAGCCAGGTATGAAATCAGTTCCCGGATATCGGAACGCCTGTCTGTTGATTCAATATATTCAACCTCATATTTTTTTTTACCCAGAAATTGCTGATAACATTTCATAGAAGCGCGATGCAAAACCAGTTTGATTTTATGAAATGAATATTGATTGAAAAACAGCCACTCTTCAACCATGATTATTTTCCTGTTGCTGGCAATAGCAGGATTCACTTCAAAAAGCTGGTGTGGAAATATGATCGTGATCGCATTCATGTGGCAGATATAAGAGTTGTAACAATTGTAGGGCCTATTTGTTTATTCCACTATTTTTGTCTCCTAACATTCGTTAGCTCCATTATGAATCAATCAGAAACGGATATTTCATTCGACAACACGGAAAATGCGTTTGCTTACAAATCGGACAAAGAATTAAAGAGGGCCAATTTTCTTTTTTCTTCCATGAGCCATCAATGGCTTGTGAACCTTGGAACCAAACTCACACCATGGGTTATCAAATCGGGATTGCCGGTAAAAGGGATCATCCGCAATACGATTTTTAAACAGTTTGTTGGTGGGGAAACTCTTGAACAAACGGCCCCCGTTGCAAAGAAATTGGGAGAGTACGGTGTGCAGGTGATATTGGATTACGGGGTAGAAGGAAAAGAGGGGGAAGAAAATTTTGACAAGGCCTGCAATGAGTTTATCAAGGTGATTGAGTATGCGTCCACGCAGCCCAATATTCCTTTCATGAGCATTAAGGTGACCGGTATTGCGCGTTTCGGATTACTGGAAAAACTCGATTCTTCAGTAAGTTCGAATGAGGGTTCCCTGATGAAGCGTTTTGATAAAGCCCTTCTTACCCTCACGCAGAGCGAATCGAATGAATGGCAGCGGGTGACCGACCGCATGATAAAAATATGCTCGATGGCTGCGGAAAAAAAAGTGGGTGTATTCATTGATGCCGAGGAAACCTGGGTGCAGGACCCTGTGGATGTACTTTCTATTCTAATGATGGACAGCTTTAATAAAAAAGAGATCGTTGTTTATAATACCGTCCAGTTATACCGGCACGATCGCATTCATTTCCTGAAAGATTGTTATGAAGCTGCTGTGCAAAGAAATTTTATACTGGGTGTTAAACTGGTGCGGGGTGCTTATATGGAAAAAGAAAGAAGCCGTGCTGCAGCCATGGGTTACCCTTCACCTATACAAGCTGATAAGGAATCAACAGACCGCGATTACAATGCTGCCATCCACTTTTGTGTTGATCGTTTGGAACATATTGCTTTAGTAGTTGCATCACATAACGAGTACAGTAATCTGTTAACAACGCATTTATTACAGATTCGTTCCTTGCAATATGATCACCCACATGTGCATTTTAGCCAGCTTTATGGCATGAGCGATAATATCACCTTCAATCTTGCAAAAGCAGGCTGCTCAGTGAGCAAATATTTGCCATTTGGTCCCATTAATGATGTAGTTCCATACCTGATGCGAAGAGCGCAGGAAAATTCATCTGTATCAGGGCAGACAGGACGGGAATTGGGATTGATAAAAAAAGAAGGGGATCGAAGAAAACGGTCGAAAATTTGAAGGATAATCTGTATGATGTAATATTGCATCCGATATGTACATTAGATTTTTTTCGGGCTGCTAGCTCAGTTGGTTTAGAGCACTACTTTGACAGAGTAGGGGTCACTGGTTCGAACCCGGTGCAGCCCACATAGGTATTTCAATCCGTGTTTTACAGCCATTTCTTTCGTTTAAACCAGAAATAAATAATCGCAGTAATAATTATCATAATAACCAGCACAGCCGGGTAACCCCATTTTTTGTTTAGTTCCGGCATGAAATCGAAGTTCATCCCATAAATTCCTACAATAAATGTAAGCGGCATAAAAAACACCGAAAAGATGGTGAGAACTTTCACAACATCATTGGTCTTTTGGGCTGTAAATGACATGTACATGTTCATCAGGTTGTTTACATCTTCCAAAACCTGGTTGTAGAGGGTTAGCATCTTAAGATGCTGGTCGCGTACATCCTGAATGGCTGATTGATTTTCTTCCTGCGGATGAACGTGATTGATAGGCTCACGCAGTAATAGCAATACTTTATTTGATAACGATGCTTCACGCTTTATCAGATAAAGGGCTTCCAGTTGATCCTGATGGGTCTGTAAACGAATGATCTGGTTTTCATAAAAATCTATCTGCTCTGCAAGACGGTTAGCGGGGTCTTCATATGTTTCCAGGGTGTTCCAGATAATTCTGGCTACCACATCGATCGGTGTAGAGCATCGGCCCGTAGATACAAATTTTTCCCTGATCACTTTAACAAAACTTATTTCAGATTTGTGGATGGAGATCAGAAAACGGTCCGTAAAAAAAATTGCTATTTTATTTGTTATGTCCTGGATAGTTGTATTCCGTTTTCCCGCGTCGCGCGCATAAAATCTCAGGATTAAAAAATGCACGTCATCAACAAACTCGTATTTAGGCAGGTGTTCCGGCTCCATGCAATCTTTGACGATATGCTGGTTTAATCCATATTCGGTGCTAAGCGCTTCCATTTCGGCCTTGCTGGGATCGGTTATACTGATCCAGTTTATTCCCTCGCAAATTGATTGTTCTTTCGTTGCCATATTGCGTTAGTGTGCTTGTATCTGCCGGATGAAGGTAAGCTGAAGTGCTAATATGCAATTGTTGCACCATTGATTATCGTACATACAAACTAAAACCTATAAGGTCTTAAGGTTCTGTCAGGTTTTATAAAGAGTCTGCCAAGACCTTATAGGTTAATTCCAGACATCATACGGGTATGAATGCCTGAATCCACAGTTTCCCCACACCCGTCAGCATTCGCAACTCAACATTCAGCTTTTCGCTAACTTGCGGCCATGCGTCAATACCTTGAATTGTTACAGCATATTATCGATACCGGTACACCAAAATCGGATCGAACCGGCACGGGAACATTGAGTTGTTTTGGTTACCAATTCCGTTTTGATCTTTCAGACGGCTTTCCCCTGGTAACCACAAAAAAAATTCATCTGAAAAGCATTATTTATGAACTGTTGTGGTTTTTGAAAGGCGATACCAATATTCAATATCTTAACGATCATGGGGTGAGCATCTGGAATGAATGGGCTGATGAAAAAGGCGATCTGGGACCGGTTTATGGTAAACAGTGGCGAAGCTGGCAGGGAGCCGATGGAATTGTGATTGACCAGATCAGCGATGTGGTGGACCAGATCAAAACAAATCCAGATAGTCGGAGAATGATCGTAAGCGCCTGGAATGTTGCAGAATTACCTGGGATGGCGTTAATGCCCTGTCATTCTTTATTCCAGTTCTATGTTGCCGATGGAAAATTGAGCTGTCAGTTATATCAACGAAGCGCAGATATATTCCTGGGTGTTCCATTTAATATCGCTTCCTATGCGCTGCTTACGCTGATGATGGCCCAGGTTTGTGAACTGAAGCCAGGCGAATTTATACATACTTTTGGAGATGTGCATTTGTATAATAACCATCTTGAACAGGCAAAGCTGCAACTTTCAAGATCGCCCTATCCATTGCCTGTTATGAAATTGAATCCATCCATAAAGAATATTTTTGATTTTGAATTTGAAGATTTTAACCTGGAAAATTATCAATCGCACCCGCCGATAAAAGCGTCGGTAGCGGTTTAGGCGGTCCCATCCCGACCTTCTCCTGACGGGAAGGGGTAATAATTTTTCATGACTTACATTTGTTGTATTATGTTGATTTCACTTGTAGTCGCTGCGTCAGAAAATAATGCTATCGGGAAAGACAATAAGTTGTTATGGCATTTGCCCAATGACATGAGATTTTTTAAAAATACCACCTGGGCCATGCCTGTGATCATGGGTAGAAAAACATTTGAGGCGTTGGGAAAACCATTGACAGGACGTACTAATATTGTGATCACAAGACAAAAAACCTGGAAGGCTGAGGGTGCAAAGGCAGTCAAAAATATGGATGAAGCTATCAGGGAAGCTTCACATGCAGATGCAAAGGAAGCATTTGTGATTGGGGGAGGAGAAATCTATAGGCAAAGCATGTCTCGCGCCCGCAAAATTTACCTTACCAGAGTACACGCCGCATTAGACGGAGATACCTATTTTCCTGAAGTAAATGAGATAGAATGGAACCTCGTTTCCAATCTGGATTTTGATGCAGACAATAAACATGCATTCTCCTATAGCTTTCAGATCTGGGAACGAAAAAGATCTTCTGTAAATGCATCGGGTTCGTTGTAGTGGTGAGTGGTGAGTGGTGAGTGGTGAGTGGTGAGTGGTGAGTGGTGAGTGGTGAGTGGTGAGTGGTGAGTGGTGAGTGGTGAGATATAGGGCAACAAAATTAATTGAATGTTTTTAATATACGATAGGGAATGACTATGAGAATTCTTGAAGATTTTGCCTGTGGCGACTGTAACCAGAACATCAAGGTTAAATATACGGCAACCCACAATTCACAACTCACCACTCACCACTCACCATGTACGGCCGGCTCCAGGTAGTCAAAAAATACGTTCATTATTATTTCACAGCGGCCAGCGGCAAGGGGCATGGAATTCACTCTCCGTTTATCTATGATTTTGTGACCAATGTTCTGTGTGATCGCCGCCAGTTTTACCCGTATGAAGCCATAGAGTCTCTTCGGGAAGACTTATTAAAGGATAAAACTTTACTGGATATCGAAGATTTTGGTGCAGGCTCGGCCATCCGCTCAACAAAACAAAGAAGTATTGCGTCTATTGCCCGTAATGCAGCTAAAAATAAAAAGCTATGCAGGTTATTATTCCGGATGGTGCATTACTATCAACCTCAAACTATCGTAGAGTTGGGCACTTCTCTCGGAATTTCTTCGGCCTATATGGCTTCGGCAAATCAAGCTGCAAATGTTATTACCATTGAAGGTGCTTCATCTGTTGCAGCGGCTGCAAAACGGAATCATGAAATATTACAGTTAAACAATATTCAGGGGATTACCGGGAAATTTGAAGATAAACTGCCATTGATACTTCAGCAAGTTGAAAAACTGGATCTCGCATTTGTTGATGGCAATCACCGTCTTCAACCAACCAAAAACTATTTTGAACAATTGCTTACAAAAGCAACTCCCCAATCAATCCTTGTTTTTGACGACATTCACTGGAGTAAAGAAATGGAAGAAGCCTGGCGTATCATTCAGCAACATGATAGAGTAACAGCGAGTATAGACCTGTTTTTCCTCGGCATTATTTTATTCCGTCCCGAATTCAGATCGAAGCAGCAGTTTACTATCCGTTTCTAAAAATATGTATCTTCATCCCCTTGTAACAGGTATGGCGTATCTGCAAAATTCTACGACAGATTTTTTGTGGTTAAACGGGCATACTCATCGAAGTATCCAAATCTTTATAAAGTTTCATTGTAAATATGACCATTGGTATACTCAGGGAACCTGCGTTTGAGACAAGGGTTTCTCTCTTACCGGAAGCGACTGCTACATTAACAAAGAGAGGAATCACCGTTTTTACGGAACAGGCTGCTGGCGAAAAAGCATTCAGTAGCGACGAAGAATATATAAAATTTGGCGCACAGATTAGAAGCCGTGATGAAGTTATACAGGCTGCTGATATTATTTTAAGTATCCATCCTCCTGCCGACGGTACGATCAATTCTAAAATCCTGATTGGTATTTATCAGCCACTTTTTGCGGCCCCTGTGATGTATGAATTTGCGCAGAGAAGAAATACCCTTTTCAGTCTTGATATGTTGCCCCGGACAACCCGTGCACAAAGTATGGATGTACTAAGTTCGCAGTCAAATATTGCCGGTTATAAAGCCGTGCTGCACGCCTCCAATATTTATTCACGTTATTTTCCCATGTTCATGACCGCTGCGGGCAGCATCGCTCCCGCAAAGGTTTTAATTCTGGGCGCGGGTGTGGCTGGTTTGCAGGCAATTGCTACGGCAAAGCGGTTAGGAGCAGTTGTAGAAGTTTTTGATACAAGGCCTGCGGTAAAGGAAGAGGTAATGAGCCTTGGCGCAAAATTCGTTGAAGTAGAAGGCGCGGCCGATGCATCGAAGGCTGGTGGGTATGCGGTTGAGCAAACCGAAGAATTTTTGCAAAAACAAAAAGCAAGGATCGCCGAAAGCATTGCGAAAGCTGATATTGTAATTACGACAGCGCAAATACCAGGCAAAAAAGCACCATTGCTTGTCACGGAAGAAATGATCGTTCAAATGAGAAAAGGTTCTGTAATCATCGATATCGCTGCGGCAACCGGAGGCAATACCGCATTTACCAAAAACAATGAAACAATTGTGAAGGACGGAATTACAATAGTCGGCAATTCAGCATTGGCAGCATCCATGCCTTCAGATGCAAGCAAATTATATGGAAAGAATGTGTTGAATTTTTTACAGTTGATCATCAGTAAAGAAGGAAACCTGAACCTGAATTGGGAAGATGATCTTGTAAAGGGTTCTTGTATTACACACAATGGTGAGATCGTGCACGAACTTGTGAAAGCATTGATGAGTTAATTAGCTAATTGATTTCTAAAACATCGAACACTATTTGTTATGGATACAGTTTTATCATGGATCACCCAGCACGAGCAAATGATCTATATCGTGGCACTGATGATCTTCGTTGGTATAGAAGTTATTGGTCGGGTGCCGAGCGTTTTGCACACCCCGCTGATGAGTGGTGCCAATGCCATTCATGGTGTGGTGATTATCGGCGCCATCATCGTAATGGGAAAAGCGGAGCCTGATAATTATGTGGCCCTGGTGTTGGGATTTCTCGCGGTAGTGTTGGGAACATTAAATGTTGTGGGTGGGTTCGTGGTTACGGACCGGATGCTGGAAATGTTTAAATCAAAAAAGAAAAGTCAGGATTGAAGAATCGGGAAACAGACTTCATGGTAAATCGTGTTGTGAGATTGTTGAAGAATTCGCGGCAAAAATAAAAAATAATGGAGCTAAGTATACTCACAGTTTGTTATCTCATTGGTTCACTCACATTCATTATAGGATTGAAGATGCTTTCAAATCCTGCTACGGCACGTAAAGGTAACCTGATTGCCGCGGCGGGGATGACGATTGCAATCATCGGAACTATTTTTCTATATGAAGAAAATGAAAAAAAGCTTGGAAATTATCTCTGGATATTCGGGGGAATTATTGTTGGAGGGGTAATCGGCACCCTTGCAGCAAAAAAAGTAAAAATGACTGCCATGCCCGAAATGGTGAGTCTCTTCAATGGAATGGGCGGAGCCTGCGCAGCGTTGATCTCCATTGTAGAATTCAACCATCTTTATTCCGCGATCGAAATACCTGGTTACGACCAAATGCCTTTTGGTACATTATTGATCATACTGTTAGGATTGATCATCGGCTCCATTTCCTTTTCCGGCAGCATCATTGCCTGGGGAAAACTGAATGGAAGCGTAAAGGATTTTTCTTTTAACGGGCAGCATATTTTTAACCTGGTGATCTTAGCTGTTGTGGTTGTACTGGCAGGTCTTATATTGGGTGGTGAGTTTGGAGATCCGCAGCTCATTTTCTTTTCGATCCTCGGTTTATCTCTTTTATATGGCGTCTTCTTCGTGATGCCAATCGGCGGGGCAGATATGCCCGTAGTGATTTCATTATTGAATTCGTTTACAGGTGTGGCTGCTGCCTGCGGTGGATTTCTATATGACAACAAAGTAATGCTGACCGGCGGTATTTTGGTTGGGGCTGCCGGTATTCTGCTAACGGTACTGATGTGTAAAGCAATGAACCGTTCTCTCAAAAACGTACTGATCGGTTCCTTCGGTGGAGCCAGGACGACAGGGGTTGTTGCAAAAGAACAAGGTCACTATAAAGAGATTTCATTAAGCGATACCGCTGTTATCATGAGCTATGCCAGCAAGGTGATGATCGTGCCAGGGTATGGCTTAGCCGTTGCACAGGCGCAGCATGCCTGCCATGAATTGGAAAAAATATTGGAAGGTAAAGGCGTTAACGTAAAATATGCCATTCATCCCGTAGCAGGCCGTATGCCCGGGCATATGAATGTATTGCTGGCAGAGGCAGATGTTAACTATGAAAAATTGCAGGAGATGGAACAGGCCAATGAAGAATTTTCTACAACGGATGTAGTACTGGTGCTGGGCGCAAATGATGTTGTAAATCCTGCCGCCAAATCCGATCCGGCTTCGCCTATTTATGGAATGCCAATACTCGATGTTGAACTCGCCAAAAATATCATCGTCAATAAGCGCAGTATGAAACCTGGCTATGCGGGGATCGAAAACGATCTTTTCTTCCGTCCAAAAACGTCGATGCTATTTGGTGATGCGAAAAAAGTGATACAGGATCTGATTGCTGAGATCAAGAATTTGTAGGATGAATGGTCAAGATGTATTAGGATTACTTATTTACGAAATTTGCATTCTACATTTGCTTCATGCAAATTCCTGCAGAGTTAATAAGTTCATTACGGCATATTAAGGGTTTCGATGAGAGAACTTTTATAGGGATTCATAATTCCGGAGAACAGATCACTTCTATTCGTATCAACCAGCGGAAATTGTTGAAGCATCAACACAAACAACACCTGCCTGCCGGGCAAACAGGTTCACCATTCACCACCTTCCTGCCGGGCATGCAGGGTCACCATTCACCCCAAAAAATTCCCTGGAGTACTCACGGCTACTATTTGTCCGAACGCCCATCTTTTACCTTCGATCCTTTATTCCATGCAGGTGTTTATTATGTACAAGAGGCATCGGGCATGTTTCTGGAGCAGGCATTATTACAAACAACCGATCTGTCTCAACCGCTAAAAATTCTTGACCTCTGCGCAGCACCTGGTGGAAAATCAACGCTTATCCAATCGCTTATTTCTGATGCCAGTATCCTGGTATGTAATGATGTGATCAAATCCAGAGCTTCGGTACTGGAAGAAAATATTACAAAATGGGGGGCACAAAATGTTATTGTAACCAGTAACGATCCGGGCAGTTTTCAGCGGCTTGAAAATTATTTTGATGTCATAGTTATTGATGCACCCTGTTCTGGATCAGGGCTATTCAGAAAAGATGCAAAGGCAATAGATGAATGGAGTGAGGACAATGTACAATTGTGCAGCCAGCGCCAGCAACGAATACTGGCCGATGTTTATCCCGCCCTAAAACAGGATGGCATCCTCATTTACTCCACTTGCTCATATTCAGAAGAAGAGGACGAATGTATTGCGGATTGGCTGCTGGACTCTTTTGCAGTTAGCAGTTTGCAATTATCGATGCAAAATGGAAACAGTACTATCGATGGGGGAATTGTGGAAACAATATCAAAAAAACACGCTGCATTCGGCTATCGGTTTTTTCCAGACAAAATACAAGGCGAGGGATTTTTTATCGCCTGCTTTCGTAAGCTTTACGGAGATGTATACAGGTATAAGCAGGCCAAAAAAACAAAGTTGGAAAGAGCCTCAAAAAATGAAGAAGTTATCATCAGGCCCTGGCTTCAAAAAGACGCAGGCGTCCAGTTATGGAGACAGGGTGACCGGATTTTTGCTTTCCCAATAGAATTAGAGAAAGAATTACTGACCATCGTTTCGGCGGATCTGTACATTCGTAAGGCAGGAGTTGCAATGGGTTCTATTGCCGGCAAAGAACTCATTCCCGACCATGCGCTGGCTGTTAGTAATCTCATCAATACCGCACTTGTTGCTATATCGTTAAAAAAAGATGAGGCGTTACAATATTTACGTAAAGAAGAAGTTAAAATACCATTGCAGGAAAAAGGATGGACACTCGCGCAATATGAGGGCATGAATTTGGGTTGGATAAAAGTCCTGGCCAATCGTAGTAATAACTATTACCCCAAGGAATGGCGTATTTTGAAAAGCGGAAATCAATAAAAATTTTTACATCTTTGCAGGGCAACCCAATATATGACCTATGATCAAACTCAGACACCTAGTCTTTTACCTTTTTATTTTCCTGGCCCGGGCCTCTGTTGCGCAATCAGGGCTGGTAATACAGGGAATTTCCCCCGATCTTCATTTATTGCATACTATCGGTACAAAAGATACCTGGTATAGCCTGGGGCGACTGTATAATATCAATCCAAAAGAACTGGCAACCTACAATAGAACAACCATCGACAAACCATTAAGTGCCAGCCAGCCGATGAAAGTTCCTTTAACATCCGTTAATTTTTCCCAAAATGGTTCAAAAGATGCCGATGAAGTATTTGTGCCATTATACCATACCGTTCAACCTAAGGAATGGATGTACCGGATCAGCGTCAATCACAATAAGGTGCCTATAGAAACGCTGGAAAAATGGAATAATATTTCACGTGATAATGCCACTGCGGGCACCAGGCTGATTGTTGGTTATCTAAAGGTTAAACAGTCGCAATCGGCACTGGCAGGAGGAGGAGTGAACAACGTTTCGAGCTCGCCGGTGCCTGTGGTTACGAAAGAGCCAGCTGCACCTAAGAAAGAAGAGATCGCCAAAAAGCCTGAACCTGTAAAGCAGGAGGCTGCAAGAAATGAAGAGACAATTAAGAAAGAAGAACCCGTAAGAAAAACAGAATCGCCTGTTGTAACTGAATCTAAAAAGGAGGACATGGCAGAATCGAGGAACAATGCTGCTGTAAATTTTAAGGGAGGATATTTTAAGACACAATATGATGCCAGTGGAAAATCTGCCACAGGCGTATCAGGTATTTTTAAAAGTACCAGTGGTTGGAATGATGGAAAATATTATGCTCTAATGAACAATGTGCCTGTTGGAACTATAGTGAGGGTAAATTTTCCTTCCACCAATAAAAATATTTACGCTAAAGTGCTCGGTACCTTACCGGATATGAAAGAAAGCACTGGTTTGACCATTCGCATCAGTGATGCCGCGGCTACCGAACTAGGGGCAGGCAATGCTAAGTTTACGGTTGATGTGAAGTATTGAGGTGAAAGGTGAAAGGTGAAAGGTGAAAGGTGAAAGGTGAAAGGTGAAAGGTGAAAGGTGAAAGGTGAAAGGTGAAAGGTGAAAGGTGAAAGGTGAAAGGTGAAAGGTGAAAGGTGA
>JACMLY010000014.1 GCA_014379345.1 Chitinophagaceae bacterium
GCTATTGAAAGGGCCAATACAACGAAAACAAAAATGCAATGCATCATTAGCAAAATCCTCTGCCACACCGGCCTGCTGTTATAAGGCATTGACTGATCAAAGGGATCAAACACCAAGCCGATGCCTCCAAAAATGATTGCGGTCGAAAAATCTTTTATCAAAACAAAGGTTATCGCTGCAATCAGAAATGCGATATATACGTATTTGTTAGGCAACTCCCTTTTTGTTTGAACATGTTTTTCCATCATCTTTTTGTTATTTTCCATCATCTTTTTGTTATTTTGAATTAATCTTCTAAGTTGAGAGTATCAATATTTTGTTTTAGTTGTTCGGCATATTTGCCGAAAGCTTTCTTATTTAGCCATCGTGCGAAGTAATAACAAATCGGTACCAGGATTGCCAGTGTAATTAATAAAGCTATTATCATCGCTGGCTTTTGCATCACCTCAGAAATTGTTTTTTCTGCTCCCAGCGAACCGCCGATCATAAACCCGCCGGTAGCACTTACAGGATAGATGAATAAGGCGGCTTGTTGTTGAATATTCATCCACTTTTTGATTTTTGCATAATGGCTTTCCAGTTCTTGCAACAGGCTATTTCCAGGAGTTGTCCGGCTTATCTCTTTATATAACAAAAGGGATTGAAGAGAAGCCCAAACCGTAAACGTGAACACAATTCCGATGCAAACAAACACCTGCCAAACCGGAAATTTTGCCATTATATACACATAACAGGCTGATATTAATAGACCCAGGATAGCCCCAGCCAGGATGTTGCGTTTTAGTTTATTCAAAGGATCTTTTGAGCGAAGTTTTGATAACCCCGGTTTGATTAGAGCCGACAGATCATCATCATTCTCACTGCTATTCTTCCATAGTTCTTCAAAGCTCATCTCTCTGTTATTAAAAATTTTGACAATTGTTGTTTTATTCTGTAAAGCTTTACTGCCACATGATTGTTACTGATACCTATGGTGGCCGCAATTTCTATGTTCTCATAACCATCAAGGTGCATGGATATAATTGCTCTGTCTATTTCCGGCAGTCGCCTGATGGCTTCTTTTACGCTGTTAAAGTCCGGGACAATAACCGTTTCGCTTTGTAAGTTTTCGGGCAGTTCATCGATTGACTCTTTGTATTCAATCATGCTTACTTTTCTTTTTTGCGTAAGTATCGTATTAAGTGAAACGCGGTAAAGCCAGGTGCTGAATTTCGATTCACGCCGGAAACTACTGAACGATTTCCAGGCTTGTAACAGGATCTCCTGGTACAGGTCTTTTTTCTCTTCTTCATCCGCGGCATACAGGGAAACCAGTTTGAAAACAATGCCCTGGTTCATCTTGACCTGTGCCAGAAATTCCTTTTCGCTCACTATCGTATGTTTTGTGGAGTGACTTTATAGCCCATCTTCCTGAATTGTTCCACTAAACCATCCGGCCCGGCCAAATGCAATGCGCCTACAGCCACAAAATTTGACTGTTGTCTAAATAGCGCAGGTAGTGATTGCATCCAGTTATCGTTTCTTTGCTTTATCAGGAAATCCATATCATGGCTATCTTTTATTGATTCAAGGTAAATTTTGTAAATGGCGCTGATATCATTTTCGAAATAGATCCTTAACAACTCATTACCCAATTTTCGGTTCTGTTCTTTATTCTGTAAAAAAACTTTCAGCATCTTTGCCTGGTCTTCATCTGAAATGGCATTGAATAACAAATCCATTTGCTGATTCATGGTTTCCAGTGCAGTGATTTCCTGTTTGTTTAATTTACTTTTAGCTACAAAAGATGCATCCATGGGAGTGCCCGGGTATTTTTGGAGTATCGACTGATTGTCTCTCATCAGATTGATCAGAGAGAGAGACAACATAACCGCCATTGGCTTAAACGTTTGAAATTGTTCAATTCCTTGTCCAACAGTTGCTTTGAGTTCTGCATCAAGACTGTCAGCCATTCCCTGATCTAACAATTGCGTAAGCTTCTTATTTTGAAGCTGGGCTTTTGTATTAGCAGTAGCCATGTCTGACGAGTCAATAATTACCTCAACGACTAACCGCTTCGATTGTTTAAATGCATTCAAAACTGCAGGCGTTTCATTGAGATAGGAATCATTGATCAGGTGATAAGTGCCAAAGAGCCAGGACGTATCCGTATTACCCTTCCCGGTAACCGAATAAAAGACTCCTGCTTTTTCCTGGGCTTGAATGTTATATCCATGGATTATAGTTACAAATAGCAGGAAGCAGAATATCTTTTTGATAATATTATTTTTCATTACAAAATTTTTTAAAGCATTAAGATTTGCCCGGGCTGTTGTCCTATAATGAGTAACAAATAAATGGCTGGAATTACAGGATCTAAAAATATTTTTGGATTTCATTCGTGGGAACAATCAGACGACACTTCGCAAACCCAATTTTACGCAATGCCGCTGATTCAAAAAGAAAACAACCTTCCAAACAGGTAAGACTGTACTCTATTTCTGAGGAGGATTTCGCATTATTCGTAAACTAATCGAGGATTTATATCGGCAATGCCTGTTAATAAATAAATAGCCTTACCAGCAACTGATGGATCAATGGCATTATAATAGCTTCGGTCCATACCTTCAGGCTTTGCTGTTAGACAAAGGCGTTTATATAACCATTCCCAACTACCCCTTTTGTAGTAAGAGTGATTACGTTCAGGAGCCTTGATAAGCCATTCATATTCTTGGCAATTCCTTTTAAGTAGAGGGTTCTGATTCTGAATTTTTATAATTTTTATACCGCCTTCCATCTGTTCTATTTCGTCCAATATCCATCCCGAATGATTTTCCCAATCAAAGTAGGGATTATCTGCATGACTGTTGTTCCAGGCTGTTGAAGTGGTGATGATGGTAATAAATCTCCTTTTCCCGACATCCGCTCTGGAAATCGCTTCTCCGATAACGTGTACTGGCCCGACTACAACAATAAAGAGTGGGTTATTTTCAGTGGCTTGATTGATCTGATTTTTTAGTGAATCATAAGCCACCTCCGGGTTATCTACTGCGCAAATAAAATTTGTTTTCCTGAAATCAACATTTTGCCTCCCTGAATAGCACTTTCTTTCATTTGCGCATAGGGCGAAATCCCTCTATACCCGGATGCTCGTGGTTGCTTCCCCAAATGTGATCGCTATAAATATAAGTGCTTAATCTATCTTGTAAGCCTTTTGCAGCAATAATTGCTAACGACAAAGGCTTTGCTCCCCAGTCATCATGATCGTGTTCATTGCCGTCTGAACTAATCACTATACGTCCCTTGTTTTGCCACAAGGGTGTTTGACCAGACAAAAGTTTGATATGTAACACTACGAAACACCATGTGAAAAATGTTTTTTGCATTGACTCGATATTTTGGTCAGAACAAGGCTAATCATTGCATTCCTGTTTATATTTTAAAGGACTTGTGCCCGTAATCAATTTGAAATGCCTGTTAAAATTTGAAACATTATTGAAACCGCTTTTAACGCTTATTAAAGCTATAGTAACGTCGCCTTCCAGTAAAAGCTTGCACGAATGGCTGATCCTCATTTCTGTTACAAAAAGTAAGAAGTTTTTTTTTGTCCTCAATTTAAAATAGCGGGAAAATGCTGAAGTACTCATATTTACCCGCTTAGCTACCTCTTTTAATGAAACGGTTTTCCGATAATTTTGGAGAACATAATCGTAAATGACGTTCATTCTTTCAGTGTCCTTTATGGAATTAGCAATTGATCCGGGTTTTGATAAAGCGACATACTCTTTTGTATGAGTTAGGATATTGAAAATGGATAACAAGTGAATTAGTTTTTCCAGCCCTCGTAAATCTAACATCTCCACCATTTTGGTAGCTATCAAATTCCGACTGTCACCGTAGATATGAAGGCCCAATAAAGCTTTTTCCATTATACGCCTGGTAATCTCCATTTCCGGAGTGTTGAAAAACGGTTCCCCTAAAAATTGTTCTGAAAACTGAATCACGATAGACACGGCATTGGTATTTTCACCTGCCTTACAATAGGTTTCATCACAACGGTAAAGATGCGGCAACCCGGGTCCCAAAAAACAAAGATTTCCAGGTTCATAATTTGAAATATGGTTGCCGATCAACCGTTTACCGCTACTCTGTCTAATCAATACTAATTCAAATTCCTCGTGAAAATGCCAGGTAGCGTCAAAATATGGCAATCTTACTTCCCGTATATTGAAGGAAGATTCAGATGCCGGAGATACCTTATAGATTATAGGTTTCATTGATAAATATAAACAGAATCACTATACGAAGGGTCGGGAATTAAGTCAATAATTCATCAAAAATTGGGTGTTTTTTGGTGATTTCAGGTAATAGACTGTAATAGATTTGCATCTGATTATGAATTTCTACCCGTACGTCTATAATTTAAATCATCCCTATCATATCAAATTAATGATTGCCTTATGAAATACACTTTTGAAACACAATGTTTAGGAAACTTATCATTTTTTACAAAAAACCTAATACAATATGCATATTACAGACATTAAGACCATAGTGGTAAATGGCGAACTACGAAACTGGGTGTTTGTAAAGGTGGAAACTAACGAGGGAATATATGGGTGGGGAGAAGCTACCCTTGAATGGAAAACCAGGAGTTTGGTTGCAACAATCGAAGATCTAAAGCCCTTATTGGTTGGTAAAGATCCTCGAAATATTACCCAGAATTATGAAATCATGAATAAACATGGCTTCTGGAAGATGGGCATCATAGGAAGAACTGCGATAAGTTCGATTGATATAGCGTTGTGGGATATTTTAGGTAAAAGCCTTAATACTCCGGTTTGGCAACTGCTAGGTGGAAAAACGAGGGATAAGGTTAAAATGTATACACACCTGGGAATGGGGGATTCTGGCTCAGTATACAATTCACTTGAAGTTGGCCCGGTTGTGGAGCGGGCTGCAGAACTTGTCGAGAAAGGGTTTGAGGCATTAAAGGTTGTGTTCATTCCTTATATAAACTATACCGCTTCCGTGCCGGAGATCAAAAAGGTGGAAAGAATAATGGCGGCTCTACGTGATGTGGTTGGTGATGAAATTGACATTATGATTGACTTTCACGGGAGGCCGGCTTCTGCAAGTGCTGCCCTACAGTTTATTAAAGTGTTAGAGCCATTTTACCCGCTTTTTGTCGAAGAAGCCATTCAGCCTGGTGAAGTCAAAGCAATGTGTAGCATTAAAGAAAAGACAAATACTCCATTAGCTTCTGGTGAGCGACTTGTTTCGCTTGCAGAATTTCAACCCTATTTTACGCATCGTGCATTGGATATTGCACAGCCTGATCTGTGTCATTGCGGTGGCTTTACTGAAGCCACCAGGATTGCATCCATGGCTGCTGTTTGCGGTATGGGTATCGCGCCTCATAATCCTTGCGGCCCGATAGCGGGCATGGCCGCGCTCCATTTTGATGTGGCTACTCCGAATTTTGTAATCCAGGAAAAAATGGATGCGGTTCCCTGGTATTATGAAGTTGTTGAAGGCCATTTATCCACAAAGGATGGCTATTGTACAATACCAGATAGACCCGGATTAGGCATTGAAGTAAATGAAAAAGCGGCAGCAAAATATCCTTATAAACAGGAATCAGTTGCAGTAATACAAGCAGCCACAATAGCTGATGGCACCGTTGTTCATTGGTAAGACGGACAACGCAGTTTGCACAAATCCGTATTTGTTATTGGACCTCTCTTATACTGAATTGCTTACTCAATCCTTGTTAACCAGAGAATGCTTTCAAGTTTTAAAAGATCGTTTAATTTGGTATCGCCAAATCAACAATATATTGTATGTTTGTTCGGACATATGAGCATTCTTAAAATTAACCACAACAGCAAACTTCCGCTCCATGCCCAGGTAGAAGAGTTAATGCGTGATTTGATCATCTCGCCGAAATATATGAACGGAACCCTGTTACCAAAGGAAGTCGAATTGGCGAATCTGTTAGGAGTTTCCAGAAGCACGATCCGGCAGGCAACAAATAAGTTAGAAAATGAAGGTCTTTTAAAAAGGAAAAAAGGGGTTGGTACCACCGTTGCGCCGAAAAAAATATTGTCAACAGGGCTAGACCACTGGTATAGCTTTACCCAGGAAATGAAAGAGCGGGGCATCGAAGTTCAAAATTTATTTATCAAAGCTGAATTTGTACCGGCAGACGAAAATTTGTCTCGTTTTTTTAAAATTAATATAGGGCGGGATGTCTTAAAATTATCTAAACTCAAGGGTGTTGGAAAAGATCCCATTGTTTATTTTGAAAGTTATTTTCATCCGCGCATCGGAGTTAAAAAGGAGGATGATTTTGACATTCCATTGTATACAATGTTAGAGAAAAAATATAAAATTATAGTTGTCAGATCTAATGAAAACATAACTGCGAGGCTGGCCGGAAAGGAAGGAAAAATGTTAAAAGTATCATCGAACGCGCCAGTGCTTTTCAGAGAGCGGTTTGTGTATGATCCGGGAGGGCGACCCATTGAATGTAACCTCGGGTATTATAGATCTGATAAATTTACTTATACTATCGATATTACGAAGAACAGCTAATTTTTTTGTCTTGCCATTATATGTATGAACATCTGAACAAATATTATATTCTCGGCGTTGATGTAGGAGGATCTCATATCACGGCAGCATTGACCGATGCTGTCACAGGCTGTATTCTTGATGAAACCATTGCAAGGGGCAGCGTAGATTCTAGTGCAAATAGCGAAAGTATTTTAAACCAATGGATTGATACTGTACGCCATCCTTTAAATAGTATCCCTTTCCATCGTTTATTAGGAATCGGTATTTCCATGCCTGGACCTTTCAACTATGCAGATGGTATTTGCCTGATGAAGGGCATCAACAAGTACGACTCCTTATACGGAATCGATGTTTCAAAAGTTATCCGGCAGCAATTAAAGTTAACTGAAAACTTTCCGGTGGTATTTGAAAACGATGCTGCCTGTTTTGGGTTGGGGGAAAGTATTGCAACGACATCAATACTGGGAGGACGGGTAATTGCCATTACTTTAGGAACTGGCTTTGGTTCCACCTTTTTGGATGCTTGTACATTAATAAAGGATGGGGAAGGAATACCCAATAAAGGGCAACTTTATAATTGTCCTTATAAAAATGGAATAGCTGAAGACTTTATCTCCGCCCGATGGATTTTGAATGCGTATAATGATTTATCAGGTAATAATATTACTGAAGTTGTACAAATTGCGGATCGGGCGATCATGCAAAACGATAAGCATGCAAGAACGGTTTTTAATCAATTTGGCGAACACCTGGCTGGATGTATGCTGCCATGGATCAAATCATTTAAGCCGGACTACCTTGTAATTGGGGGGAGCATCAGTAAATCTTCCAGATTATTTTTATCTTCCTTGCAGACCGAATTGCTAAAATATCAGATTCAACTTCCTATAAAAATATCTTCACTTATGGAATTGTCAGCAATAACAGGCGCGGCATCCCTCATCCAACAACCTCAAAAAAAAGGCAACACTCTTAAAGATAAATCTTGGAGAAAAACCTCCCAGGCATTATTGCCGGACACAATTAAAACAATTGGACTTGAAACAGAAACATACAATATTTATCCCTTTCACAAATTGGGAAACGGAAAGATATTTTCAGGATATGATTCGATGGCCAGGTGGATGCTGTCACAAAAATCAATAATGATTGATGGGTATGGGGGTAACGATTGGATAACGATACAATCTAAACTTGATGTTATTTTCAAAGCAAATAACATTACTGTCCGCTGGTATGAAACTGTCAATTTTCTGAAACCGGCGGTTGCCATCAACGAAATGGTGAAGCCTTTTCTGGGCGATACAGATTCGGTTTGGGGAACAAAAACTACAATATCTCTTAAAGATTTTTATGATTTGGAGGCAATAAAAAATACAATACCTGATGTTGAATGCGATCTCTCTATTATAATCGGGACCGGCTCAGCGCTTTCAAACTGGGGATGCCTCATTTATATTGATCTGCCCAAAAACGAAATTCAATATCGAATGCGAGCCGGGTCTATTACTAACCTGGGTAATAATGAAATAGAAATACCCGCAGCAATGTACAAGCGATTTTATTTTGTTGACTGGGTTGTTTTGAATAAACACCGTAAAGAGATAAGTAATAGAATTGCCGTCATTGCAGATGGTCAGTGGAAGGAGGTCATCAATTGGGCATTTTATCCTTCGGTGAAGGAAGGTTTAATAGAGATGAGTACAAATGTAATCAGGGTCAGGCCGTGGTTTGAAGCAGGTGCATGGGGCGGGCAATGGATGCAAAATAATATTCCCCAGATTAATAAGAATGAAGTTAATTATGCATGGTCTTTTGAGTTAATAGTTCCGGAAAATGGGGTTGTATTGGAAAGTGATCAAAATCTGTTGGAAGTTTCATTTGACTGGCTCATGGAGCTTGATGCCAGTGCTATATTGGGAAAAGATACACCAAGATTCGGCACGGAGTTCCCTATTCGTTTTGATTTTCTGGACACTTTTGATGGCGGTAACTTGTCGATTCAATGCCACCCTTCCCTGGACTATATTCAACAGCATTTTGGTGAAACACTTACCCAGGATGAAACCTACTATATACTTGATTGTAAAGATTCCGCAAAAGTTTATCTGGGTCTACAGGATAACGTAAATCGCGACCAATTCCGCAGAGTATTGGAAAACAGCGTCAGTGAAAATACCGCTATTGATATTGATCAGTATGTACAATCCTTCCCATCCAATAAACATGACCTGTTCCTTATTCCAAACGGTACGATACACAGTGCCGGCAAAAATAATATGGTTCTGGAAATAAGTGCGACACCTTATATTTTCACATTCAAATTATATGACTGGGTGCGTTTAGATCTGGAAGGTACCCCCAGGCCGATCAACATAGATCATGCATTTAACAATCTCAATTTTGAAAGCAAGGGAGATTTGGTTAAAAGGGAGTTTATATCGATACAAACAATCCTGGAATCCAATGAAAATTACAAGGTCGTAAATCTATCTACTCATGAAAAGCATTTCTACGCGATTCACAGAATAGAATTTACTGGTACCATTCAATTAAATACCAACAATCAGTGTTTTGTAATGATGCTGGTAGAAGGTGAATCTATTATAGTGAAAACCAAAGGAGGAAATATGCAACGTTATAATTATGCAGAAACTTTTTTGATCCCGGCTGCCACTGAGAATTTTGAATTGATAAATGCTGGAAAAATAGTGGCCAAGGTAATTAAAGCTTTCATTAAATAAGTTAAGACCAAACGTCCGGTAATATGGTACATACGATTACAACACGACCAGCAATTCACAAGAAGTATTTTTTCATGGTATGTTTTATCGCAGCCATGGGGGGATTTTTATTTGGTTTTGATACAGCTGTAATATCAGGGGCCTTGCCTTTTGTGGTAAAGGATTTTGCTTTGGATTCTCTTATGGAAGGATGGTTTGTAAGCTCCGCATTACTCGGATGTATTATTGGTGTTGCTTTCTCTGGAAAATTAAGTGATATTATTGGAAGGAAAAATGTGATGATAATTTCGGCAGGACTGTTTTTTGTTTCGGCAATTGGATGCATGTTAGCCGGCAATATCTTCTGGCTAATTAGTTATCGCCTGGTAGGTGGACTTGGTATCGGCGTTGCTTCAATGATCTGTCCTTTATATATTTCAGAGATCGCCCCTTCGCATTTCAGGGGGAGGATGGTTGCGCTTTACCAGTTGGCGATAACAATTGGTATTGTTACAGCTTACTTTTCAAATGCTTATTTAGTAAAATTATCAGGCGACCATTCTTTTACCGGGTGGCTTGATTATATTATTGAAGAGGATATCTGGCGATCCATGATCGGTATCGGTTTGTTGCCAAGCGTGCTATTTTGGGCGGGGTTATTTTTCATACCGGAATCACCCAGGTGGTTGGTATTAAAGGGGCGCGATAAAAAAGGTTATAATACGCTTCTTAAAATTGATCCCATTTCGGCAGGTAAAGAAATGTCAGCGATTCAACAATCGATGCAAGAAGAAAAGGGAAGCCTAAGGCAACTCTTATCGCCTGTTTATCGCACAGCGCTTATTATTGGAGTTACCCTTCCTTTTTTAACTCAGGTTTCGGGCATCAATGCAGTCATTTACTATGGCCCTTCGATTCTAGATAAAGCTGGTTTTTCTTTAGGTGATGCATTCGGCGGACAGGTAACCATCGGCCTGGTAAATGTAATCTTCACTTTTGTAGCGATCTTTACAGTGGATAAATGGGGGCGAAAGCCATTATTGATACTGGGAATTTCTTTAGCCGTTTTTGCCCTCCTGTTTATAGGATTTTTATTTTATGCCAATGTTACCGAAGGCCCCTGGATATTAATATTTATTTTGTTGTTTATCGCCAGTTTCGCTTTTTCTTTTGGACCGGTTTGTTTTATCATTATCAGCGAAATATTTCCAAATAAAGTCAGAGCACAGGCAGTTTCCCTGGCAACGCTTGCTCTCTGGATCGGCAATTTCTTTGTTGGTCAGTTAACACCGATAATGCTTAAATCTCCCGGGTGGGGGCCTGCAGCTACTTTTTGGACTTTCGCCGTGCTGTGTGCTCCAGCTTTATACATCACTATTAATTTTATTCCGGAAACAATGGGAAAATCTCTTGAAGAAATTGAAGCTTTCTGGAAAACCAAATATGCGTCAAAAAACTATGTAACAAAAGTAAATTAAACCCCGGGCGAATGGATAATATGTTCCCTAACTATTATTTGCCATCCGGTACTAACTAAATTAATATGGTACAAAAATTAACGCTCACTTTTGTTTCTACAATGCTTCTGCTGGCAGGGCTTTGCCAACAAAAAAAAGCCGTTGCCACCTCCTTTAGCTTGGTTAGTAAGGAGTCTTTTGTACATCTTCCTGCCCATTCCATCATGCTTTATGATAACTGGCAAATGCGGGAGTCTGCAATCTGCGGTAATGATGGGGAAAAATTATCCATGGTAAATTACAAGCCTTTAAACTGGTACACAACATCAGTACCTGCCACAACTTTGGCAGTGTTGGTAAAAAATGGTATTTACCCCGATCCGTACATCGGTTTCAACACTATGAAAATTCCGGATGTCAGCGATGACTTTAATAAAACGTATGATTTGTCGAAATATAGTCATATGCCTGAAAAGAGCAATCCCTGGAAAAACCCGTACTGGTTTAGAAAAGTTTTTGCGTTGCCGGCCGATTTTAAAGGCAAAACAATTTGGCTTAATCTGGATGGAATCAATTACAGGGCCGATGTTTGGGTAAATGGAAAACAAATGGCAAAGTCCGACACCATTGTCGGAATGTTCCGTCGCTTTAAGATGGATATATCTTCGGTTGTGCGTTCGGGTGAAAAGAATGCGATCGCTATCCGTATTCATCCTTTAGATTTTTCCGGAAACCCTTTGCATGTTCAATCGGATGGATTAACCGGAATACTTGGGCCAAATGGAGGTGACGGGGAGATACTAAAAAATGTTACCCAATATTGTACTATCGGGTGGGATTGGATACCCCAGGTACCTGACCGAAATATGGGAATATGGCAACATATATGGCTTAATGCAACGGGCCCCGTAAAGTTATCGGACCCGGCTGCCTTTACCGACCTTAATCTCCCGGACACTACTATGTCTGCTATTACAATTCGTTTTTTCGCTGAAAATCCCTCTTCAAAAGACCTTGAGATTAAAGTACGAACCCATATTCAGCCTGATGGCTTTAATGGCAAGCCTCTGACTATCCAATCTTCTCATTTCATCAAAGCAAGATCTAAAGTCGAGGTTATACTGAAGCCTGAAGAGTATCCTGAATTACACATGCAGAATCCTGCATTATGGTGGCCTTTAAATTATGGAAGCCAGCCATTGTATAAACTGAAAATAGAATCAAGTATCGATGGCGATCTAAGTAGTGAGACTGAAAGTAGGTTTGGCGTCAGAAAATTGGGCACTTATGTTTTACCGAGCGGTGGAAGGGCCTTTACTGTGAATGGTCAAACCATAAGAGTTACAGGTGGAGCCTGGGTTCCCGATTTCCTGATGACCTGGAGCGCTCAGCGTTACCGGGATGAGGTTCGGCTGATGGCCGAAGGTAATGCCACTTTCGTTCGCGTAAATGGTTGTGGTATTGTGCCTCCGGATGTTTTCTTTGAGGCATGCGACGAATATGGATTATTGGTGTGGCAGGATCTGTCACGAACTTCCATTACGAGCAAATACCGTAAGGACGGCATCAATAGCTGGTCGCCTCCTAACGCAGATTCACTAACCTATATAGAAAATATGAAAGATTGCATTGCTCGTCTGAGGGGACATGCAAGTCTTTTTTTGTGGTGTGGAGGAAATGAGGCTGCTCCACAAGCGAATACAGGGAAAGCATTGCAGAACCAAATACTTCCTCAGATGGATGGCACACGAATCTTCCTTCCTTCTTCCAGTGATCAGCCGGACTGGAGTGGAATTGAAATTAGAACTTACACATTTGGGCCATGGGATATGAAACGTCTTCCGGCCTACAATTACTTATATGACACAGCGAAACAATTTACCAGTAAAAATGAAATAGGGTTAACCTCAGTACAAAACATTAATGCGGTAGCTGCAAGTGTACCTGACTATGATCAGCCTGATCCCAGATGGTATCCCTTAAATATGACTATGGGTTTCCATGATGCCACAGGTTTTCCTATTCAGGCGTTGGATAAAATAATGCGGGAAGACATTGGCAGCCCTGCTTCCCTTGCCGAATATCTTGTTTGGGGCGACTTATATAATAATCAAACATACCGTGCCATATTTGAAGCTGCAAATAAAGCACGGCCCCGAAATGCTGGTACTATGCTTTGGAAGAGTAATGCCGCCTGGCCGGGTTTCAACTGGCAGATATTTGATTGGAATTTAAAACCAAATGCGGGTTACTATTCAATGAAGTCGGCTTGTAAACCCCTCCATATTCAGCTGAGCCATGATGATTTCAGCGTGCAGGTGATTAGCACTCTTTATCGCAGGGTTCCCGGTTTAACCGCAAGGATAACGGTTATGTCCGGAGCAGGAAAAACAGAAGCTGAAATAGATTATCGGGCGGATATCGATACCAATAGTACCTCAATGGTAGGTTTATTGCCCAAAGTTGTGCAGGATGGCAAAATGCATTTTATAAGCCTTTCCCTACTTGATCAGCAAGGAGATGAAATCGATAGAACAGTTACCTGGTTTCAAAAGGAGGCCAAATGGCAAGAACTTACCCGGCTGGTACCGGTAAATATTGATGCCACGCTGATTAGCCAGAAAGTAGAAAAAGGGGAAAAAGTCTTATCCTTTCTGGTGCATAACAAAGCCGCGACACCAGCTATCAATATCACTTTTGAGATTATCCGGGGGAGCCAGGGCAGGGAGATATTGCCGTCGTTTTGGGATGATAATGCTTTAACCCTTATGCCTGGTGAAAAAAAGAAAATAACTGTAAGAATTAAAGAGAATCAATGGCCGGCTAACCCGTTCCTGATGATTGAGGGCCTGAACGTAAATCCGGTTGAACTGAATTTAATTACCAGGGCAACATCAACGTTGCTTTTTAAGATAAATGATATCAGCATCCTGCAAAAGGAGGGCAAATCGTACCTAAGCTATAGAGCGTCCAGAGCTAAAGGAATCGGTACAAGGATTACATACTGGCCAGTGGCCGTGGAAATAAACAGCAAATTATACCGCTTTACAATAACGGGCATTAAGGAAGGAGGTGAAAGTGCGGGGTTAGTAGAATTAACAGGTATTCAGCCCGGAGTACATGAAATTAAGATGGGAACATTAGTTAAAAAATTAGAAATTAAGTGAGACTGGTTTATTATAATGAGGTAACCATTTGAAGCGCTCATAAATACCCTGGAATCAGGCTGAAATTGTTAAACAACTAATTCTAATAAATGCAACTTGATTTTTTTTGTCCCTTATGGGGTAGCGAGCAGCTACCATTTGAAATCTTTCTTGCCAATGTAAAATCCGCGGGATATGATGGAATTGAAATGAGTTTTCCCATGGATTCATATGAGCGAAATAGCATTGTTACGTTAATAAGAAATTATGGATTAAAACTGGTTGCACAACACTGGGAAACTGTGGATAAGGATTTTCAAACCCATAAAATAAATTACAAAAACAGGCTCCTGAATCTGGCAGCGACAAATCCTTTGTTCATTAATTCACAAACAGGGAAAGATTATTACACATTTGAGCAAAATGCGGAATTGATCCACATCGCAAAGACTATCGAAAATGAAACTGGTATAACTATTATTCATGAAACACATCGCGGCAAATTTAGTTTTGCTGCACATATTGCAGAAGACTATTTCAACAGGTTGCCAGACTTAAAAATCTGTTTAGATATTTCCCACTGGTTTTGTGTGGCGGAAACTTTATTGGAAGACCAGGCTAATGCAGTGGAAACAGCTATACAGCGTACGCGTCATATCCACAGCAGAATTGGTTTTACGGAGGGCCCACAGATCATGGACCCCCGTGCAGAAGAAAATGCACTAATAGTTGACAGGCATATTACTCTATGGCAAAAGGTAGTTAACAATTTTAAGAAAAACGGAAGCCAGCGGTTAACGATAACACCTGAATTTGGAGCTCCACCATATTTACAATTAATGCCCCATACCAGGGTGCCGATTTATAGTCAGTGGGACGTAAATGAATATATGATGGGCTTGCTAAAGCAAAAATTGAATATCATTTGATGAGGTTTGAAATAAGACTACTAAAAGTGGTTTTCCTTAAACACGGATATCAATAAAGTGTTGATTATGTAGCTGGCGAATCTGCTATGGAGTAATGAAATTCCCAAAAAAATCTATGATTGGGAACTATTGAAATCTGTATTACGTAAGCATAACAATAGGAAATGAAAAAATACCTGGTAATCATTGTAGGGTTGGTTGTGTCAACCACTGGCTATGCAAACATAAGATTGCCTTCGCTGGTGGGGGATAATATGGTCCTGCAAAGGGATCTGACATTGTGTTTTTGGGGGTGGGCCGATGCGGGCGAAAAGATAACCGTAACTTTCTTAGGCAATCAATTTACTGCTCAAACTTCATCAAACGGTAAATGGAAACTCAACTTACCCCCGCAAAAAGCCGGTGGGCCTTACAGCATAGTTATTGCGGGCAATAACACGATAACATTAAACAACCTACTGATAGGGGATGTATGGATATGTGGCGGTCAAAGCAATATGGAAGTCACCATGCTTAGTGCGCACAATCCCGATAAAGAAATAGCCGCGGCTAATAATCCAAACATTCACATTTTTGATGTGGCTCATGCCGCCAAAGCGTTAAGGGCTGAAGATGTTAAAGGTAAATGGCTTGAATGTAACCCAGGCAATATCAAAAATTTTTCTGCCGTCGCCTATAATTTTGCAAGAGAAATACAACCTATTATAAACGTTCCTGTTGGTCTTATTGAATGCGCTTATGGCGGAACGGCAGCAGAAGCATGGATAAGCCCGGAGGGACTTGCAGGAGACCCGGTATTTGGGGAACAGGCTTCGCAATTAAAATCACTCGACCTTGAAGACCTGATTAAAAATAGCGAAACATTTTATTACAAATGGGTAGCGCCCATTGATAAATCGGACCCTGCCTATACAAATGGTATGTTTGACTGGGCAAAACACCCGCACCCCGAATGGCCGGTAACTTATTTTCCCAGCACCTTTGAAAGCACACCCCATATTGAATTGAAGGATGGCATCATTTGGGTTACCAAGACTATCGTTCTCACCGAGGCTGATATTGCCGCCAATTGTACACTCCGCCTTGGGGTAATCGAAGACGATGGACTTGCTTTTGTAAATGGCGCGATTGTAGGTTCTACCCGGAACGAAAAAACCAATACTATATATGAAGTGGATAAAGGTCTCCTTCATAAAGGCGATAACCATATAACGGTGAGGATTATTGATTTTGATGGTGGTGCTGGCATGTACGGAAGAGGTGGTATTCCATTGTCTTTTATAACACCAGTCAAAACGATTTCATTAAACGGCGATTGGAATTATAAAATGAGTTTAGATACCACTTTTATTACTTCCTACAGAAAGCGTTTTAACCCGGAGCATGTGCCTTCTGTGTTGTTTAACGGTATGATAGCACCACTTACTTCATATGCCATTAAAGGGTTTCTGTGGTACCAGGGCGAATCAAATACTTTGAAGGCCTACTACTACAGGGGCTTGTTTATAAAACTCATCAACGACTGGCGTACCCAATTCAAAGCACCCTCTGCATCCTTCCTTTTTGTACAATTAGCAAACTTTAAGAGTCCTTCGGTAATGCCAGGAGAGTCGGTATGGGCGGAACTGCGTGAGGCGCAAGCCATGGCATTATCTTTAAAAAATACTGCCATGATAAACGCCATTGACCTGGGTGAAGCAAATAATATACATCCTAAAAATAAACAGGATGTAGGCAAACGCCTCGCATTGCAGGCCAGGAAGATGGTTTATGGGGAAAAAAATCTATTAGCGTCAGGGCCGGTATTTAAGACAGCAGTTTACAGAAAAAATAACTGCACCATTTCATTTACCAATGAAGGAAGTGGGCTTTCGGTAAAAGATAGCAGCGGGGAGGTGAATGAATTCGCTGTTGCAACAGGCGGAAGCCAACATTTCGTAAAAGCAAGAGCATTGATCAGTGGTAAAAAAACCATCTTCATTTCATCTCCTGATGGTAAACCTATAACGGCAGTCAGGTATGCCTGGGCTAACAACCCAGCCGGCGTTAACCTCATTAACAAAGAAGGATTGCCCGCTTATCCTTTTCGTACGGATGACTTTAAAGGCATTACTTATGATGAAAACTATGATGTTAAATACAATAAAGAATTAAGATAGAAGCTCAATATTAATAACAATTTTGATAATGATAAATATTTACGGTTTGCTCTTTAGCAGGAAGTTATTCTTCGCAGAATAAAAAACTGATAAAAAATAGATTATCAATAACAGGTCATAAAAAAAATATTCAATGCAATTACTAACGTTTAAACGAACCTTTTTGATTTGGTTGGTCTTGCCTATTATGCCCCTGGTTGCTCAGGATACCTTTCCAGCCATTCCTATTCGTAAACTTGCGTCAGGAAAGATTATTCATCGCTTTTTTGATACCTCGCCCATTAGTCCTTCCGGTAGATATGCCGCATTGTTCCGATTTCCTTCAGAAACTACCTCGCCAAGGCCCGGCGATGCGGGAGAGGTAATGTTGGTGGATATCAAAACCGGTAAAGAGCGGGTAGTCGCCAGGAGTTTTGGTTTTGAAATGCAGTTAGGCGCTAATGTGCAATGGGGCGATACTGATGAGAAACTCTACTTTAATGATGTCGATACCACAAACTGGACGGCATTTGCCGTACAGTTAAATCCACTTACAGGAAAATCCCGCCGGATGGGTGGAACGGTATTTATGGTTTCGCCGGATGGGAAAAAGTTGGCAAGCTATAACCTGGGTAAATCAAGGTATGCACAGGCTGGCTACGGTGTTATACTGCCGGCTGCCTCAGCTCCTAAAAA
>JACMLY010000015.1 GCA_014379345.1 Chitinophagaceae bacterium
TGATTTGCTGGATACCGGTTTTGTTTTACCAGATCACTTATTCAGGAGAAACAGACACTTTGCAAATTCTAAACTCGCTGTTCAAATCCGCTTTATTTATTTGGATAATCTACAAATTCCTGCCTGGATGGTTTGGGAAGGCTAAAAAATATGAGTATGAAACTAGAGAGAAAAGTTACCCCTCTTATAATCTATGAAAAAGATCTGCCTCGTCTACAGAAGGCCGGTTAAAGAATTTTTCAGTATTGAGAAAGTTTTTTCAATAGTAAAAAATGACCTTCGGAAAAAATTCACCATCTCCGAAGCAGTAGTTCCGAATAATCGGGTAACAGTTATTGGCATTTTGCAAAATATGATATATGCTTCACGCAGCAAGGCAGACGTATATCATATTACAGGGGATATTCACTATGTAGCTTTAGCATTCCCTTCAAGAAAAACGATTCTCACTATTCACGATTGTGTTTTTTTGTACAGATATAATGGGTTAAAGAAAATATTGCTGCGTTATTTATTCCTGAAGTGGCCAGTCACGCATAGCTTTTTAATAACGACCATTTCAGAAGCAACAAAAAAAGACATTATTAAGTATTCAGGATGCCCGTCTGAAAAGGTGATCGTGATTCCAAATCCCCTTCCCGGGCATATCCGGTATACTGCCCGCACCTTCAGACAAAATTCTCCCGTATTACTTTTTATAGGTACAACCGAAAATAAAAACCTTCTACGGGTGATTGATGCTTTGAAAGGCATTATCTGCATTTTGCACATTATCGGTGTAATTCCGGATGATAAAAGAATCTTATTGCAAAATTCGGGCATTGAGTGGGAGAACTCCTTTTTCCTGGATGAAGACCAGCTCGGTGAAAAATATTGTGAAGCGGATATCATCCTTTTCCCTTCCCTTTTTGAAGGATTTGGACTTCCTATTTTAGAAGGTCAGAAAGCAGGCCGGCCAGTAATAACAAGTGATCTGGAACCAATGAAAAATGTAGCAGGGACAGGCGCCTGTCTTGTAGATCCAACCAGTATTCCGTCCATAAGGCAGGGAATTTTAAAAGTAATGGAGGATGCAAATTATCGCTCCGAACTGGTCAGGAAAGGTTTTGATAACATTACCAGATTCAGCCCGGAATCGATCGGGGAAAAATATGCCGCAGTGTATGAGCAAATTAAATAAGTATATGGTCTATAATTGGAAAGTATGTGCGGACTAGCCGGAATATTATATTTTGATCAATCGCATAAGTCAGATCCTTCACTGATCCGGAAGATGACAAATGCAATGTCGCATCGCGGACCTGATGCGGATGGTTTTTACGTTCAGGATCAAATTTCTCTTGGCCATCGCAGACTATCAATAATTGATCTTTCAGATTCGGCGAATCAGCCTTTCGTTGACTGCACCGGCAGATATCAGCTGATCTTTAATGGCGAGATTTACAATTTCAGGGAAATCAAGGCGAAGCTTTTTGATTATCCATTTCGCACAAGCAGCGATACCGAAGTCATCGTAGCCGCTTATTCAAAATGGGGTTCCCAATGTTTGCAATATCTGAAAGGCATGTTCACCTTTGCTATATGGGATGCAAATGAGAAGGAATTGTTTATTGCCAGGGACCGGATGGGAGTGAAGCCTTTATATTATTACTATACTGAACACTTCTTTTTATTCGCATCTGAAATCAGGGGACTTCTTGCAACCGGGCTCGTTCCGCGTAAACTAAATCATAACGCAATCAGGGAGTTTCTATATTTCCAATCTATCGGGCACACACATGCCATAATAGAAGGGGTGATGCAATTAGAGGCGGCAGCTTGTCTTTCCATACGCAATGGGAAGCAGGAAATAAGTAAATATTGGGATATTACCAGTTCACAGGTTGATTTTGATTTTTCTAATACAGGGAGGGTTCATTCACATACCCGGCAATTATTGAGAGATTCCGTAGAAAGACGATTAATAAGCGATGTTCCTCTTGGGGCATTTTTATCCGGAGGGATTGATTCGAGCGCGGTGGTGGGGTTGATGGCCGAAGTAAGTACTGAAAGACCAAATACCTTTACCATAGGCTTTAATGAAAAAGAATTTGACGAATCTGGTTATGCGGATCTTGTAGCAAAGCGATTTAATTCAAAACATGAACATGTACTGCTGGAGCCATCTGTTTTCATTGAAGAATTAAACAATGCCCTGGATGTGATGGATACGCCCAGCGGTGACGGAATTAATACATATGTTGTTTCAAAAGCAATCAGAAAAAGCGGATTAACAGTTGCCCTTTCGGGCGTGGGGGGCGATGAATTATTTGCCGGGTATCCTTTTTTTAAGCAATACCTGAACCTAAAAAAATATAAACCTCTGTGGAGATCCACAAAATTGGTGCGCCATGCCGGCGCAGGATTATTATCTGGCGGCTCAACCAATAAATCTGAAAGGATACGCCGGTTAATAAATGCGCCTTCCTGTTCCATCGATAATTTTTATCCTGAGTTTAGAAGAATTATCTCGCCGGAATTATTGTCGAAGCTTACAACCTTCAACAATGGTGAGCAAACAATGATTCAAAATAAATTAAAAGATATCCGGTCGTCTATTGAACAATTTCCTGAGCTCAGCCAGGTATCCATAGCAGAATATGTAGGTTATACGCAACATACTTTATTAAAGGATACTGACCAGATGAGTATGTCGGTCTCACTCGAAGTACGTGAACCATTCTTTGATCACGATCTGATAGAATTTGTGTTGAAAATACCAGACCGGTTAAAATATCCGGTGTACCCCAAGAGCCTGTTGGTTGAATCGCTACATGGATTATTACCTCCTGAGATCGTTCACCGTAAAAAACAGGGATTTTTGTTTCCCTGGAGCCTGTGGATGAAAGAGCAGTTGAGATCTTTTTGCGAGCGGCATCTTGAAGACATGGGAAAGCGCGAGTTCATACATTCAGATCATTTGCAACTATATTGGAGGAAATTCCTTCAAGGTGATACATCGGTTCGCTGGATGGAATTGTGGTTGTTTGTTATACTGGAGTACTGGCTACAGAAAAATCGCATAGATTAAAAAAACCAATTAACGAACATCGAGGTACCCTTGAATATGAAAAAATTATTTTGTTGTTATCTGTTTTTTACCCTGATCATCTCAGTTTTAGGTTATGCACAGCCGGGAGAGGAATTTTCAGGCCCATTTCAAAGTTGGGCAAATGTAAAAATACGTTTTGGCGCAAGAGGAGATGGAAAAAAAGATGACACGAAAGCATTGCAAGCAGCGTTGGATAGCCTGACGGTCGTACCTAAAAATTTCAATACTGGGAATAAAGGGTATACTACTTTATATATACCAGCCGGAAGCTATCGTATAACTTCAACACTTGTGTTGAGAGGGAAAATTGGAGTTAACATTATTGGCGAAGATCCTGGTAAGACTGTTATTATATGGGATGGTGCAGCAGATCAGGATATGTTTTGGGCCAATGGGTCAGCATATTTTAAAATTTCCAGGATTGGCTGGAATGCCAATTTGAAAAAGAATATCACCTGTGTAGCTTTAAAATGGAAAACCAGATGGGATGATCAATCCTCACAGAGCTTTGCGCCGCTGAACATTGATATATCTGATTGCTACTTTTCAGGCAGGCCCGGGTTCGGCATCAGTGGCGGTACTTATGCAGGAACAGATGCAACAGGTGCCAACGATTCAGAGGTCGCTATCCTGCGTTGTCGGTTTACGGAATGTTCAAATGCAGGAATTCAGATATCAGGCTTTAATGCCTTGGATTATTGGATATGGGACTGCCGTTTTATTCAGTGTAAAATAGGCATCAGCAATGCGCATGGTAATTACCATGCATACAGATGCTTTTTCGAAGAATCGAAGGAATCTGATTTTATAAATGATAATGGATATTATACTTCTGCACGGGGTTGCTACTCGCTAAACTCAAGTTATTTTTCGAACGACAGGGGAGCAAGTTGTAATCCATTTAAAAGGATATTTCAGGGTAATCTGATAAAACCTTTAAATGGAAATAGTATTTATTTCGCTCATATCGGCAAACCGGTATTTTTGGATAATACCTTCGGTAAAGGTCGTGATAAGGTAGGTGAATATACCTTACATTATAGCAGCTGGTGTTCGGGAATCTATGAAGTGTTGTCGATCGGTAACCAATATGCTATGGCGGATCCTTTAAAAATGGCCGTTCAAAACAAAAAAATATTTTCGGTTCGGGATATCTATAAATATTCTGGTGAACTTTCTGTTTCAAAACAGGCCTTTTTATCATCACAGGATCCACTGCCGTTGAAATCAAACCAGAAAATTTTCGACGCTCCCCGAAATGCAAGTTCTGAAAAGATACAGGCTTTAATAAACCAGGCTGCTTCAATGAGGGGCGCAAGACCTATCGTTCATTTCGGTTTCGGTACATACACGCTCAATAAGCCATTGACAGTTCCTGCAGGAAGCGATCTCCAACTAATTGGAGATGGATTGCTTTACGCATCTGTATTGAAAAAAGCATCAGATTTCCCGAAAGGAATGGCAATGATCAAAGTATTGGGACCCACCAACATTGTTATAAGAGATCTTCAGATTGCAGACCACGATGGGAGTGTGAACGACGTAACTGCAATCGAATTTGTGAATATCGACCAACCCGGATCAACTGCATTTATTGACCAGTTACATAGTTCTGCAAAGACTTCTATTTTTATGAATGGTCTTGATTATCTATATGTGCAAAAACAAAACTCTTTTTTTAGCACCGGTAACCGTGTGTATGGTGGAAAACTGGTTCAGCAGGGAAAGGGGACTGCGGGACTGTACTGTTTCGGCGGACAATTTGCCGATCTGACTGTGCAGGGAAACGGGCGGTTTGTTTCAAAAGACTGCTGGTGGGAAGGCGCAAATAGAAAACCTCTTGATATTTCAGGTTCCGGAAGTATTACACTGGATGGAATTATGATTGCTCCGGTGGGGGCAGACAGCAGTAGTGTTGTATCAATCAGCAAATTCAACGGTCGCATCAGCATCATGAATGCATATATTCAGGGCGGAATATCCGTGGCGCCTGAAAATCCGGGATTGAATATGTTGTTATGGAATATCCATTTTTATCATGCCATGAATCCAACCCGGTTTCTTACCCGGCAATCAAATTTCAAAGGCGCTTTTTTGGGCTTGTCTACCCAGTGTTTTCAATCAGGCGATCCCAACTGTGGACAGATTCTTTCTAAAGAAGACAAGCTTATTAAAGTAACAGATGAGAAAAGTTTCTTATTGGAAATGGTTGCCCAGGATAGAGCAGCTATTCCAATACGTTATCCCGGTGAAGCCTCTAAAGCAAGCACTATTTTATTGTCAAGGGTTTCAATAGGTAATTCAAACACGGCTGTAAAGTTTTCGAAATAACATATGAAATCATTACATGCAGCCGGTTAAAAAGAAATTGTTACTGCTTTCAGATTGGTTCGATCCTGCTTACAAAGCAGGCGGTCCCATCCGCTCGTCGGTAAATTTTGTGACACAAATGAAGAATGAATATGAGATCTTTGTACTTACCAGTGATCGTGATCTGAACGATATAAAGCCAATGGCCACAATCACTATTAATAAGTGGGTCGAATACGTGCCAGGCGTGAAAGTCTTTTATGCGGCAATACAAAACCTTCGTCTCCAAAATATTAAAGACCATATAAATAGTGTCGGCCCGGATGTTGTGTACCTGAACAGCATGTTTTCAAAGAAATTCACGATCTATCCATTGTGGTTAAAGCGTTCCAACCGCATATCATCCAAAATTGTTTTGGCGCCCAGGGGAATGTTAAAGAGCAGCGCCCTGGATTTTAAAAAAAGAAAAAAGAGAATTTTTCTTTCTATGTTAAAATGGATGAAAATACCTCAATTGGTTACCTTTCATGCAACAGATGAGCGGGAGAATGCCGATGTGATCAAAGAGTTTGGAAGAGAGATAAGAGTTGAAACAATTCCGAATTTTCCCGGGGCGCAGTATGAGTTTTCATCACCTCGTGGAAAACAGAAGGGCTTTCTGGATATACTTTTTATAGGCCGTATCCATCCGATCAAGGGATTGGATATATTATTGATCGCATTAAAAAACGTGAAGCAGAAAATCCGGCTTACTATTGTCGGTAATCCGGAAGACATCGCCTATCGCAATCTCTGTAAACGGTTGATCAGTGAGTTACCAAAAGAGATACAGGCTAATTTCGCAAATGAAGTTCCTCATCAAACAATTAATCAA
>JACMLY010000126.1 GCA_014379345.1 Chitinophagaceae bacterium
CCTTTACCGCTGCTTGTACATGGTGGGCCGGGAAGGGCCGGGGGTGGGGAAGAGATGGGAGGCATTCGCGGTGTAAAACATTATATGCAACGGGTGGCTATCCAGGGTTCGCCAACCAGTATTACCGCTGTTACCAATATTTATCAGTCAAATGCCGATATAGTAGAAGATGAAAAACATCCTTTCAGAAAATATTTCGAAGAATTACAAATCGGCGATACACTGATCACACATAAGCGAACGGTTAACGATGCAGATATTGTAAATTTTGCTAACGTCAGCTGGGATCATTTTTATGCTCATACGGACCATACTTCTTTAGAAGGAACATTATTTGAAAAGCCGGTAGCACATGGTTATTTTATTTTAAGTGCCGCTGCCGGTTTATTTGTGGATGCGAAAAAAGGGCCCGTGCTTTTAAACTACGGACTAGAGGAATGCAGATTCTTAAAACCAGTATATTCAGGCACGACCATTGGAGTAAAGTTAACCTGCAAGGAAAAAATTCAGCAGGAACAAAAAGACGAAAACGATATCCCAAAAGGAATAGTAAAATGGCTGGTAGAAGTATCCGATCAAACCAATGAGCTTGTAGCAGTGGCCACGATCTTAACGATGGTGAGGAAAAAACAGTAAATATTCGCGCAAAGACTCGAAGGCGCAAAGGCGCAAAATTTGAGTATTTACTTTACGGGAAATTTTTCAGTATGAGTGAAAATGAAATCGCTAAAATTGTTGTTGACAGCGCATTTAAAATTCATAGTACACTCGGCCCTGGTTTATTTGAGTCAGTATATGAAACAGTCGTGGAATATGAATTGACAACGGAGTATGGATTACATGTTCGAAGGCAAATTCCAATCCCAGTAATTTGGAAAAATATTAAACTGGAAATGGGATTTAGGTCGGATTTGATTGTTGAGAGTAAAGTGAAAGTTGAACTAAAGGCTATAGATAAACTTGCTCCAGTACATTTTAAGCAAGTGTTGACCCATCTCAGATTAACAAACTTAAAACTTGGGTTACTGATTAACTTTGACGAAGCCCTTATAAAAGACGGCTTGAGGAGAGTTGTAAATGGTTTATGAATTTCATCTTTTGCGTCTTCGCGTCTTTGCGAGATTTTATCTTAAATTGTTTTTAATGATACACGAAATAAAAGAGGGTTATGTAAAATCGGAAACACATAATGGAATAACTACCATTGAATTCCATCACCCTCAAAGCAATTCTTTACCATCTATTATGCTCGAAGAGCTTGCACAGGAAATTCACAGTGTAGCTCACGATGATGATACAAAAGTGATCATACTCCGCTCAGCAGGGGATAAGGCATTTTGCGCAGGGGCTTCCTTTGATGAATTGTCTGCAATAAAAACCAAAGAAGAAGGGCTTCATTTTTTTAACGGTTTTGCGCAGGTGCTCAATGCCATGCGTAAATGTTCCAAGTTGATTATTGGCCGTATTCATGGAAAATGTGTGGGGGGAGGTGTAGGATTAGTTGCCGCCACCGACTATGCCATTGCGATTGAAGGTGCTGATGTAAAACTTAGTGAACTTGCAATAGGTATCGGGCCGTTCGTCGTTGGGCCGGCCGTAGAAAGAAAAATTGGTTTTGCCGCCTTCAGCCATTTGACCATTGATGCCACCGGGTGGAGAAATGCAGAATGGGCAAAACGAAAAGGGTTATATGCCGAATTACATCCGACCATTGAAGGAATGGATGAATCGGTTGTGAGGATCGCGAATACGATATCTCATTCAAGTACAGAGGCCGTCGCCGAATTGAAAAAGATATTCTGGAAAGGCACTGAAAATTGGGATACCCTGCTGCAGGATAGGGCCGCGATCAGCGGCAGGTTAGTCTTGAGCGAATTTTCAAAGAATGCCATCCGCAAATTCAGGCCAAAAACCTAGAAAGGAACGGGATCCTTAAACCAATCTCAGTTGAACGCCTTTTTTTGTTTGCCTGGGTGAATCGCTCTGATTTGGTTTTGGGCTGTCTCCGAACACCGTTTTACCACCGTATTTCCAGAAATCTTTGATACGCTCCCTTAGTCGCAAATCAACATAGCCGTCAGGCCACTATAGTGGCCTGACACTTGGAGACCGAAAACTGGAGATACTAATTAATGATAAGCTCCCTTAGTCGGAAATCAACATATTCGTCAGGCCACTATAGTGGCCTGACGACTCTACTTTAAAATTATGGATCCTTATACACCCCTGTTCTCACTTTAAAAACATCTCGAATCCCATTAGCCCAGTCGGGTTTAACAACAGATTGCCAATTTTAGAAAAATTAAATATTGGTTTTGTGTTCAGTTCGTTAAAGGTGTTACCAAAGTTTGGTTTGGCAGGTAATTTGAAACTCAGCAGTAAAAGAAAAACATGAAAAAAATATTTACAACTCTTTTGCTTTCGTCTATCTTTTTTACTTCCTGCGATACTTTATCGAGCCTACCCAATGCTCTTGGAGTTACTGAGGCAGAAGCCGCGGAGGGCATTCGCCAGGCATTGCAGCAGGGAACGGGTAAGGGAATTTCTTTTCTGAACAAGCAAGATGGCTTTTTTGGAAACAATGCTTATAAACTCTTTTTGCCCGATGATGCTATTAAAATTGAAAAAGCGCTACGAACAATAGGTATGGGCAAGCAAGTGGATCGCGCCATTCTACAGATTAACCGCGCTGCTGAAGATGCAGTGGGTTATGCCACCCCCATATTTGTAGATGCTATTAAAGAGATGACCATTGCTGATGCCATAAATATTGTACGTGGGGAAAATAATGCAGCAACAAACTATTTCCGGCAAAAAACACGCGATAGGTTAATCGCAGCTTTTTCGCCGGTCATTGACCGTTCACTTGTTAAACTTGAAGCTACCCGATATTACTCGGAAATAGTAACCCTGTATAACAATATTCCGACTACGGTGAAAAAAATGAATCCGGATCTTACTTCGTATGTGGTAGACAGGGCTACAATGGCACTTTTCGACCAGATCGAGAAGGAAGAGATTAATATACGTGCCAATCCCGTGGCAAGGACTACGCAGATCCTAAAAAAAGTTTTTGGAAGTTACAGGGGATAAATCAGGCATATCTTATACCCAGCTTACATACACTTTTGCCACGAATTACACGAATTAACACGAATTATTCGTGTTAATTCGTGTAATTCGTGGCAAAATCGCTTTAATGGATTTTATAAATGAGCCTTTTGATATCCGGCTTTTGCCTAAAGCTGAAGATGTACCCCTGACCCCAATTGAAAAGGCTTACCTGTTAGTGATCCGGATTGAATGGGGTATTTCTGCAACGGTTCTATTAATAACCGGTACAGTATTGATCTTTTCTGTTAAATCTTTACAACATCCTGTTTGGATTTTTTCAATTTTTGCAGGCTTGATAGCTCTGGCATTCGGATATGCCGTTGTGCAAACAAAATCTTTTTCCCAAAAAGCATATGCGCTTCGCGACAAAGATGTGATATACCGAAGTGGTTGGATCGTTCAAAAAACCCATACCTGCCCGTTTAACCGCATTCAACACAGTAGCGTCACAACGGGGTTCTTTGAAAGAAAGTACGGTCTCGCAACCCTGATCCTGTATACAGCCGGTACAGATGAAACCGACCTCCAAATACCGGGATTAAAAGAGGCCGATGCGTATGCAATGAAAGAATGGATCACGCAACAGATAATTCATGAAGAACAACCAGGAGCATAATTGGAATATTCCACAGCGCCAGGCCTCTGCAGGACTGCTGGTAATTGTGTACAAGGCTTTAATTACAGTTATAAAAGTAATATGGCCGCTCGCCCTGGTGGTTATTTTCCGCGAGAGAAATAAAAACTTCGACACATTTGAAATGCTGCTGATCGGTGTTCCAGCAATTATTCTGATCCGGTCTGTGATTGATTTCTTTTACTTCCGTTTTTATATAGAGAAGGATGATCTTATAATTAAGAGAGGTTTCTTAAGCAAAAAGGTAATTACCATCCCACTCAGGAAGATTCAATCAGTACATATTGAACAAAACCTGGTGCATCAGTTCCTATCTGTCGCAAAATTGACCATCGATACGGCCGGATCCGAAAAATCGGAAGCAGAAATTGATGCAATCTCTATTTATAAAGCAGAGAGCTTCAAAGAATTTTTGTTGAAGAATGAAAAGATCGCGAAGGATGCCGAACAAAGCGGCAGCCGTGAAGTAGAAATTCCTTTGATCAGGCTTTCGGTCAGAGATCTTTTTAAGCTGGGTTTATCAGCCAATCATCTGCAGGCATTTTTTATTGTGCTGGCCTTTGGTGTTTCAATGTTGCAAAACCTTGAAGAAATATTCGGCAATCGTGTTATCACGCTTATCCAGGAATCATCGTCTGCTATCGGATTTTCTATCGCGTCTGTGGCCTCACTGATTGTTTTTGTGTTGATCATTTCTGTTATAGTGTCCATAGTAAAGATTGTGCTGAACTATTCTAACTTCAACTGCAGTGAAACAGAACAGGGTTTTCGGATACAAACCGGTTTGATAAATATAAGACAGAATTTCGTGCCCTTTTCCAAGATCCAATTTATCTCATGGCAAGCAAACTGGATACGGTGTAAAATAGGTTTGTATATGCTGGAATTTCACCAGGCTCAAAACGAGCAGGCGAAAAAAAAACAACGTATTCGTTTGCCAATCACAAAAAGAGAATATGTGACAAGGTTATTAGAGCCCTACCACCAGGCCGTTAAGCCAGTAGCACAGAGTGTTCATGGCATTCATAAAATATATCCGATACGCAGAATGCTGGTCACCGGTTTACCAATGGCGCTCCTTATGGCAGGCCTTGCATTTTTCTGGATTAAGGAATATGCAGTGTTGTTTCTTTTGTGGTTGCCGTACGCATACCTAATCAATCTTGTCTACCGGAAGAAATTTCGTTTTTATGTATCGCCAGAAGCATTCCAGGTGAATAGCGGCGCCTGGGGCAAGAAGTCAAAAATTGCCCAATGGTACAAAATTCAATACGTAGAGCTCAGACAATCCTTTTATCAGCGGAAAAAACAATTAGCCACTCTTATCATTCATACGGCGGGTGGAAAAATCCGTGTCCCTTATATCCAATTGGATCTGGCAAGGGCTATCCAGAATTATTCCTTGTACAAAATTGAAACTGCAACGAAGCACTGGATGTAAGCAGACATTTCTTCCTATCAAACAAACCTGTGAAAAAATTTCGCCTTGCGAAGTTTATACAGCAAGAAGTACCTGCCATGCTTCCTGTATCTTCTCATTTTCCAACAATGTTTTTGCATATACGTGCAGTTCGTTTTCCATTTCGTCAGGATTTATCGCATAGTATTGAAAAATATGCTTTAGGGTCTCGTCATAAAAGGCCGGATCAATAGTTGGCATTTCGTATACATTACCCAGTTGGCCAAGATGGTTTCCTGTAAGGATCTTACTATGACGGATATTTTCAGGAAGTTGGTCAATACCAATACCGATTTTTATATTTGGCTTCGTTACCCGGAACAGGTTCGATGCGTTAACCCTGCAATACCAGTCGCCCCCCAACCGGGCCACATGATTCAGTTTGGGCTGATCTATCATACCAATGTCATTCAGAATGCTTTCATCAATATGCATGATCATTACTTCGCAAATAACTAAATTGCCCGCACCACCCTGCGTACCCAGGGGTTTAACCTCAATAACCTTACATTCCAATTTCACTTTACTCTCTTTTACCATGGGTGGCTGTAGCCTTGTTGCCGGCATTTCGGTGAAGCCGGCCTTGATAAATTCATTTACGCCTTTTGGAAATTCACAACTGGCAAGACTTACCTGCTGCACCATTTCATAGTCTACTATATTGATCACCACCTCCGGCACTTCTAAAACATTCTCAAAACTGTGTTTTGTGGAATTGTCCCTTCCCCTGCGCGAGGGCGAGAAAATAACGATCGGCGGAGTAATAGAAAATAGATTGAAAAAACTGAAAGGGCTGAGGTTAACATTTCCTTCCTTGTCTATTGTACTTGCAAAACAAATTGGCCTGGGCCCAATGGCATGTTGCAAATAGCTTTGACGTTGCGGAAGACTGATTGTGTTGAGATCAATGATCATTTAACTGAAGTTTGTCAGAACAAGATAGAGAGATCTCCTCAAATAATTTTTTGCCATGGATTACACGGATTAGCACGGATTGAATCCGTGCTAATCCGTGTAATCCATGGCAAAAATCTTGTCAGGAAAAAACAGTAGTGATCTTTTTCAGGACCTTCTGCATGTCTATCCCTTTTCCGAGCACACCTTTGAAAAGATCGCCTTCTGATTTAACTCTTTCAGGCATATTGAACATGGTAAAATCCTGTATGCTTAATCCCTTTTTCACTTCTTCCCATAGAAGCGGTGCAGAAACCGTGGCACCCGGCTTGGGCCTTAATGAATAGGGTGATGCGATGGTCTGTATCGCGCGGTTTTGCAAAAAATCCAGATAGATCTTTCCTTTTCTTTTTGCTGGATTTCTAACGATACTGGTAAAGTCACTTAGTTCTTCATGAGCAAACGTTACAATTAATTCTGCTAATTGCTTTGACTGATCATAATTGTATTTTGCTCCGAGTGGAATATAAATATGAATCCCTGTTGAACCGGATGTTTTCGGGTAAGAAGGAATATCCACGGCATCGAGAATTTTTTTTACCAGATTGGCGGTTTCTATCACCTGCTCAAAGGAATTGTTATCAGGATCCAGATCAATCACACACCAGTCCGGATTATCCGGTGATTGTATCCTGCTATGCCATGGATTCATTTCTATGCAACCAAGTTTGGCAATATATAACAGCGAGGCCTCATCTGTACATACAAAAAAAGTTTTTTCTCCTTCATGAGTAGTGTTTTTATAATGATGGGTAGTGATCCAGTTGTCAACCTTACCGGCAACATTTTTCTGATAAAAACTTTCACCCCCGATCCCATCAGGATGTCTGTTCAGGGATTGGGGGCGATCTTTCATGTAGGGTAGCATGTACGGCAACATCGAATAATAATAATTGATCATCTCCCGTTTGGTGATCTTTTCTTTTGGCCAGTATAGTTTACTTAAATTGGTGAACTTCAATTCATGTCCGTTAACAATCTGCGTTTGTGTTTCTTCCCTGGGATTTAAAAAAGTTTTTCTTTCACGCTCTTTTGCGGGCGTGATTGTTTTTTGATCTTTTAAGATCTGTAAATCCTGTTGAGATTTATTTCTCTTCCTCTCGAGTCCCCGTCGGGATATAATATTCTCTTTCTTTTCAAGATCTTCAAAATAAACTCTGGATTTATTCTTCTTCGCCTCCAGTGGACGGGGCAGGTGAGAGGTCGTCTCCCTAACCACCTCTTTTGCATCCTTGTCGTCACGCAATCCCTGAAAGGATGGATGGCGCATGATTCCATCCGGAGTCAACTCCTGGTAGCGGACTTCGGAGACCAGTTTAGGCTTTACCCAGGTAACATCTGCCTTTGGTGGATTTCGCCGAAAACGCGTGGGCTTGTTGATAACAGGTTCTTCTTTGAAAGGACACGTTGCGGTTTCAAGCGGTTTTAGTTTTTTCAGGATTTCAGTTTGCATTTTATCTGTGAATCCCGTACCTGCCTGCCCGATAAATTGTAAGTGACCACTTTCGTACACACCTAATATCAGCGCGCTGAACTTTTTACTGCTACCCTCATTTCTTGTATATCCGGCAATGACGGCCTCATGCCTTTGTTCGGTTTTTATTTTGAGCCAGTTTTTTGTTCGCGTATCAGGTTGATAAGTGCTGTCTGCTTTTTTTGCAATGATTCCTTCCAATCCGAGTTTTTGTGCTACTTCAAAAAGTTCGGTGCCACTCGCGTCAAAATTTTCGCTAAACCTGATAATGCCATCATCCGTTACCAGTTGTCGCAGGATATTTCTGCGTTCCGTCAAAGGCAACTGAGTACAATCGATCCCTTTCAGCCAGAGGATATCAAATACATAGACCAACAGATCACCATCTGCTTCACTGCGCCAGTTTTGGAGAGAACTGAATTGAGACAATCCTTTTTCATTTACGACTACGATCTCCCCGTCAATAATGGCGTCGATGTTCCATTCCTGTAACGCTTCGTAGACCGGGTAAAACTTTTCAATAAAAGAATTGTTGTTTCTTGATCTTAATTCCACCTTTCCTTTGTTCAGGTAGGCCAGGGTGCGGTAACCATCCCATTTCACTTCATAGATCCATGCCGGATCGTTAAATGGCTCATCTACCAGTGTAGCCAGCATGGGTCTGAGATCTCCCGGCATTGCCGATCTTTTTTTCTTTTTGAGCAATGCAAGAAGATCGTCTGCAATTTTATCGAACCTTTTTTCCGGGGATCCGGTCTTACCGGCTTCGGAATTATCATTCTTTTTTTTCCGGATTCGAACTTCGGATTTGCGGATTGTTGTGTTGTAAACCAGCTGCTTTTCTTTCCATTTTCCGTTCGATGACCGGTTGCTGATCCACTGATTTGATTTCTTATTCGCAGCCATCTGTTCGATGGTCTGTCCTGAAACAACAGATTTATCTTTCTGCGTTATGTCGGCTTCACTGACATATTCATCCCGGTGCTTGATCAACAACCACGAGTTTTCAGCATGACCCGAGGTTTTCACCAGTGCGTACTCTCCCTTTACTTTTTTGCCACGCAATTTTATTTTCAACGATCCTGCAAAAAATCCTTTTAATAATATTTTTTCCTGCTCAGCTAAGGGAAGTGTGCCGAGTGATCTATTCGGACTTTTTGATTTAGTGCCTGGACTTCCTGACCTTTTTACTTTAGGGGCTTCTTCAATTGGTTCATAAACACCCTGGTCCCAGATAATAACCGTACCAGCTCCATAGTTACCAGGCGGAATGATCCCTTCAAAATCATTGTACTCCATCGGATGGTCCTCTACCAGCATCGCCAGCCTTTTATCAGCCGGATTTAATGATGGCCCTTTGGGGACTGCCCAGCTTTTCATGACCCCTTTCAACTCCAGCCGCAAATCGTAGTGAAGATGTGATGCATCATGCTTTTGTATTACAAACAATAGCTTGTCTTTTTTCCCTACTTTGCTCCCGATCTTGCCGGTTTTGAGTTTTCCTTCCGGTTCGGGCGTATTAGAAAATGATCGCTTTTTTTTGTACTCGGTAAGTGCCATACTGAAAGGAGTGAAAATCATATGCCAATATGCGATGATGCAGTCCCTCATAGATGTTATTGCTCAATATTGCTATGAAACATTCAATCAGTTGAAACGTCTTTGTACAATATTAGGGGATGGATTATTTGCAGTTCCGAATAAACGTATCATCTATGAAACGGGTATTGCGTCCCCGCTAAAGTTTTGTAGTAGTAACCTTTGTACATGTAAGATCCTAAAACCATTATCATGAAACGCTTTGTAATGCTTGCAGGCCTATTTCTTCCGATAGTTATATTTGCTCAAAAAAATGCCTCGGTCTCTTTTGAAAAATGGATCAGTCTCAAAGGCGTTTTTGCCCCGGTCATATCGTCCGACGGAAAAACGATTGTGTATACAGTAGGCACCACTGATTGGAGCAGCAATGGATACGACTCTGAGCTTTGGATGGCAAGGGATGGCCAAACACCCATACAGCTTACCCGAACTCCCAAGGGAAGCAGTTTTTCAGCAAGATTTACACCGGATAGCAGGTTTGTGAGTTTCCTGGCAGACCGGGGTGAAAAGACACAGCTCTATATTATTTCGGTATATGGTGGTGAGGCGTTGCAGGTTACCAAGGATGACGATGGCATTAATAGCTATGAATGGGATCCGGCGGGGAACCGTATCGCATATACCAAAACAGAACCGGATAGTAAAAAAGATAAAACGATTAAAGAACGCTTTGGTGCCTTTGGAGTGGAAGGAGAAGAATACAAACAAACACATCTATGGTTGTTGAACTTCTACTATGATTCTATCGTTCTGGCAGGACAAGTGCCTTGTTACCCTGCAAAAAAAGATTCTACAAAGACGGATTCGGCGCAAAAAATGAAGGGACAGGATTGTATTTCCCTTCCGGTAGCCAAAAAGTTAACCGATGGAAATTTCACAGTAAATGGTTTTGCCTGGAAGCCGGATGGCAAGCAGATTGCATTCAACCGGCAGATCAATCCATTAATCCTTTCAGGGATTTCGGCAGATATCGTGGTGATTGATGTTGCTACGAAAAAAATGGATACTCTTATAAAGAATCCCACCGGTGATTTCTTTAGCAGGTGGAATCCTGAAGGCACCGCATTTGTATACGGTAGCTCACTCTCCGACTCAACAACGAATTATTATAAGAATAACCGCCTTTTCATCTATGATCTTGTCACTAAAAGCAGCCATGAAATTGCTGAGGGCATCGATGAAAACAAATTTGTGGGGGATTGGAGTAAGAACGGCTTGTTCGTTTTTGCATTGGAGAATTCAAAACAAAAAGTATTTACTGTTGATGCTAAAACCGGAAAATCGAAAGCACTTGATATAGACCTTGATCTGGTTGCGGGCATTTCCTTTAGCAGGAACACCGATCTTATAGCCGTATCAGGAAGAAATTTTGCTGATCTCAATGAAATTTATTCAGGTCGTTTTAATCAACCACTAAAAAAGATCACTAATAGCACCGAGCAGATTGCCGGATGGAATACGCCTGTAAATGAAATTATTTCGTGGAAGAGCAGTGATGGTGCTACCATTGGAGGCGTGCTACTTAAACCGAAGAACTACGACGCAAAAAAGAAATATCCCTTGTTGGTAGTCATTCACGGTGGTCCTAAAGGGATTGATCTTCCGGAACCCACGCCAACTTATGTTTATCCCGTTATGCAATGGGTTGAAAAGGGTGCGTTGGTATTGAGGGTGAACTACAGAGGTAGTGCGGGCTACGGAGAAAAATTCCGTTCGCTAAATGTGCGTAACCTCGGTGTTGGCGATATGTGGGATGTTGTCAGCGGGGTTGAATTTTTGAAGAATAAGGGAATGATCGATACTTCAAAGATGGGAGTCATGGGTTGGAGCCAGGGTGGATACATCTCTGCGTTCCTAACTACTAATACCAATATATTTAAAGCTGTTTCAGTTGGCGCAGGAATTTCAAACTGGGTAACCTATTATGTAAATACCGATATCACGCCATTTACCCGGCAATACCTGCAGGCTACGCCCTGGAATGATATGGGGATCTACCTCAAAACATCACCCATGACCAACATCAATAAAGCGAGCACGCCAACCCTGATCCAACATGGAGAATTCGACAAAAGAGTGCCCATACCGAATGCATTTGAACTGTACCGTGGATTGCTGGATAAAGGCGTGCCTTCAAAGCTGATAGTTTATAAAGGATTCGGTCATGGAATCAATAAACCCAAAGAAAGACTGGCGGCTACCTGGCACAACTGGCAATGGTTTAATAAATATGTATTTGGTGAAGAAGATGAAATGCCTGTAGAGTAGAACCGTTTAAATTATAAGTTTCAACGCACTATTCAGAAACTATTACTTGCCGCTTAAAACCTGCGCACAGTTATCCTTCTGTGCATCTCTGTGCCTTACCTCCTGTGGTTAACTTTGGTCTTACATTTAAGAAGCCTCAGAATGTGAAGAGATTTAACCACAGGTAAAGGAGGTAAAGCACAGAAGGATAATTATCAGCATCAAAACTCGCCGACTAACTTATACGGATAGCCCATCAAATTTTTGATTTTTTCGTCTTTACAAAATGTTTAACTAAACTTATTTGTAAACCAGTCGTTCTGCAATATATATTCATATTTCAAATCCCTAAACAACATGGAATCCTCGTCAGAGGAAAATGAACAGGCCTCTTCTAATTTCATCCGCTATTTTCTATTATCCCTTGCCCTACTTGCCTGAAATGAAACTGCAAAGGAAAAGTTGATTGTTTTAACCACCACTGCTCCCATAGCTGACAAAGCCGTGGAAGTGAAAACAGAAAAACCTGCTGTCCGAAAGAAGAAAAAAAAGATCTATCTCACCTTCGATGATGGCCCTAATAGGGGCACTCGCAATGTTTTGAACATCGCAACGCAGGAGCAGGTGCCTATTACTTTTTTTATAATCGGCGAGCACGCTTTTGCCAGTAAAACACAGGAACTCACCTGGGATAGTCTTACTCTTGCTCCGGATTCATTGGTTGAATTGTGCAATCATAGTTATACTCATGCATGGCACAATCGCTTCAATTCCTTTTATCAATCGCCCGATTCAGTAGTTAAAGATTTTGAACGATGCCGTGATAGTCTCCAGTTAAAAAATAATATCATCCGAACGCCCGGAAGAAATACCTGGCGCATTGATACTATTCAATTCACCGACCTAAAAAAAAGTATTGCGGCTGTTGATTCCCTGCAAAATGCGGGGTTCGTAGTAATGGGTTGGGACCTGGAATGGCATTATGACCACAGCGGTCTCGCATTAAAAAACAGGTCAGACGATCTGCTCAATCAGATCGACAGCCTTTTTAAAAAAGGAAAAACAAAATCTGCCGAGCACTTAGTGCTGTTGGCTCATGACCAGGTGTATGAAGATGCCGAAGATTCTTGTGAATTGCATCAGTTCATAAAAAAAATAAAATTGAAACCAGAGTATGAATTGGAACTTGCCACGAGGTATCCCGGTACCAGGCAGTAGCATTATACATATTAGATACTATGCGGTTCGACATTGGCATCAGGAAAAGAAGATTCTCGCGAGTGTGGAATCAATATTGCAATACTGTTTAGATTTCTTGCAACAAAATGTATTCATATTAAATTGATAGTATAGTATGGAATTAATTCATCCCAATTACAGTACGTCTGTTAGCATGGAAGAAGTAGATGATGATTCCATTGTTAACCTATTGCCGCGGGCAGTTCTAAGACATAATACCTTTGTATTGTTAGATGGCGAGTGGCGATTTGCATTGGACTCCGGGGATATTGGATTGAAGGAAGAATGGCAAAAGGGATACTCTTTTCAACAAAGCGCCCATTGGCCGGGTTCTATAGAGTATCATATTAGCGGGGCGAAAGGACAATTAGCCAGTGCCTGGCAGGATAAAGTGGTAGCGTGGTATGAACGTGAATTTCCATTACCTCAGAGCGAAAATGAAAATGGTTCGCCAAAGTCTATGCTGCAGCTGACTTTTGGCGCATGTGGTTATGAAACCATGGTTTGGCTAAATGGCATTCTGCTTCGGACAATTGAAGGAGATGAAGTGCATGTTGGTGAGTACACTTCCTTTTCATATGAGCTACCCGAAGGAAATCTTCAAGCCGTTAACCGGCTTACAGTACGGATCGCGGACACTATGGACGCAGATATTACGCGTGGAAAACAGGAATCGCATGTGTACAAACGCGGAGGCATCTGGTACCAGACATATACAGGAGCTGTGCGTAGTATCTGGCTTGAATTGGTTGAACGAAACCGTTTGCGGTCGAGAGTGGGCGTTGTTTCAATAGTAGAAGATAACCTTGTGCGGTTCAATCTTACTACCCGTATTCATGATGCGGGCTTATATACGATACGGCTGAAAGTATTCGAGCGGAAGCAACAGTCAGGCGAACCCGTTGCTATCGATGATTTTCCTCTACAACTTGAAGCCGGGCAAAAAAGACAAAGGCTGGTGGTGGAGGTTCCCGGGGCAAAATTATGGTCTCCCGAAGAGCCATACCTCTATAAGCTGACAGCGCAATTGATTAATGCCGATGGGTATGTTGCGGAAATCGAAACCCTTTTCGGTCTTAGGAAAATTGAAGCACGTGGATGTTGCGTATACCTGAACAACCAGTCACAGTATCTTGATGGAATCTTGTATCAACCCGGCATTGCCACCTATGAGGAAATTAAGAGCCATATGCATGCCATGAAAAAATTGGGATGCAACCTGGTCCGTATTCATATTGCCGGTGTTGATCCACGGATCTATAACCTGGCAGATAAAATAGGGATGTTGCTTTGGGTTGAAGTTCCCAGCCCGCATCAATCAAGCCATAAAAGCCGGGCAAACCACAAAGATGAGTTACTGCGGATGCTGGCTCTTATCGGCTCTCATCCATCTGTTGTTATCTGGAGTTTGTTCAATGAAGATTGGGGAGTGCAGGATATTGCTACCAACGCAGAAACTCGACAATACATCATGGATATGTATCATTATATGCAGTTGGCGCATCCCCAGTTTTTAGTGGTGGACAACGATGGATGGCAACATATATCTTTTGAAGGCAGGCTAAAATCAGACCTCTTGACTGCCCATTTGTATACTCCCGATCTACATCGATGGAGCGAATTGCTTGATCAGTTAGTAGAAGGGAAGCTGGTTGGTGTAACCGCATTCCCACTCGTGATAGGGGACCCGTTTTTTTACCGGAAGCAGGTACCGCTTTTAGTGAGTGAATGGGGAGGCTTTGGATTTCCTAATTACGGAGGACCCAAGAATGATGACGAACGAGCGCAACAGATAAAATTGTTTAAAGAAGAATTGCGCAAACGGCCCATTGCGGGTGACGTGTATACACAAGCTACCAATATCGAAGATGAACAAAACGGACTCATCGACTCGGTCACCGGGGAATTGAAAGTACCACAGAATCTTTTAAACACCCGTAAAACTGAATAAAGGTGCTCCTTGTTTGCTTCATAAGGAGAAGCCTGTTGCACCAATTCTTCCACAGCTCCGCGTTAATTACTAGCGTTAATCAGTCACCATTGGCGTCTTTTCCGGGTAAAAAAAAAGCAAGATTTCTTAAATCATCCCAAAATGCTGTTTCTACTTTTGACATAAATCAGAAAGAATGAAACAGCAATTATTATTGACGTTAGAAAATTCACAGAACTACACACTGGCGGTAGCCGAAGAAATGCCGGAAACTTCATACGATTTTAAGCCGGCAGGCGGAGGATGGAACTTCGCTGAGTTAATGGATCATATTGCTTATGGCATTCTTTGGTGGGAACAGAATTATGTAAAAGGAGATGAAACTCCCTGGGAACAATCGCTTGTAAAAAATAATAAGCAGGAGATCATTGATTATCTCAAGACAGCATACAGCTCATTAAAAAACACAATTGAAAAGCAAAAACTCAGTGATGAGTCGGTAAAAGGATTTCACGCAACGATTGACCATATCACCCATCACCGCGGTCAGGCCGTAGTATACCTGCGCTGCAAGGCCATTGATCCACCAGCCTATACTTTCTAATACATTATTATTTACAACTAAAACAGCATATGAAAGTATATTATATGAATAGCTACGACATCATCGATTTGGAAAAATACCAGCAATATGGTCCGCTTGCTGTTCCATTGATAATAAAATATGGAGGTGAAGTACTTGCCGCGGATACTGAAGGAATAGCCGTGGAAGGGAATTCAAGAACCATGAATGCGATCATTCGCTTTCCGTCTGAAGAGGCCGCCTTAAATTGTTACAACGATCCTGAATACCAGCAAGTAAAAAAAATAAGGATCGGTGCAACAACAAATTGTACAATGATTTTAGTAAAGCATTTCAGCCAGGAATGAAAAGATAGTCGGTAAATTTATATATACCATGGAAGCAGATATTCATACATTGTATAAATCTGATTTTTATAATATCATCGATTTTAAATGTCGGTGCATAGATTGTCGCACTTCAAAACCTGAGTACAGCGATTCGTTCTGCATCGGCTTCGTACGGAAAGGAAATTTTCTGTTTAATGTTTTTCGTCATTCTCTTGATTCATACAGCGGTTGTGCTCTTATTACGAAGCCCGGCTATGAACATACTGTTACACATACCCACACGGTACCAGACGAATGCACCATTTTTGATTTTAATATGAATTTTTATAAGGATCTGAAGGAGCATTTTTCTAAAAAAACCAGTTTCTTTCATAACCATGACGTGCATAGTACACTCATTAAAACGACTGCAGAAATCGAATTCCTTCATTATAATATTTTACAACTGGCATTGGTGAAATCTGGAAGCAAGCTGGAGATCGATCAACTGGTTATGGAAATGCTTGAAAAAATGCTGGGATGCATTAGCGAATACAGGCCGGATAGAAGGATACACTCAAAACTTAAAAGAAATCATCTCATTACAATTGAACGGGCAAAGGAATTTATCACTCAGCAATTTTCCAATGACATTTCTTTGATGGATATCGCTAATTATTGTCATGTTAGTCCTTTTCATTTCAGCCGGATTTTTAAAACGTTCACCTCTTGTTCGCCGCATCAGTTCCTGCTTAGCATCCGGTTAAAGAATGCGGAGCTTTTATTACGGAATACATCCCTGCCTGTAGCAGACGTTGCTTTTTCTTCCGGTTTCAACAGCATACAATATTTTACAACCGCGTTCAGCCAAAAATATCATTGCCCGCCGGCAAAATTCAGCGTTGACAATTGACTTTTTACACCGCTTTCAGTAAACTGAAATAGTTTCCGGGTGTATACATTTAAAACAATAAACTTTGAAGCACTGTCAGGCCACTATAGTGGCCTGACAGCTCAAGGCATGTGATCTCAAATTAAGATGGGTAGTGTGATAAAATGCTGGCAATCTTCAACTTATTCTGGTAGCGAAACAACTTCCGAGTCATTTATCCTAAAAACGGTCAGGCCACTATAGTGGCCTGACAGCCTTGAAGGCATATAGTCTTATGCTAAAGATTGGGGTAGGATTTAAAAACCCTGATGGCAGTCTTCAAAATGTCTGATAACGCGCAACAATTCCGAATCAATTATCCCGGAAAATTGTCAGGCCACTATAGTGGCCTGACAGCCTTGAGGCTTGTAATCTTATGCTAAAGATTGGGGTAGGGTCTAAAAATCTGATGGCAGTCTTCAAAATGTTTGATAACGCCCAACAATTCCGAATCAATTATCCCGGAAAACTGTCAGGCCACTATAGTGGCCTGACAGCCTTAAAGGCTTGCAGTCTTACGCTAAAGATTGGGGTAGGGTCTAAAAATCTGATGGCAGTCTTCAAAACTTCTGGCAACGCTCACAATTCCAAATCAATTACCCTGAAAAGCGTCAGGCCACTATAGTGGCCTGACAACAATAAAAAATATATTTCTGATAATGGTAAATGAGGTCATTTGGGTTGATTCGAAATCATATAGTGATTAACAATCAGAAACCGAAAATCTTGTTACAAAATCATTTTTGCTGATTCCTTAGAAAGTCCATCTCAGTTTTTAGTAAATTATATTTCTTTTGCAGAACACCGAGCTGTGTCATGGTATTATTATATGCCAGCCGCAGATTCGTATTCCTCTGCTCCAAATCTCTCACGGATTCTCCACCTGCCTGTTTATTAGTAGCATTTACTGTTCTTATTCCGCTTTGTAATTGTTCTTCGAGACTTCGTATCCGCCTGTCCTTTTCAGTAATTTCATTTTGTAGCGTCAGCATGGCTTTTTGATCTGCCGGTACTTTTCTGTTCCCTGCAGAAGCAATCAGCTTATTCTTTTCTATTAATTCAGTTTGTAGATTACTGATGGTTTGGGTATAGCTCTGCCTGTCCGTTTGCTCCCTCTTCATCTGTGCTTCCATGGTACTGATTTTTTTATTTTTTTCGTTAATATCATTCTGCAGCACCGACAAAGTCTTTTGATCTGTTGCAGAATTATTAGTCGCCGCTGTATTTTGCTTGCTTTTTTGGCTCAGCTCATTTTGTAATTTCTGTATTGTTTGCGAATAGGATTTTATTTCAGCCTGGTCTTTTAACACCTGCGCTTGCAAAGTAGAGACCTGCCTTAGCCTCAGGGTAACGTCATTTTGAAGACTGGCCATTGCTTTCTGCGCATCAGGTAATTTCTGATTGGCCGAAGCGGCAATTATTTTATTTTTTTCTGCCAGATCTGTCTGTAATTTTTGTATGGCTTGCGTATAAGTCTGTTTCTCGGTCTGGCCTTTTTGCAACTGGTTTTCAAGATTGCCAATCTGTTTATTCTTTATGCTTATTTCATTTTGCAGATTTAGTAATGCCGTTTGATCGCCGGTTCCCTTTTTATTAGTCAGTGCGGCGATCATTTTTTCTTTCTCGGCGAGATCGTTTTGCAATTTTTGGCTCGACTGTAAATACTGTTGTTTTTCACCCTGCTCTTTTTGTACCTGGCCTTCCAGCGTTACAATCTGTTTTTCCTTTTCAGTAATTTGATTCTTGAGATTTACCAGCTCCTGGTTTCCGGCCTGGGAATCCTTGTTAGCATAGGATACAATTATTTTATCTTTCTCATAAAGTTCATTTTGCAGTCTTAGGATAGTCTGCTTGTCATTAGAACCTTTTGTATCAGAAACGAAGCTTTGTCGCGTATATGCTAAGAACCGACGGTTTTCCAGGATCTTTTTAAAGAATGAAGTCATGTTCTGAAAATCATTTGTACCCGATTCTTCATCATAGTTTACGCCTATCCGTTCAATACTGTCAATTGATTTTCGAAAAGCTTCTTCCATGTACTGAATAGATGCATTTGACTTGGACAATTCCGCTCCCTCAGTTTGTGTAGTTGACTGGGAAGCGAATTGCTGATCCATATGTTGCAATTGCCACAACCGGGCATGGAGTAATTCATCTACTTTCAACAACTCCTCTTGTTGTGTCTGAGAAATGCCGGATCCCTTGCTGCGCATAAATCCTATCTTCCCGGAATCAGAAGAGAATACATCTAAAAGAACGATCCCCACAATCAGTAAAGTGCCAACTAATAGCAGTATCCTGATCCACGATAATTTTTTTGTAGTAGTGTATTGCATTGACTGAATATATTAAAAGCGAACTGAACATTTATTCGATTCCATGTAAAAGATTACGGTTTTTATTTACAGGTGGATTTATATTATTTAAAAATAACCAAAAAGCAAAAACTATGCAATACCACATTCCGTACATATGGCAATTATTCCCTTTTTTATCCCCTCAATTTAATCCGCATCCTATGGACTCTGACCCTAAAAACGGATTTTGTCAAAATTAAAGGCAATACAATGAAATATGCAATTCTCCTTTCAATGCTTCTGCCTGCTATCGGGTTCGGACAAAAAATTGCGCTTATTGACCGACACTTAAGTAAACCAATACTTTATGTTGAGGCCGTCGACTACAACCAGATCCAAAAAGGATATTTTTTGATCTATGAAAAGGATATTAGTGGCGTAATAAATGGCATTGTATCCATCCGGTCCCTGATCAGCTCCAAAAAAAGATTTTCAGCAAATCCCAAAAATTTTGTTACCGGCAATACCTATTTTTCCTACTTTAAAAAAGGAAAAGAATATGAAGTGGCCATTGATACCAAGTCAAATATGATGGGGTCCTTTTTTACACTGGTCGATCCGGCCAAATCCGACGCGGAAAATCTTCAGAAGATCGATCGACTTTTAGACTATTTAAAAGCAAGTAAGTCTTCCTGAGATAATCCCCGCTATCTTAATATCTCGCATTCGGCCACCTGTTGCGATAATACAGTAATTGTTCCGGTTTAGCAATGATTGTGATAAAAAATAGGATTTGATTAGAGATTAGAGATCACATGGAATAAGATTCATGTATCCTTATTGTGTAAACCGCGCTCAGCCAGTGGTTGTTTTTCAGTATTTTTCAGCAATGAAATATCTTTTAAGCCTGCTTCTTATTGCGTATTTCGGTGCAGAGGCCCAGATTAATCCCGGCAATATTACAATTGCTCGTGACAGTTTTGGTGTACCTCATATTTTCGCAAAAACCGATCCCGAGGTGGCTTATGGGTTGGCGTGGGCACATGCGGAGGATGATCTGAAAAATATCGAAACCATGATCCTGTACGGGAAAGCCCGCTTGGGATCTGCTATTGGAAAAAAAGGAGCGCAGGCTGATTACGTGGTAAACTTGTTACGGTGTCGGCAGTTGGTTGACGACCAATGGAATACCTTAAGCCTCGATTTTTTAGCCCTCATAAAGGGATATGTTGATGGGCTGAACGCCTATGCCAGGACCCATCCGGGCGAAGTACAGTACAGGGCTTCTTTCCCCTTTAATGAAAAAGAATATATCACTGCGGTAGTCTTTTCCATCAGTATCTTTTGCGGGCTTGACAAATTACTTCCCCAATTATTTGGTAATCGTGTCGCTACAATTCCGGGCTTTACGACTCAGGGATCAAATGCATTCGCATTCCATCCTTCACGTACTACAACGGGTGAAGCTATGCTTACCATCAATGCTCATCAGCCTGTAGAAGGGCCAACTGCTTTTTATGAAGCACATGTACAAAGCGAACAAGGCTGGAACATGTTGGGTGGCCTGTTCCCGGGGGGATGCCTCATATTTCATGGCACCAACGAAAATCTGGGATGGGCACACACAGTGAATTACCAGGATAAAATTGACCTGTTCCAGCTGGAAATGAATCCTTCGGATAACAACCTATATAAATTTGATGGGAAATGGCTTAGCCTCGAATCGAAAAAGGTAAAACTGCACGTGAAAGGAATTCCCGTTCCGGTCAACCGATCTGTGTACTGGAGCAAGTACGGTGCTACCGTAAAAACAAAACAAGGTGTATTCTCCATTCGCACACCGGCCACAATGGATATCAAAGCGCTGGAACAATGGTACCGGATGAATAAGGCAAAAAATTACACGGAGTTTTACAAAGCGCTAAGCATGACCAGCCTGCCTATGTTTAACATTATCTATGCAGACAGGTACGACACCATTTTTTATATCAGCAATGGTAAAATGCCCAGGCGCAATCCCGATTCACAATACCGTTGGCGTAGTACTGTTCCTGGTAATACATCTGCCACTTTATGGACAGAATTTAAGGCTGTCAGCGAACTACCCCAGTACCTGAACCCGGGATCTGGATTTTTATTCAATACAAATCATTCCCCATTTTTGGCAACAGACAGTTTGGACAACCTGCAGGCAGATCAGTTTGACCGCAATGATGGGTTCGAGACTTTTCACAACAACAGGAGCCAACGGGTAAACGAATTATTAATAGGGTTTGATAAAATTGATTATCAAACCATGAAACGGATCAAGTATGATCAGCAATTTCCCCAGCAACTTCAATTTCCTTATGGAATCGATAGCGTGATGTATATAAATGCGAATGATTATCCTGAATTAAAAGATGTTATCAGTAATCTTCAGCAGTGGGATCGGAAAGCGCTTGTGAATAGTAAAGGAGCCGCTGTTTTTCTATTGGTGTATAATTATCTTCTGGCAAAACTCAACGGTATTGCTCCCCGTCAGGTAACTATTGCGGAAGCGGTAGAAACTTTTAAATATGTGCATGAACACATGATGAAAAATTTTGGTACAACGAATCTGGTTCTGGGTGACGTACAAAAATTGGTAAGGGGCGATGTTGAGCTTCCTGCTTCGGGTTTGCCGGATGTTTTAACAGCTGAATATACCATACCGTATAAAAAGGGTTTACGGAAAATAACTACGGGCGATGCTTATATCTGTTTTGTACGTTACCCTAAAAATGGATTGCCTTTTATTGAATCGGTGAATACTTTTGGCGCCTCCAACAAACCAGGTTCGCCACATTACAAGGATCAGATGCAAATGTTTCTCAATCATCAAACCAAACCGATGACGCTTGATAAGGAAGAAGTGCTGAGAAAAGCAGAAAGGATCTATCAGCCGGGGAAATAATAAAAGAGGCTGATATCCTGAAGAAATTTACTTCTCCTGTCATGCAGGGGTACAAGGCATCTGAGAAACATCGACCGGGAAATTCAAACACAATTGCAGGATGTACATTATTCAAAGTCTCTCAGATGCCTGGTACCCCGGTATGACAGGAAAAGATTTTGGATACCACCCTCTTAATGAATACAGTTGACAAGGAAGGATAAAAACAGTAAGCGTGTATATTCATTTAAAAACTCTGTATCAATCTCAATCCCGGCGTAACGCCTTTGAAAAAATTATTAAAATAGATTGCCGGTTCGATCTTTGTTTTGCCTCCAAACAATGAAAGGCGACCAGCGCCCATGCGGAATGTATTTTTCTCAAAATAATCACCTTCTCTTTTTATCAGGTAACCTAAAGACATAATAAACAGCAAATGTGATTCTTTTCTTGGGTTATTGTCTTGTACAAGACCCTGGCCCCATGTGAGTGTTAGAAAATCATTACGAAAAGTTTTCAGTTTATCCTGGCTGTTCCTGGCAAAGAAAAAATGCGGGTCCCAGGAAAGAATAATATCGCGCTTAAAATGACTGCTGCTGATGATAAGTCCTGCGCCGAGACTAAATGAGGGAACAAAATAACTTTTATAGTTTTGTATGTCTACGGAAATCCGAAAGTTCAGGAAATCACCGCCTGCTACAAACCCCTTTGGCAGCCTTGCCGAAATAGAAGGCTCTGCATTAAGATATGCCGTGCCTCTGGTGCGTGTAGTGGTCCATGGAGAACTGATATTATTTTGGAGAGTCTGTATCTTTTCAGACAAACTGCCATCCATATACATAGAGAGGTCCGAGAGATCGTTCACAAAAAAACTAACCCGATAATGACGGGTGGTTGCAAATGCTTTCCGTAATGTGTATTTAGCTATGAAAGAAACCGTACCAATAAAATGAATGGTATCCTGTTCCAGTTTTAATGCAGACACTTCTCCATCCCTTACCAGAAAACTCGATCCCTTGGGCTTTAATTGCTGGATACGGATTTTCTTTCTTCCCACTGAATCAACGGTGTAGTCAATGCGTCTTGATAAAAGTTCATCCCCCAGCGAATCCTTTAGCGGTTCTATATCGGCCAGAAAAGTACGGATCACGGAATCCATATTTGTGAACCGGTTTAAATCATCCATATCGCTCAATTCAATTTGCATTTTATTCCCTTTACCCAGGTCAAAAACAAATCTGCGACTTGCATGGCCCGGTGACAGATCAAAAGTTTCGTCTGCTTTTGTTGTATTGTTCTGGGCAAAACCTGCCCCTGTGATGCTTATTGCAAGCATCAAAAACCAAATTTTCATTTTCATTTTATGCTAGTTTGAAGGAGAGAGTTTTATTTTTACGATGTTATCTGAAAAATTCCTACTGAGAGAAAAACCTGCCGATCTATCCTGCCTGAAAACCTTTGCTTCGAATGCAGGTAGCACGTTACTACGTGCAAATTGTATTTCTTGTTCCATCGGCTTACCCAGCTCATTGATATGCACTACACGTAGTTTTTTCCTTTGGGGAGCGACAGTTATCAGAGCAATTGTATCTACAGGTTTTACAGTATTTACAATGAAGGGAGGTAACGATTTTTTTACTGTATCCGGGTCCATCGCAGCATTTTTATTATTTAAACCTATACTTGTAAACACAGGCTTATTTTTTTCTTTAACGGCAATAGAATTCGATTGTCTTTTTTTTATGACAGTATGCGTTGCATGAGCATCTGGATTGCTTTTTATTATTCCTGAGGTATCGGATGACCGTTGAGGTATCGCGAGTGGTTCAACAGTTACAACCGGGGTATCTTTTTCCTTCACCTTTATCCATTGCAGGCCTGCCAATATACATAAACAGGCGGCCGCGGCCCAATACCACATGATCTTATTAGTACGGGGTTTCTTCCCAAGGCGATCATGCAGTTTTTCCCATGAAGCGGTTTTGTCATGAACCGATTCTCCCGGTAAATGATCTATTTCGCCCAGCCTTTTTTTCCAATGAAAGGATTCATCGGGTTTTTCGTGTACCATAGTCCGTTTGATTTTGCAGTAACATTTTTTGTAATAAGGTTCTTGCTTTGCTCAGTTGCGATTTGGAGGTCCCCTCAGTAATTCCCAATAGCGCCGCAATCTCTGCGTGTGGTATTCCCTCTATTGCATGCAGGTTAAAAATGGTTCTGTACCCAACCGGCAATTGAATGATCAGGTTAACAATTTCAGCGGCTGATAGATTATTCAGTGCTTCCTCCTGCAGTGGTAATTCGTCAGCCAATGTTTCAGAGACAATTGTAAACACTGTTTTTTTCCGCAGGAACATCAGGCATTCATTTACCATTATTTTTTTCAGCCATGCATACAATGCCGCATCTCCCTGGTAGTTAAAAGCAACAATATTTTTAAAGAACTTATAAAACCCATCCAGCATTAATTCTTCAGCATCCTCCGGCATTTTTACGTAACGGCGACATATCATCAACATCTTATCAGCAAACTGATCAAACAGGCATTTCTGTGCGGCGGTGCTTCCCTGCCTGGCTTCTTTGATCAGTTCCGGTATATTCATTTTGAAATAACAGTCTGGTGATGGTTATAAAATGATAAATGCAGTTTACTAACAAAGGGTTGCCCGCACAAATTAAAAAAGAGTTGGCATCATTTGAAGTCTCCTTTGTGTTCTCGTGTCTTCTCTTCGTGTTCGCTGTGAACCTTTTTCCTGTAAAGTTGAGATTCATGAAGAACCTTTAGATTGGCGTGTCTTACTTTGCGTCTTAGTGACTTGGTGGCAAACTTTTTACCACGAAGGTACTAAGACACAAAGGGGACACAAGCGAAAACAAGCTGTAACAAAGTTCCTGTCTTCTATGTCACTGATGAAAATAAATATCTTATCTTAATCCAAACAACTCCGATGAAACAGGAAATGCCAAGACGTCGATGGCTAAAGCAATCTGCCATGCTCGCATCAGCACCAATATTCGGAAACAAAATATTTGCTGAAGAAAGCTTTAAAACAAATATGGATTCACCAAAAATTCCATTAGCTGTCTCTACCTATTCTTACTGGCATTTCAAAACAGAAAAATATCCCATCGAAAAAGTAATTGAGAATGCGGCAAGGATAGGATTCGATGGGGTAGAAATTCTCCATCGCCAAATGCAGGACGAAACCTCTGCCTATATTAATAAATTAAAACGGCTAGCCTTTTCGAATGGATTGAGCTTACCGATGCTATCCATTCACCAGGATTTTGTTCAGCCCACTAAAGAAGAACGGCAGAAAGCGATTGATCACACAAAACACTGTATTGATCTGGCCGTGCAGCTTGGCATACCCTGTATCCGTTTGAATTCGGGAAGATGGAAGACAATAAAATCATTCGACGAACTCATGAAAGTAAAAGGACAGGAGCCGCCCTTGCCGGGATACAAAGAGGAAGATGCTTTCCAATGGTGTATTGATTCTATTGCTGAATGCCTGGTGGCGGCGGAGAAATCCGGTGTTGTACTTGCGCTGGAGAATCATTGGGGGTTAACAACAAGGGTAGACGGTCTGCTGAAAATATATAAAGCACTCAACGCTTCTCCCTGGATGGGATTGAACATGGATACCGGCAATTTCGCAGGAGATCCCTATGCGCAGATCGAACAACTGGCTCCCTATGCTACAATCGTTCAGGCAAAAACATATTACGGCGGTGGAGAATGGTATACGCTCGATCTCGATTATCAAAAGATCGCCAGCATCCTGCGTCGCGTGAACTTCAATGGATTTGTTTCACTTGAAATGGAAGGAAAGGAAAATCCTGATACGGCGGTGGTAAAAAGTTTTGAAGTATTGCGAAAAAGTTTTGGATAATCCTTGTAGCAGATATTTGTAACTTCCAATCCATGTACAAAATATTCTTAATTATTACAACGGTGCTGTGCATCAACCCCGCATCTGCCCAACCAAAAACCGACACCCTGTTACAAAACATCCTGCTAAAAAACCGGCATGATCTCGTAACGCAGGTAATGCAAAATGCAAACACCTACAGGTTACAAATCATCTACACGCAGATCAATAGAACGAAAACAAAACAACCGGCATTTAAAAATTATTACTTCAACTACGATCCCGACCTGTACTACAATCCTGCGTCGACAGTTAAAATGCCGCTGGCATTCCTTGCCCTGGAAAAACTAAATAAGATGAAGAGCAAAGACGTCAACAAATACACTTCTATGCAATTCGATAGCAGCTATGAGAAGCAATCTACTCAATATAAAGACAGCACCAGTGAAAACCAATTACCAAGCATTGCTCATTATATTAAGAAAGCTTTCCTGATCAGCGACAATGATGCCTATAACCGGCTATACCAGTTCACGGGTCAGCAAACCATTCACCGGAGCCTGAAGGAAAAAGGATATCTTAATATCCGTATTCCAAGGCAATTCATGGGTTTTACAACAGAGCAGAACCGGCACAGCAATCCGATTCGCTTTATCCACCAGGATGGAAGCCTGATATATGCACAACCTGCCGCCTACAACACGGATTCATTTGATTTTAGCCATGCAGTAAAAATCGGAAAGGCTTATCTCAACCGTAACGATAGCCTGGTCAACGAACCTTTTGATTTCACCGTCCACAATAATTTGCCGCTGGAGGCGATGCAGCAACTCTTGCAATCGGTCATGTTTCCCACGTCCGTACCAGAGAAGCAGCGCTTCGATTTGTCGAAAGATGATTACCATTTCCTGCATCGTTATTTATCACAGTATCCTTCTGAAACTTCGTATCCCAAATATGATGATTCTGTTTATTATGACAGCTATGTAAAATTCTTTTTCAGGGATAGCACACACAAGATGCCAGCCCATATTCGTGTATTCAACAAGGTAGGCTGGGCTTACGGCTTTCTTACCGATATTTCATATGTAACGGATTTTAAAAATAAAGTTGAATACATGCTGACCGCCACTCTTTATGTGAACAAAGACGAGGTGCTCAACGATAACAAATACGAATACGAAACTACTGGCTGGCCTTTTTTAAATCAATTGGGGCAGCGGATTTACCAGTACGAACTACGAAGGGAGCGAAAATACAAACCAGATCTTTCTGCTTTCAAAATACAATATGATAAGCGGGATGTGAATGACAGGCGCGCTTCTATTAAGGATGCGGATAATTAAAGATCGTACCATGCGAAATAATCAATTTGTCTGCAGTTTTTACCTCTTGTTGGCCTTAGGCAATTAAATTGTCTTAATTCACATGCCGCCCGACTTCTATATATTTTCGAAAGTACACTGCCCTTGTATTTTTTAAATAGATGCAAACAAATACCGTTATGGATTCTGATGTCCAGAGATCATAAACTCCAAATTTTCGTTTAGCGCTCTTTTCAATGTGAACAGGTCCGTCAATTTTTTTTAAGTTGTAACTGCCCGCTTCCAAATCAAACTCATAATCAAATCGATATTCAACTAATTCTATTTGATGAAGAAAATCCAGTGGACAGGAGACCCACATATTAAAAAGGTAGCCTGTATCAGTATCGTTCTTAACAGAATATTCAATTTCATAATGTGTTGGCTTTTGATAGATACCATTCATGAGCCTAAAAAAGTTCGCAGTAAAATTACCGGGAACAGTGAAGTCAAGAACCAAATAGTCGACCAGATGTTTGGGCAACTCTGAATGATCCAAATGAACGGCAAATAATTTTTTTTCCCCGCATTTTATTTCGCTTCTACGTGCTTCGTTCAATTCAAATTGTACCCATTTTGACTTAATGGAATTTTGAGAAAGGATTATAATAAAATAATCGCACCATTCTATCTTTTTTATCAAGGCAGTTTTGATCTTCGATCCAACATGTAAGCCATACTGGTCAATAAATACATCATGTGCGTTATCGATCTTTGCAATATTTTCACGTAATTGAAGCGCAAATGTTTTATCTGAATGACTGTAGGATATAAAAAATTTCGCCATGATGATGTTTATAGTTTCAGGTTAATTGATAGTGTTAATCACCGCTTCCAACAATTTTTCCTCCCCGTACTGCCTCTTTCTGGTCAAGCCTAATCTCACAACAACCAATTTCTTAGAAGGAATGATAAATACATTTTGCCCTTCGAATCCATCTGCAAAAAACATATCTGGAGGTAAGGAAGAAAACCACCGGTTTTCAGGATTGTTTTTCTCGCCGGCATTCAACCACCATTGAAATCCATATTCACCTTCTTCTGCAGCACCGGATGGTGTTACTGATTGTTTTACCCATCCTTTTGGTAGTATTTGTTGTTGATTGAATACACCATCGTGTAAGTAAAGTAATCCAAACCGCGCCCAGTCGCGGGCAGTGGCAAAACAATACGAAGAGCCTACGAATGTTCCAGATGCATCGGGTTCTAATACCACGCTGTACATACCCAGTTTATAAAACAGTTGTACATAGGGATATGCATGGTAATTGTTATCGCCAACGGTTTGCCGGATAACCCTAGACAATATATTTGTATTGCCACTGCTGTAATGAAATAAGGTACCGGGAGGATGTTTCAACGGAAGTGAGGCGGCGTACGCACCCATATCTCCTTTCTGGCAAAGCATTCTTGTTGCATGTGAACTTTTTGAATACACTTCTTCAAATTCTAAGCCGGTGGTTTGCTGCAACAAATGCCTAACCGTAATGGAATGCCGGGGATCATTGCTATTCTTCCACTCAGGCACGGGAGCAGGATTGTCAATATTTATTTTATTTTCTTTTACCAGTGTTCCGGCAATGGCACTGGTAATGCTTTTAGTCATGCTCCACCCTGTCAGACGGGTTTGTTTTGTAAATCCCGGCGCATACCTCTCTGCGATGATCTGGTTATTGAAAACAATTATCAGCGCCCTTGTACGGTTAGGATTGGCGGTATCCATTTCTTTGAAAAGATTGTCAACCGCATTTACCAATGCAATAGAATCGATATTCGAAGGAAAGCTATCAGTCAATTTATC
>JACMLY010000016.1 GCA_014379345.1 Chitinophagaceae bacterium
CCAGACCGGCGTGCCTGTCTTCGAGCTGTTAATAGAAGCATTGCCCGTGCCTGACAGCGGAAGAATCCCTGCAGGTGTGGGGACCAATACGCCCAATGAATTTTTGATAAAGAGGGGAATATTCGCCGGAACGTAAGCAGTATTTGTAATCCCAAAAGCATCACTATTTTGGTTGTATGCAAATCCAATATCAACCTGAAATCCTTTATGGATCGTTTTTAAGAGTGCCATATCATGACGGCGTGCCTGCTGCAACCAATCGAGGTTTCCCAGCAACCGCACATCATCATACATTAGCTCCTGTCGGCCTATTTTCAAAGACACATAATTAAGCAGCCTGAACTTAAAACTGGTATCAGCCTTATTCGCCAGGATCAGATCAGCCCAGCCCTCATGCAGCATCAGTCGGTTGCCGTCTGCATTAGAAATGGAAGAAGCATCCTGGCCCCATACACGAACATCCTGAATGGAAACACCTACTGTTAGCCTGGTTGTTTTGTATCCAACCGATAACCTGGTTCTTTGTGAAGTGAAAACTGCCGGTCCGGATCCTTTTAAAACAAGGTTGCCCAAACCATTTCGAACCTCGGTACGTGTTCGCAACTGCGCAGTTAATGAGAATTGAGCGTTGGCAGAATGATAAGAGATGATATAAAAAAACAGCAATACTCCGACAGACCCAATAAGAGATTTTCTGTACATTGAGTTAGTTTTAAGTTGTTAAAGCGATTTGAAACATCAACCCCGTTACGGACTACGACTCCTGACGGGGTATTTTGATTTTATAAGTTAGTTTGGAAATTTTTTTACCATGGTGCTTTTTTTGCGTGAAAAATTTGTTTGTAGTTGATGTTGCAATTGCCTGAAAGTATTTGGCATGCACTCTATTTTCTTCTGATACAATAGCAGAAAGGGTTTGATTAAAGTCATAACATTGATGCCAACGGTTTCACGGAGATCCACAAAATATCATATTATTAAAAAATAAATTTAATATAAATTGCCAGCTTCGGATCGTCTTTTTTATAATTAATGTGATTTATAACATAAATATAAAAAAATATTTTCAGTATATTTTTATTGATTTGAAACAAAAATCATATATATTTTGTTTTCATGTGATATTTTCACTCGATTAGTTCGTATTGTTGCCAGAGAATGTACAAAAAAACCTTTACAAAGTGATCCACTAAATTATATAACTACTTAATTATTAATATTATAATTAATAGCTGCCAATCATTTGTCTGAAAATCCAAAAAACATTAAATATAAGAATATATAAATTGTAATAAATAATATGTGTAATGAAGAAGAGCAAGAACGGTTGCGATTTAAAAAGCTGCTTTTTCTGTAGGTTGTGTTTGAAGGAATGGCTTCCTGCTATAGACATTAATAGAAAGAACTTTCACTTGCGCAAAGGCGAAACACTTTTTATTGAGGGCGATAAAGTGACAGGCGTTTATTTCGTGAATTCCGGTAAAGTGAAGGTCCATAAGAAATGGGGCGACAAGGAACTCATTGTACGGTTTGCTAACCGGGGGGCGATCGTCGGTCACCGGGGATTGGGAAATAATACAATATATCCCGTCTCCGCAACGGCGATTGAACCGGTGATGGTTTGTTTTATCGACCTCGATTTTTTCCTTACAACCCTAAAAGTAAATCACGAATTCACGTATCAACTGATGATGTTTTTTGCTGAAGAGTTACAGGTTTCCGAAAGAAAAATGCGCAATCTGGCACATATGTCGGTTAAAGGGAGGGTCGCACAGGCATTGATGACGCTCAAGGAACGTTTTGGTGTTACGACCGAAGGGTACCTGGACATCGTTTTAAGCAGGCAGGACCTGGCCTCATTTGCCGGCACCACCTATGAGACCGTTTTCCGAATTATGAATGAGCTCACCCAGGATAATGTGATAACACTCTCCGGAAAAAACATTCTCATAACAGATGCTGAAAAGTTACAACGGTTAACAAGAGAAACCACTTCCTGATTTGCTCATTTAATAAACTATACTGCGGTAATATTTTTAGAAAAGCGGATAAGTATCCAGGATAGTGCCGTTTACAAGTTCAGGCATCATCAAAGGATGTTTTGCTATTGCATCAGCCTGTATCGCTGCGGTGATATCTCCAGACCCATTGAATGATATGATATCTAGGCAAGATGGTATGCCGGTAATTTTAACCGGAAAGAATTCATCCAGCTGACTTTTTTTAGATCTGTTTCCTCTCAAGGGCAAGCTTATCTGAAGCGGGTTTTTTAATCCAACTGAATAAAACAAGAAAGTCTCAATAAATAACCTGAAAGTAACTAAACAAGATAAAGGATTACCAGGCAACGCAAACACAATAGGGCCCTGATCAAATTTCCCGAACCAAATAGGCTTGCCTGGTTTGATCGCCACTTTATGAAATATTTTTTTTGCACCCATTGTAGTCAACACCCCGGGCACGTGATCCGCATCGCCGGCCGAAACACCGCCACAAATAATAATAATATCGCTTTGTATCGCAGTTTGAAGAGCTGATCGGATTTCGTCTATCGCATCAGGCACATGCATGGAGTAAAAAGGAGAAATATTCCACTTTTTCAATAATGCTTTTAAAACATGCCGGTTACTGTTTCTTATCTGAACAGCTCCCGGAGTACTATCAATACTAATTATTTCGTCGCCTGTTGTAATAATACAGACCTGTGGCAATCTTTCTACGACTATCTCATGTTTTCCGATAGAAGCCAGTATCCCTGTTACCGCAGGTGAACAGAATAGCGGTTCAGAAGAAATGATATGGCCCATTTTTACATCCTCACCACGCCTGGCAATATGCTGATTGATATTCAAAACATGAAGGGAACAATCGATACGGCCCGACCATTCAGCAACGTCTTCCTTTCTGATGATTGAATCGGCACATGCGGGTACTGCGGCACCCGTCATGATCTTATAGCATTCTCCTTGTTCGATGGATGCATCAGGCTCTTTTCCCGCAAATATCACCTCCCGAATAAGGAAAGTTCGCAGACCTGCATTCCAATCGGATTGCCTGATTGCATATCCATCCACTGATGCACGATCAAATGGCGGGTAATCTCTATCCGCAACAATTTTTTCCGAAATAACTCTCCCGGCGGCATCATCTAATGAAATTTTTTCGTTCCCAAAAGATCTGGCTTGTTCAATGACCAATTTCTGGGCTTCGGAAAAAACAATCATTTTTTTTAGTTTAAGGTTTAAAGTTTAAAGTTTAAAGTTTTTTTATTTTTAAAAACGTTTTTTTTAACCATCCCATTTAGTAACCCAACCTAAACCTTAAACCCTAAATCAGCGAAATACTCAATGCCCGCCGCCTTTCATCATTTTGCGTGCGTGGAATATTGCCGGAAGTATTGCCTCCAGACTTTCACGCGCACCGTCAACACTGCCGGGTAATGTTATAATGAGTGTTTGGGCGATCGATCCCGCAATACCGCGACTCATCATCGCTAATGGGGTACGCATCTGGCCATAGCTTCGAATAGCCTCGGTTATTCCATCTGCGTCGCGTTCAATTATTTCCTGTACTGCGGCAACAGTATTGTCACGTGGGCCAAGACCTGTGCCGCCGGTGGTAAAAATGAAATGGATATCTTCTTCAACCCAGTTCCTGATCTGTTCCTGGATCTGGCCTTTATCGTCCGGGAGTATTTTATAATATTTGACGTTCGCTTTTACCTCCTGCAACATCTGCTGTATTAGCATACCGCTATTATCTTCCCTTCCACCTGAAAAGGTAGAATCCGAACATACCAATACCGCACATACAGGAGCTGTTGCAAAGTATTTTTTGCGATCGCTTTTGCCACCTTTTTTTTCAAGCAATTTGATGTTGCCGATCTCCAGCTCAGTATCTACGGGTTTCAACATATCGTATATTTCCAATGCGGCTACTGAAATACCCGTCAGTATTTCCATTTCAATTCCTGTGCGGCCAATAGATCTTGCTTCTCCCCGGATGACGATTCCGGCTCTGGAAAAAACATCTCCATTGAAAAAATCGCCATGTATTTCCTTTTCTAAAAATTCAAATTGCACTTGCATTCCGTCAATATTTACGGGATGGCAGTGAGGTAATAATTGCGGTGTAAACTTTGCACCGACAAAGGCAGCGGCCCTCGCTACATCAAATAAATTTCCTTTGGGTAACTGGTTGGTTTCGATCAATTCAATGGTCGTTGATGAACAGAATACAATCCCGATTGCCCTGGCGCTACGTAACGAAATTTGTTTATGAGTAATATCGCGCATAAAATGATTGTGGTCTTAACTTTTCAGCTTTGCATTTTGCAGTTGATGAATCTTTATTTCATCGCCTACATGCATTTCACCTTCGCCATCGTGTAATAAATTCTGTCCAAAATATACATTATTTCGCTTTTGACGGTAAGCGGCCAGGGTCTTCAAAGGTTCTCTCGATCTCCCTGCACTATCCTGGTCAATTGTAGTAATCACGCAACGTGCACATGGCTTCACGCCATAAAATTGGGTACTGTTTATACTGAAATGTTCCATGATATCTTCGAGGTACGGATCGGCACCGGTAAAAACAATATTTGGCCTGAACCGGTTCATAGGCACGGGTTCTGCCAACCGTGCATTTAAATCGTCGAGAGAAGATTGACCAATAATGAGGAATGGATATCCATCAGAAAGGCTTGTCAGTTCTTTATTGGTTGCATATCTTGTATCAACCCTGCGTTTTGAAGAATCAGGCATATATACCAGCTTGCAGCTGATCGATAGCATATCTGAAAACCATTCATCCAACTCCGGATTTACTAACTCAACCCTGCATGTATCACCCCATACCTGCACTGTAGCCAGTTGAATTCTCCCTGAAAGCGCCGGGACAACAGCCATTTCAGTATTTTTTGTTTTATGTTGAACCGTCAGGAGACCGTCCGACAACTGAACCTGCAGTAAAGCCATCTGCGGAAATTCACGCTGTGTGAGAAAACGATTTGCAGAATCTACCAGCATCCATCTCCTGTCATACTGAAAACCCCGATCAGTTATTTTAGCCGATGGAAGGGCTATTCCACCCAACGATTTGATTGGATAAATGAATAGTTCGCTGACTCTGAGCATAACGCTAAGTTACGCTTGAAGATGAAACGATGATAACTATTCTACCTGGATATATACTTTACCATCATTGATTTTTACCGGGTAAGTTTTTATCTGATATTCATCACCGCTGAGACATTTCCCCGTAACCAATGAAAATGTCTTTTTGTGAAACGGACATGCAACTTTTGGTTCACATTGATCACCGGTACTGCCAATCATTCCCCGTGACAGTACCATTTGCTGCTTATGTGGACACAGGTTTTGCGTGGCAAACCATTCTCCGCGACGTGCAAAATTAAAAACCGCGATCTGTTCCTGATTGCTCTTTACACAAACTCCCCCATTTTCAGGTACGTCATCGGCATGACAGGCAAAAAGCCACTTTTCTTCCACGATTAATGTCGAATCGATATCATGGGTTACTCCTATAAATTCAAAGGTGTGCATCATTATTTGATTTAAATATTGGCTAAATGAGCTAGAGCGGATACGTTAACCACTATTGCACCAACCGTTATTCGTCTCTACCATTCTTTAGCCTTCACCTGCTCACGCATTGCGACAAATTGGGCATTGGGATCTTTTTCCTTTGGTGCATTTACGAAATGGCTGAATCGTTTTCTCATCTCTGTGTTTTCAATGGCTGCCTTCCATTCGCATCTATAGGTATTAATATGCTGCTGCATGGCTGCCTCCAGCTCTGCAGCAATACCCAGGCTATCGTTCGTAATTACATTTTTTAAATAGATCATCCCCCCCTCCATTTTATTGAGCCATGTGGCCGTGCGGGTTAAAGGATCGGCAGTTTTAATATAAAACATCAGGAAACGATCGAGATAGCGGATGCATGTTTCCCTGTTAATATCACCCGCCAAAAGCTGAGCATGCTGGGGTTTGGATCCTCCATTTCCGCATATGTACAAATTCCATCCTTTTTCAGTTGCGATGATTCCAAAATCTTTACTTTGTGCCTCAGCGCATTCGCGGATACATCCGGATACTCCTCCCTTTAATTTGTGAGGTGCACGCAATCCTTTGTAACGGTTTTCAATCTCAATAGCAAAACTAACGCTGTCATGCAGCCCAAAACGACACCAGGTACTACCAACACAACTTTTCACCGTTCGTAGGGATTTACCGTAAGCATGACCGCTTTCAAAACCAGCATCTATTAATTCTTCCCATATTTCCGGCAGATCTGTAAGATGTGCGCCGAATAAATCTATGCGCTGTCCTCCGGTAATTTTTGTATAGAGATTGTACTTCTTTGCAACCTGGCCGATAGTTATCAACTTGTCCGGGGTAATTTCTCCTCCGGCGATCCGCGGCACTACAGAATAGGTACCTCCCTTTTGAATATTGGCTAAAAACCGGTCGTTACTGTCCTGAATCGTCTCCTGTTTTAATATCAGGTCGTTCCATAAACCAGCCAGAATACTGGCTATAGCGGGTTTACAAACCTCACAGCCATCTCCTTTTCCGTACAGCTCTAATATTTCGTTGTATGTTTTGAGGCTATTTATTTTAACAAGATCAAAAAGTTCCTGGCGAGAATAATTGAAATGTTCGCACAAAGTATTTTTTATATAAACACCATTGGCTTGCATGGTACCCAACAGCAAATCTTTCATCATTGGAATGCATCCGCCGCAACCCGTGCCGGCTTTGGTACATTTTTTTAACGCCTCCATTGTTGTTACCCCTTGTTCCGTTACTGCACTGCAAATAGCATCCTTTGAAATTGCTTCACATGAACAGATCAATGCCTGGCCCGGTAAGTTCATTACTCCACCGCCTGCTTTCTCAACTGGTTCACCCCGAGATCCCATAATAAGATCATCCGGATTTGGCGGAATGATTATTCTGTTGTTAACAGTTTGAAGCAATATATTATAAGACGTGGCATCACCGATCAGGATGCCGCCAAGTAAAAATTTGCCATCATTACTTATATTGATTCTCTTATATATGCCTTTGTACCGGTCTTCGAAAACGATTGTTCTGCAATCAGGTTCAGCGATAAATGCGTCTCCAAAACTGGCCACATCAACCCCTATCAGCTTGAGTTTGGTGCTCATATCAAAGCCCGTAAGGGATTTAGTGTTGCCACAGATATTGACAGCGGCAACTTCGGCCATCTCGTAACCAGGTGCCACCAGGCCATAGACCATTCCATTGTATAGCGCACATTCGCCGATTGCATATATATAATCATCGCTTGTTTTACACTGGTCATTCACCGCGATGCCTCCACGTGGCCCAAGTTCCAAACCCGCCATTTGTGCCAGTTCATCCCTGGGTTTTATTCCGGCTGAAATAACGAGCATGTCAATGTCTAAATGAGAATTGTCGGAAAAGATCAGGCTTTCGATTTTTCCGTTGCCATTGACAGTGGAGGTATTTTTATTCAGATGAACCTGTACTCCCAATTCGAGCAACTTTGATTGCAACATCATGCTACCCGAATTATCAATTTGACGAGGCATTAAACGCGGAGCGAATTCGATAACGTGAGTTTCCTTGATCCCTAAATCTAATAACGCCTTGGCAGCTTCGAGCCCGAGCAGCCCGCCTCCGATTATGGCTGCTTTGTTTGCTTTGCAGCCGTAAGACTTTATTAATTCAAGATCTTCTATTTTCCTATATACAAAAACGCCGTCTTTTTCAATACCGGGTATGTTTGGAACAAATGCGGACGAACCAGTTGCGAGAATGAGATAGTCATAAGATTGTTCATCCCCCTTAAAGGAATATATTTTTTTTGAGTGCCGGTCTATTTTTTTGATGGGATTACAAAGATGCAACCTGATCCCGTTTTCAGCATACCATGATATATCGGCTAAACTAAGATCATCTGCGGATTTGCCATTGAAATATTCGCTCAAGTGAACCCTGTCGTATGCGGGACGAGGTTCTTCACCGAAAACAACAATATTAAAATTGGAAGACTTCCGGATCAGTTTTTCGCAAAATTTATAACCGACCATGCCATTGCCTATCACCACAATGGTGAGTTTACCATTTTGGTTCATGAAAGTTTTTTAAGTGTTAAAGCGATTGACCTGTCAAATCTGCAATGCTAGCTACGACCCAAACATTACAAATAATTACATTTAATGTAATTAAAACAATACTAAACTAAATATTCCGTAAAACGTAAAATAGGCAATAAAATATTGCCTAAACCATAAAAAATATGCCTTATTTTCTAAAAAATGTACTTAAAATACAAATTAAATTAAAATCAATACGAATTAAGTTCGGCGACACCCCTAAATACCAAGTTGGCCGGAATATGACTGCCGGTGAGTAGTCAAATAATAGTTCCTAAGATGAAGATGACCAAACTAGAGACTATCATGGCTGGCTAATGAGGTTGAATGGGCGCCTGCAAAGCAAATCTTTTGTCTGTAAGTGTAAGAAGAAATGCCTCAAGATCATTTTTCTCTTGTTCTGTTAAGCCCATGGGTTTGGCCAGTAGGCTGTCGCGCTGAATGGAATTTGGAATGATCTTACCCGGATCGTCGTAAAAATCGATGACCTGTTTCAGCGTTTTAAACATCCCATTATGCATATATGGAGCTGTGATCGCGATATTTCGAAGAGAAGGCACCTTAAATCTGCCTGTTTCATCAACCTTTCCAGATACAATTGCCCGACCACTATCGTTTAATTCTCTACCATTGAACAACCCGATGTTTCTAAATTCATTTGTTGTAAAGTCCGCACCGAAATGACATTGAATACACTTGGCTTTTCCATTAAAAAGAGCAAATCCTTTTTTTGCTGCATTGCTTACGGCACTCGAATCATCGGAAAACTTCCAACGGTCAAAAGGGCTATCACTTGTTTCCTGTGTTCGTTCAAAGGCCGCCAATGCTTCTGCAAGATTTGAGCGCGTGGGTTCGCTATTGAAAATATTTTTAAAATAACTACTATACTCGCTGCTTTTTCGCAGACGCAGCAATGCCTCACCGACAGGCAAATCCATTTCTGCAGGATTTTCAATCGGGGCCAATGCCTGCTCCTCGAGACTTTTTGCACGGCCATCCCAAAAGAATGATCGTTGCAGGGAAAGGTTCATAGAGGAAGGGGTATTTCGAGCTCCTTTCGCGCCACCGACCCCTACACTGACAGCGGATGTATCTGCAAAGGCGAATTCCGGCTTATGGCAACTTGCGCAACTGATACTTTTATCCCGAGAAAGAATAGGATCAAAAAACAGCAGTTTACCAAGTTCCGCCTTATTCGTTGGTCCGTTGCCGGTAAATGAAGCGTGAACGGATACGATGGCAATACCTGCCATAATTAAAACGAGATGCTTTTTCATATGCCCGGATATTATTTCACTCTGCCCAAAACAAGCCTGCTCATACCTCCTCTTCTCTGATCACAACTATCAGTAACAGGTTCAAACCTTAGAGAATCGTTATTACTAAAAAATACGATCTTATAAACGCCACGTTTCCCTTCACACCCATTATCCACAAACGAAAAGATGTTATCCCGGTAAGTATATTGACCGCTTACAAAGGGCTTTTTATTTATGTAAGCTTCAAAACTAGTGTCGGATTTAAACACAACTCCCGTAACATTTCCTTTTTCAGAGCGCTTGGATTCCCATCTTCCGGTAAGCTGATCCGCAACCGTAAAAGATATCAGTAAAAAAATGGCAGCAGACGTAAGTACTGTTTTCATACATTAATGGTTTTATATATTTAAAATTTAATAAGCAATTTCTTTTATCGTGGGGGTTTAGTATACACGCATTGTTATAAAATGACCTGACCCTTTTAATACATTGGCTGCATGCTTCATACCCCGGGGGATCCATACACAGGAATTGTTACTCACCACAAATTTGTTATCACCAACTTGAATTTTATATAAAAGGTCATGTTGGGAAATAATGATATTGATTTCGTCACAATCTTCATGAATATGTGGTTCTGTATATTCTACCGGCGGTATCATTACAGGAGATACTTCGTGCACCGCAAGGTGAAAGGGAAATTGTTTGGCAAAATAACGCGTGATCCATTTTGAATTCCTGTGAAATGGAACATTCGAAAGGGCAACCGGCAACATATTGAATATATGGGATTGCTCCTCTGTGTTTACAAATGGGAATTTACTGATCAACGTTTGCATAGATTTTTCAATTTTATGACAGACAGGTAAACAAAAGCTCAAACAAATTATTACCGCACCTCGTAAAATTTGTGTTTCGCAAAATTGAAAGGAAATTGAAATTTGTACAATCACCATTTTTCACAAACCCTGCCCGATTGTGGTGAGCTTTTTCACTTTCCTGTTCTACCCAAATACGGGTATAGAAAAATGTTCTTTCTTTTTTAATTTGCTGGGCATTTTTCTTACCAGGGCTTGAAAGATTTCTACACTTTTTACGCTATTTAACAATGGCCTATCTTTAAGGTTCATTTAATCACTACAAGTAGTCCGCTATGCTTCCCTGGAAGACGATCATACAAATACAGAAAGATTGCGACACACCTGTTTATCTTCAAATCGCTAATTCAATGATACTGGAGATAAAAAAAGGAAGGATAGGGCCGGGAATAAAATTACCCGGAACAAGAATGATGGCAGAAATATTGAATGTACATCGTAAAACCATGGTGAGCGCATACGAAGAACTGGATGCCCAGGGATGGATAGAAATGCGCCCATCAAAAGGAACTTTCACCAGTAAGGAATTACCTGAAATCAACCCTCAAAGATTTTCTATAAAAAAGGAAAAGAACAACTCATTCCCCAAAGAAACCGGGTACCTGGTCAAAATAAATGACAAAATACGGAAACCTGTTTTACCTCAACGCAATATCATAGGATTTCATGATGGCCCGGATGTGAGATTGGTACCAGTTGCTGAATTGGGAAGGGCTTATAAAAGCATTTTATCCAGACCTGGCAACCTGAAATACCTTTCATATGTTGAAATAGCCGGTGTACAAAAATTCAGGACAGTTCTATCAGATTATTTGAATACAAGCCGGGGACTACAAACAAGTTTTGAAAATTTAATGATCACAAGAGGAAGTCAGATGGGTCTGTACCTGCTTTCTCTTATCCTTTTTTTAAAAGGAGAGTCAGTGATTGTAGGTGATACCAATTATTATTATGCTGATCATGCCTTCCTTCATGCTGGATTAAACCTGGTGAGGGTGAAAGTAGATGAGCATGGAGTAGATGTTGACGCAATAGACAAAATATGTGCGCGGCGAAAAATTAAGGCGCTATACATAACATCGCATCACCACTATCCCACCACCGTTACATTAATAGCTGCGCGAAGGATCAAATTATTATCGCTGGCTGAGAAATATGGCTTTATTATCATAGAAGATGATTATGATTACGATTTTCATTACCTGAGCAGCCCTATCCTTCCACTTGTGAGCGCCGATACAAAGGGAATGGTGGTATATATCGGAACGCTCAGTAAAACGGTTGGTCCAGGTATCCGTACGGGTTACATAATCGCCCCGGTAAATCTTATTCTTGAACTATGCAGGGTGAGACAGTTGATCGATACGCAGGGAGATCCGGTTATGGAGCTTGCTTTGGCAGAAATGTTCGAAGACGGAAATATAAAAAGGCATATGAAAAAAGCGCAACAGGAGTATCATCGCCGCAGAGATTTTCTATGCGATTACATACAGCAGAAACTTAGTGGCATCATCGATTTTAAAATTCCCGATGGTGGCCTTGCGATCTGGGCAAAGTTCAGCAAGTCTGTACCATTGCCCGCGCTCAGCGACAAATTAAAAACCCAGGGCATAATCTTATCCAATGGCCTAATTCATAATAATTCCCCCCTATCCCTAAATGCAACACGAATGGGATTTGCATGGATGAATGAAAAAGAAACTGAAAACGCTGTTGATATTCTCGCAAAAACCATACGGTCGAAAAAATAAGCACCTCCTTAACCGGACTACCACCTATGTGAAAACCGGCAACCCTAATAGTCCAAATTACTTTTACTTTTGGCTGGTCAATATTCACCTTACAAAAAAAATACAGCCATGAAAAAGTTATTCTTTCTGATCAGTTCAATACTGATAACATTTCATTCATTCGCGTCTGATCCAATCCATATTGATGAACAACTCCTCAGGTCGTTTGCGGTCCAGTTTCCTCACGCGCAAAAAGTTGCCTGGCAAGAGATGGATGATGCTTATGTTGTTTCATTCATTGAAAACGGGATCCGCCTGAGGATTGTCTATATGAGAAATGGCTCTTTAACCCATTTCCTTCGCTATTATCTTGAAGAAAATTTGCCTTTAGACATCCGGTTAAAGATCAAGGCAAAATATCCGGGCAAAGAAATTTATGGAGTTATTGAGGAAAATCTTATCTCAAATATCCAAAAGAATTCGAAAACGGTTTTTTATATAAAACTACAGGACGACAGTAGTTGGATTATCATCAAAGCAGAGAGAAATAAAAAATTAAAACCGATCGAAAAACTTAACAAGTATATCTGAGATTCTTGAGTGTAAGTCCATGGTGTTAGGTGGAAGTACGAAGTACGAAGTACGAAGTATGAGGTACGAGGTACGAAGTGGGTGTGCGATAAATATTTCAGGGGGCTGTTTTCATCAGGCTATTCGGGTAAAGGCTTTACCATAATGTTCCTGTAATAAACTTTACTGTTGGGATCATGCCCCTGTAATACGAATGTTCCATTAGCTATTCTCTTGTTTCCCTGTACATTTTCGGGCTCTGTATATTCCATTACAGTATTTCCATTTAGTTTAACGGTAATCGATTTCCCAACTACCATGATTTCCTGCGTATACCATTCATTATCCTTTACAAAGGTTTCTTTTACATCGCGGATGGCGTACAGGCTACCGGTTCTTCTCCAATCGGTGTGAGAATTATTTACCTGTATCTCAAATCCGGTGGAGGGCCAGCCTGTTTCCTGAAAATGCGAGTGAAAATAAATACCGGAATTTGATCCAGGAGTTGTCAAAACCTCTGTTTTAAAATGAAAGTTCTTAAAATCATGATTGTTTACGTTGCCTGCATAAAATAAGTGTGCCCTTTTTCCATTGACTTTGATCATTCCGCTGTCAACAGTAAATGTTTGGCCATTTTCCCCCACTTTCCATTCTGTGAGTGACTTGCCATCAAACAAGGACAACCAACCGTCAGATTTAACTGATTTGGTGCCGGCACAGGAGATCAATACAGTCAATAAAAAGAAAAAGAAATTGCTGCTTTTCATATATATTATTTTTAGAGGCGGTAAATAGTATGGGAATGGCGATCTGAAAGTACAAAATAGATAGACTATATGATCATCCAAACAAAACAAAAAAGCCATTCGCTGAGACATGCACTTGCTTCCCGCTGGTTGAATAAATCATTTTGGAGAATTGCATGCGTGCAATTTAAATCTTTTACTTTTTGTGGAATTCATATGGACTCTATTCAACGCAGCCGCGCAAGTTGTAGGCGATTTAGATTCCATCGTGTGTCGTGAGATGTGAAACGTAAGACATGAGACGTAAGGAGTGTTTCAGGAAACCTGAAATTCTTTATCTTTCCGTTACAGACAATTTCACCCTGTGAAGTTTCCACGTTTCATGTCTCACGTTTCACGATTCAACATTGACTCACGACTTTAAAGCTTTCCATGTCAAATGAAAAAAAACTAAGAAGTGCCGGCTGGTTTGGCAAAAATGATAAAATGGGTTTTGTTCACCGATCATGGTTGCGCAACCAGGGATACCCGGATGATTATTTCCGTGGCAAGCCAGTGATCGGAATTTGCAATACCTGGTCGGAGCTAACCCCCTGTAACGGCCATCTTCGTGATTTTGCAGAGATTGTAAAAAGGGGTGTGGCCGAAGCGGGCGGTTTTCCACTCGAATTTCCTGTTACTTCACTGGGTGAAACCATCATGCGACCCACTACCATGCTGTTCAGAAATCTTGCCAGTATGGATGTGGAAGAGTCGATACGGGCCAATCCACTCGATGGAATTGTATTGCTCACCGGGTGTGATAAAACAACCCCATCAACGGTTATGGGCGCCTGTAGTGTTGACCTTCCTACGATAGTTGTACCCGGAGGGCCGATGCTCAATGGACGATTCCGTGGCGAATGTGTAGGATCCGGGTCTTTCAACTGGCTGATCAAGGAAAAACAGGCCGTTGAAAATTATACCGATGCTGATATATTGGAAATGGAAATTGGTGCTGCGCGTAGCCAGGGACATTGCATGACGATGGGCACGGCCTCTACAATGGCTTGTATGGTTGAAGCGCTAGGACTTACATTACCGGGCGCCGCCGCGATACCTGCTGTAGATGCGAGAAAAAAAGTGATGGCGCAACTGTCCGGAAGGCGGATAGTGGAGATGGTAAAAGAAGATCTTACCATTTCAAAAATATTGACCCGCGAAGCTTTTGAAAATGCGATCGTAATAAATGCCGGGGTTGGCGGATCAACAAATTTCCTGATCCATCTTTTAGCCATCGCCGGAAGAATTGGCGTTGAGTTGAACCTGGAAGATTTCGATGAGATCGGTAGCAAAATTCCCTTGCTTGCAAATCTGAAGCCATCCGGCCATTACCTGATGGAAGATTTTTATTATGCAGGTGGATTGCCTGTAGTAATAAACGAATTGAAAAAATACCTTCACAATCCTGTGATCACTGTGAATGGTAAAACAATGGAAGAAAATACCAGGAATACTCCATGCTATAATAAAGAAGTGATCGCAACAGTAGACGAGCCTTTTCAAAAAGAAGCTGGCATTGCCGTGCTGAAGGGAAATCTTTGTGAACAAGGCGCTATCATTAAACCCTCGGCAGCATCTGCCCAATTAATGAAACACCGGGGAAGAGCAGTCGTGTTTGAGAGCATGGAAGATTATCACCATCGTATTGATGATCCTGATCTTGATATCGACGAAACTTGCGTAATTGTATTAAAAGGTGTGGGCCCCAAGGGATACCCTGGAATGCCTGAAGTAGGAAATGTTGATCTGCCGGAAAAATTATTAAGGAAAGGAATCCATGATATGGTGCGCATTTCCGACGGCAGGATGAGCGGCACTGCTGCGGGCACGGTAGTATTACATGTTTCTCCGGAGTCCGCCATTGGTGGAACGCTGGCATTGGTACAAAACGGAGATATGATCGAACTGGATGTTAAAGAAAGAAGGCTCCATCTTGATATCAGCGATGCAGAATTGCAGAAACGCAAAGCCGCCTGGATAGCACCAGAACCATTAGCTGTAAGAGGTTATGTTAAACTGTATATAGATCACGTGCAGCAGGCAAACCTGGGAGCCGACCTGGATATTCTTCGCGGCGGCTCAGGTTCCGAAGTAACGCGTGACCTGCATTGAGAAAGTACCGGTCGCAAAAACCTACAAGGTCTTGCGGCGCTGCAAGGCCGGGCTGCAGACCTTATAGGTTTCTTGCAGCCGTTGTTGATGTTGTCACCAACAACAGCGGAGAAGGAAATCCAATCCCAACGAAGGTTTTACGGTTCCATTTATCAAAACAAAATAACATGAAACTACTTCTGCTGCTCGTCGCACTGATTTCTGCTTCTTACTCAAAAGCGCAGAAAACAGATTCATTGCCACCGCGTGTACATGAGTTAGCTAAGCTGGAAACAATAAAAGAACAAACCCGTGACAGAAAGCAGGTAATGGAAGGAAGCACCACTGCTCTATCTTACTTTGAAGTACACACAACAACTATTGAACCGGGCAGGGCAGCGCACCCACCACATGTACACAATGATATGGAAGAACTGGTCATCGTAAAAGAAGGACAGCTAAAAATTACCATAAAAGGAGAAAGTAAAATAGTAGGCCCAGGCAGCATAGGCTTCGCTATGCCGGGGGATGAACACGGATTTGAAAATGCAGGCAACACCATAGCTACCTATTATGTTTTGAAATATAAATCCAGGCTGCCAATGGAGCTGGAACGCGCAAAGCAACATGGAGGCTCCTTTATAATAAACTGGAATGATCTTGCATTCAACAAAACAGAGAAAGGCGGACGACGGGAATTCTTCAACAAGCCGACATCACAGCTACAGAAATTTGAAATGCACACCACGGCCCTCAATGCCGGCCTTGATAGCCACCCTCCCCATACGCATAAAGAAGAAGAAATTATTTTAATACTGAGAGGAAAAGTTACGATGCATATTGGTGATCAATTTATCAAAGCTGTTCCAGGTGATGTTGTATTTCTTTCCTCAGGCATTCCACATGCATTGAAAAATACAGGAGGCGAACAATGTGAATATTTTGCTTTTCAATGGAGAAACTGAAAGAAAACAGAATACAGAATGATTGGTGACGGACAATAAATAAAAAATCACTTTAATTATATCAGGTATTGCTCTTAGTTAAAGTGAATTTAGTGCGGTCTTGGTAATTTCAAAATGTTGATGCTCACTTCACAAAACAAATTGCACTACTCGGGCGTCTCTGTGTTGACCTTCTATACCTGTGGATAAATTGTTCTGACACATAAAACAGCTGACAATGCAAGATTTTCTGAACACAAAGCTAACGGATGTTAACACAGAGGACTCCCCTGCCTTTGAGGTTTCAAATTGAAACCTCAAAGGCGATCGGCCCCGATATGATGGTATTATTTTGATCGGTCCACAGTGGGCAAAACATTGTCTGCTTTTAACCCGAAAATAC
>JACMLY010000127.1 GCA_014379345.1 Chitinophagaceae bacterium
CATATCAGGTCGATACAGGTAACGATTTTGCAGAGATAATATTTGATAAAATATTTCATACAGCCGAATTATAAACACTACATATATCAAACTAAAGACAATCATGCTCAACCGAAGACAGGCGTTGAAAATAACCGGAGCATCTGCCGCCGCTTATGTCATGCCTTTTCAAAATAACATTGCTACAGAGTCAAACCAACCGCCGTCCAATTTCAGATTTTGTTTGAATATATCCACTCTCCGTGGCCATAAACTCGGATTCATGAAGGAGTTGGAAACCGCATCGAAAGCAGGATTCAGAAGTGCGGAAATATGGATCGATTCGCTACAGCAATACCTGAATTCGGGAGGAACAGTGAAGGAAGCCAAAAACCGTTTGGATTCACTCGGCATAACTGCAGAAAATGCCATTGGATTTGCAAAATGGATCGTTGACGATGATGCAGTCAGAAAGCAAGGAATAGAACAATTAAAAAAAGAAATGGACCTCCTGGCACAGATCGGTTGCAAACGCATCGCAGCCCCGCCCGCAGGCGCTACCGATACACCCGGACTCGACCTGAAAAAAGCAGCCGAGCGTTACCGGGTAATACTTGAATTGGGCGATCAGACGGGCGTTGTACCTCAACTGGAAATGTGGGGCTTTTCGAAAAACCTGCGTCGTGCAAGTGAGGTCATGTATGTAGCCATGGAAAGCGGCCATCCTTCAGCACGCATCCTGCTGGATATTTATCATTTGTATAAAGGAGGATCGCCGGTGGATACGCTGCTGCTGGTAGGCAAGCCGGCAATGGAACTAATACATATCAACGACTACCCATCGATAAACCGCGAAACCATTACCGATGCCGACCGTGTTCATCCCGGAGATGGTATAGCGCCTATCAAACAAATATTGAAGAACATTAAAAAATCGGACACGCCACTGATACTTTCTGAAGAAGTATTTAATAAAAGTTATTATGCACAAGATCCATTGGACGTGGCCAAAACGGCGATGATGAAAATGAAGAAGGTGGTTGAAGGCGTGTAAGAGCGGAAATTATTTTACGATCCATTTATTGCAATCGCCTATATTATTCCAGGTGCTTGCGCCTCCCAGCATATTTCCGACCTTCTGAAATCCTTTTTGCCCAAGCATGTAAGCTGCCCTGGGACTACGCTGACTGTGAGAACAGTACACAATGATCTCTTTGTGTTTGAAGGCATTCAATTCCTGCATTCTTTGTTCCAACTCCTGGATAGGAATGTTGATCGCATTTTTAAACCTCCCGAAATTCGGGTAGGTGGCACCCTTAAATTCTTCTACCGTCCGTACATCCAGTACAATCACATTTGGATCATTCAACTTTTTACAGGTTTGCTGTGGTGTATAATTACTAAACTTTACTGTTGCTTTATCCACGAGAGCCATGTTGCAATGTCTACAGGATCCGGATTTGTTATACACATATTTGTCGCAATCGTTGCCACAGGGTGTACATACAAATTCCTGTTTCGCATTTTCAAAAAATGAAAAGCGGAGAAAGGGTAAGGCTGAAAGGGTAAGTATTAAAAGGAAATGAATTCTCATTTGTACCGGTTGAATTATATAGTAGTAAAGTTATTGCTTTAGGCTCAGGTGATCCCATTGAAACCTGCTGATCAGCGCTCTTGTAAAAGAGTGAAGATAATTGTTAAAAAGTAGGGTTTATTTAATAATGAATTGGATAAGGCCTCTGATATACAATTCTGTCATGCGTCAACCAGTTATTTAAAATAGTACATTGAGGGCTAAACCTACTTTTTATGGCCGTAAGTATAAAAGAATTACAAACAACCCCGATCATTAATTCAGAGGCAACCGAAAAAATATGTTCTGAGCTAAAACTTATCCGGCAGAGCATTGCCGCCGCTGTTTTTGCTTTCGGAACAGAGGAGCAGATACGAAGGTATAATGAACATATTGCGACTACCAAGCCTGCGTAAAATTCTTCGCATCCTTGAGGCAGGACATCTTTTTTTAAATGGAAATGCTCGTCCACAAAGGTGATCCCGATATTAAATCTGGACGTGTCTACCAGTTCCATTCGCGATCAACCATTCAACATATTTCCGGCTTTTCTTTTTCTTGATTTCAAGTTCTCGATTTGATGCTTTGGGCCTGGTATGATATTCTTCATAATACATAAGATTCCACGGTACGTAGGGCTTGGTTGAGGGTACCATTTTACTATTATGTCTGAGTAACCGCGCTGTTACATTTTCGCAATGACCAATATAATAACGGTCATAGGATACAGAATATAGAATGTACGTGCAGAACATAAAGAAACAAATAAAGCGACTTTCGTCGCTTTCAACAAGTGTGTTACACATAAATCTAATAGTATAAAAACAAAAAAAGCGACAGTTGTCGCTTTTTTGCAAGTGCCCCAGACGGGAATCGAACCCGTACGACCGTTTCGGGTCACAGGATTTTAAGTCCTGCGTGTCTACCAGTTCCACCACCGGGGCAACTATTTTTTATTAAAGAGCTTTATCAATTCCGGAATTACAAACCCTACGACCCTTCGGGCGATCCCGATTTTCATCGGGACGTGTCTACCAGTTCCACCACCGGGGCAACTATTTTTTATTAAAGAGCTTTATCAA
>JACMLY010000128.1 GCA_014379345.1 Chitinophagaceae bacterium
AAAATCTGCTTATTCAACAGATCCCATTCCCAAAGGCAGTCGTTGGTTACTTCTGTAACATAATGATACAACTCATCAAAGATTCTCATTTGCTGAATCTTTGCGTTTGTCCTGGCACTGGATGTTGGAACAGAAGAACTTTTAAAAGAAACAGAAAGTTTGTTCCCGACATGATATGTGATCACATCAAACCAGGCATTCATTTCCGGCCAGTATTCTTTGAAATGTATGGGTACATCACTCAGAAATGCCTTATGATAAACCACATAAAAATTTAGTGGGAGGATGCCGACAAATTTTTCCCAAAGATTTTTCCCGATAATTTCCGGTCCGGTCAGGCCGAGTATTTGTTCTGCGGCCTTATTCCATGATAAAACTGTCCAGTTTTCATTTACGGTAAAAAAGCCATTATTCAACGCCTCGGTGATAGGCATACCGGAATAGATATTCCGGGTACCGGGATTATCCGGATTGGTTAAAGACGTATTGGTTGCGGTAAGGCTACTCATATCCACTTTTTATTATAGATAGAATCATCTTAAACCGTCCATTCGCATTGATGTGATTTGGCTTGTGGGCAGGAATAATAATTCCCTCCCCGGAACGCAGAAGATTTGCCTTTCCATCAATTACGATATCGGCGCTGCCTTCGATAATCTGAGCAAAGGTATCGAACGGTGAGGTCTTTTCTGTAAGCCCTTCCCCACTGTCGAATGATAAGACGCTTATATTACCGGATGATTTTTTAATGATTGTTTTACTGACTACAGCATTAGGTACGTATTCAATTATTTCAACGATTATATGTGACACGGCTTTAAGAAGTTCGTCTCCGCCTTGTGGCAAAACAATTGTAGCAGAAGGCGCCTTTTTAGGCGACTTTTTTTTGGTCATGATAGATAAGATTTAAGATCATACCAAAGATGAATTAATCCTGCCAGTAAATCTGTTGCAAGATTCTAACCTCTTCTTGCATTATTTACTGATTTTTGATACCTGCGTTTCACATTGTTGTTTTTCATAGTGAATACTTCATATTGATGATTGCCGAAACAATGGCAATATTTTGGATAGCTTTATATACAAATGGACAGTAGTCCAATCATTAATCTCATCTTTAAATAGTGTAATATATGACAGTATTGATTGTACTTACCTCGCACAGTGATCTGGGAAATTCAGGAAAAAAGACAGGCTTTTGGGTAGAAGAATTTGCCGCTCCTTATTATAAATTAAAGGATAATGGTGCAACAATTACGCTGGCATCGCCAAAAGGCGGTCAACCACCCATTGATCCTAAGAGTGCGGAGCCGGGATCACAAACTGAGGCTACCCATCGCTTCGATAAGGATAAAGAATTGCAGGATGAACTTGCAAATACAATACCGTTAAATGATGTAAATTCAGAAGACTTTGATGCCATTTTCTATCCTGGAGGACATGGACCACTATGGGACTTAACAAGCGATCCAAAATCCATTCAATTGATAAAGGATTTCTGGATGGCAGGGAAGCCAGTCGCAGCAGTCTGTCATGCCCCGGCGGTATTGTTGAATGTCATGCTGCAAAATGGTGAACCGCTTCTTAAAGGGAAAAAGGTAACGGGTTTTACTAATTCAGAAGAGGAAGCTGTTGGACTAACCGAAATTGTGCCATTTCTTTTGGAAAATGAACTTAAAAACAAGGGTGGAATGTATTCGAAGAAAGCAGACTGGGCTTCTTATGTAGTGAGAGATGGTGCGTTAATAACCGGTCAGAACCCGGCATCTTCTGAAGCAGCGGCTGAGGAATTATTAGTCTTACTCGAAAACAAACTTCAGAATTCTTACTAAACAAGCGTGCTAAAATAGTTATGAATTATGAGTTATGAGTTATGAGTGAGTTATAAGTTTGCTCATATTTAACTTATAACTCACTCATAACTCATAACTCATCACTTTTTGAATGCGGTCTTTAATTTAGATGACGCTAACGCCTGCGCATCTTTCGCATCAGCAAGGACCGTAGCCATCCCAAAAAATTCATGCGTCACACCACTATAGAGTTTATACTCTACTTCTACTCCTGCTTCTTTTAATTTATCAGAAAGTATCTTGCCTTCGGTTGTTAAAGGATCTATTTCTGCGGCTATGATAGTTGTGGGTGGTAATCCCTTGAGATTTGCTTTAACAAGTGAGATACGGGGATCAGCGGCTTTAGTCATTTCTCCCAGGTAATTTTTTGCAAACCATTCCATCATCGGTTTATTCAAGGGTTTCGCAGCAGCAAATTTCTGATATGACTCGCTATTCATATCATTGCTTGCAACAGGATACACAAGAACCTGGTATAATGGAAGCGTAATGCCTTTATCTCTTGCCATGATGCTAACATTACAAGCCAGGTTACCCCCCGCACTTTCCCCTGCTACTGCCAGTAACTTAGGATTGCCTTTCATACTTGCAGCATTTTTTACCACCCACTGGTACGCAGCAAATGCGTCGTTATGAGCAGTCGGGAATTTATGTTCTGGCCCCTGCCTGTAATGAACCGAAACAACAATAGCTCCTGTTTGTTCTGCTAGTGCTTTTGCTGACGCATCATAAACATTCAGGTCGGCAAATACCCAACCGCCACCGTGATAATACACGATCACTGGAAAAGACGTGTCACCACTTTTCGGAGTATAAATGCGGGCGTGAATGGATCCCCCGGATACAGGAATGTCTTTACCCATAGTATCTACCTGTGAAGGGGGCATAGGGATATTATGCTCTTTCATTACATCCATTACCGCATCAGTTGGTGTATGCTGTTTTCGTGCTTCCTGTGCGGTGAGTGTTTCGGTTGGCTTATCCCCATAACTCTGAAGTTTCTCAATAACAACAAGCATTTCGTCATCAATGCCTGGTGCCCATCCTGGTTTTGGTCCAGTTGGTTTCAGAGCCTTTGAGCCGTCAGAATTTGTGACTGAATCATGAGTTGATGTAACAACAGTTGAGTCGCTTTCTCTCGGGTCGTTTCCATTATCCGAAGCACAGCTTGTTGTAAAAAGGGTGAAAAATAGTGAACTACTTAAGATCAATGCCGTTGGTTTCATAAATTGCAGTATTTGTTTTTTGATTGAAATGAAGATGTTTAGTCTGGACATATCGTTAATAAACATGACGTCTATGTACCCATACTCGATTTACCTATAATCTAATCTATGTACACAAAATCTATGTACACATAATTTATGCACTCATAATCTATGGACTCATAATTTATGTAAGTATAATCAGTGTATACATAATCTACAGATACATAATCTGTAAATACGTAACCGTGAACACATAAACCGCAAATTCGGATGTTGCAAACCCGTTACCGAAAACATGTAATCATGTCAAATAATGACTAAGCATCATTCAACTGGAAGGAGGATTAAATAATTAATGAGGAACCCGATGGCTTTCCGGACGTACTGGCGAAGTTGGGTAGCACAGCTATGCGGAAGCGTCACTCAAATATTTGGTCATGCAAATTGCAGACCGCCCTAATGTGAGATGTTATGGGGAATGATTGTCACTGGCTATGAGTGTCACCTAATAAGTTACATCCAGCCACTAACCACTAACCACTAATCACTAATCACTCAACTCATCACTCATAACTTATTTCGCGTGTGCCTTGGGCTTTAAAACGCCACCACTGGCTTCCTTAATACTTTGCACATATACAAACGCTGCCGGGTCAACTGTACCCAACGCTTCCTGGATTCTTTTAATCTCCAGGCGCGTTACAATCGTAACTATTATTTCGCAGTCAAACTTTATATCAAATGAACCCGGTAGATAACCCCGTTCACCTTTATACACAGTAATCGCTTTACCAAGATCATTTACAAGCAGCCGTTTCACCTCTTCCTGTTTTGAACTTATGATATTCATTGCAGTAAATTCTTCAATGCCATCCACCACATAGTCAGTTGCTTTTGTAGCTGTAAAATAAGTGATGATAGAATACATGGCAGTTTCTATCCCAAACTGCAATGCAGCGGCGGCAAATAGAATTGTATTCATCGCCATGATAATCTCTGAGTTGGAAAAACCCGTCTTCCTTTGTGTGAACACG
>JACMLY010000129.1 GCA_014379345.1 Chitinophagaceae bacterium
GCAGAATTAATACCCATATTTAACAACAATAACACCGATTATTCAGAATGGCATCCAATAGCTCTTCGCTTATTGAATGAATTCGGTGACATAAAAGAGGTTCTTAGCAATTTAAGTTCCAATATGGGCACATATTCGTGGACAGGTTCCGTAGTGCCATTTCTTGAATCAAAAAAGGAATTATTCAAACTAATCAGTGATCATCCAATTGAAGAAGTGAGAAATTGGGCTAATTCATATATTACTTATCTCAACAAAGATATAGAAGCAGAAAAAAACAGAGACGCTGAATCATTTCTATAGTCCTATACATCGATTGACAAGCACGAACCGCTAACAATGCATTTGCAAAATACCGGGCTGGACAATGTAACTTCAGCAGCAGCAACATGGCAGTATTGGTCTGGGGCTGGACTCTTACTAGAGAGTATAAAATATTTTGTGTAAATAGGTTTAGTAACTGTATCAGAGGCGGCATCTGTTTTCAAAGATAGTTAAGAACTGGTGTAGAATAAGTCCCCAGTTTTGCAGGGTTGCATTCCATTTTTTTTCAATATTTACCAAGGCCAGATAAACGGCTTTTTGAGCAGCCATATCATCGGTAAACTGCACCTTTGTTTTTACATATTTCCTGATCCCCCTGTTTACATTTTCAATGGTATTGGTGGTATAAATGATCTTCCTGATTTCCATGGGGAACTCAAAATAGCTGGTGAGGTTTTCCCAATTGGTTTTCCATGATACAATAGCATGTTTATATTTAGCTTCCCACTTGGCAGCAAATGCTGACAGGGCTTGTTGGGCTGCGTCTTTATTTGGAGCGGTATAAACATTTTTGAGATCTGCACAGAAAGATTTACGGTCTTTCCAAACGACATATTTGCAACTGTTGCGGATTTGATGAACGATGCAGAGCTGAGTGACAGTTTGAGGAAAGACACCTTTTATGGCATCCGTAAAGCCTTTCAGATTATCTGTGCAGGCAATCAGTATATCCTCCACACCACGGACTTTAAGATCGGTCAGCACGCTCATCCAGAAGGATGCAGATTCCGTTTCGGCCATCCACATACCCAGCACTTCCTTCAGGCCGTCTTTTTTAAGGCCAATCACCAGGTAAATGCATTTGTTGATGTATTTGCCGCCTTGTCTTACTTTGAGCACAATGCCATCCATCCAGACAGTAAAATACACTGATTCCAAAGGCCGGTTTTGCCATTCCTTTACATGTTCAATAACTTTGTTGGTAACATTAGAGACAGTGCCTTCACTCACGTCAACGCCATAAGCTTCTTTTACCTGCTCGCTGATGTCAGATGTGGTCATGCCGCGGCTATACATACCAATGATAGCTTCTTCCAGCTTATCACTCATACGTTGGCCTTTGGCAATAAGCTGAGGCTCAAAATCACTTTTACGGTCACGCGGAATGTTTAGTACCAGATCACCCAGCGATTCTGTTTTTACTTTCTTGGGATAGGAGCCATTGCGGCTGTTGCCGGTGTTATGGCCTTCTCTACTGTGCTTTTCGTAGCCAAGATGTTCATCCAGTTCACCCTTTAACATTTCTTCCACGCCCTGCTTATAGAGGTCTGTGAAAAATGACTGGAAGTCTGCTTTACTTTTAAATTGCTTGAAAAAATCCTTCGGAATTTGCGATTGTTGATTGTCCATAAAATTGTATTAAAGTTAATAAAAAAAGGAGGCCGGTTTTTGGCCGCATCCCCCGGCAGGTTCCGCTTCGTTCGGCTACGCTACGCTTCGCCTCACTTCGCTCCACCTGCCGGGGGATTATTCTCTAATACAATTACTGCAATCTATTTACACAAAGAACTAAATACTACCTATAGCCGGGTTCAGGTGTCTGACAATTACATACCTTTTTCATTTTATCCAATAATCAAACTTTCGTCTTCATATGTTGAGTATTTTATCTTAAAATAAAAGGGCGTTTTTCTTTATTTAGTTTCACCAATAATTATCTATCTTGACTGGAAAATGATATTAAAACCTCAATACAATATGTGAC
>JACMLY010000130.1 GCA_014379345.1 Chitinophagaceae bacterium
GGCACCAGGCGATATGAGGTATTTATCTCTTCCAACGAACAGCGGAATGCAAAACTGATTCTCCGTCTTAAAGAATGAATTTTCGAAAGGCACGGTGAAAGCTGGAAGGTTATTAAAGACCTGAGTCCGAAAAAATTAAAAGAAGCCTGTAAAGAAAATGGTCACAACAGTAAATTTCGGATTTGGCAACAGGATAATCATCCGATAAACTGTCGAGTTTAAATAGCCCTTACCTCAGGCGGGTCTCCGCTCATGCCTTTCCACTTCTCTTATGCGGCATTCGACTGAGATAAAAGACATAATTTGATGTACCCGGCTTTAGAATAACCATTGAGCATCGTTGCGTCGCACTCTTGTACGTTCTGTTCGCTATTCAGCAACATCGCCAGACGCCGGGAGATTATCTACATAGAGTGCAAGAAACTACCTTTTTAAAAGGGTACTCGTGCCTTTTACCGTGCCAGAGGCTCCAATAATAGCATGTCGATCAGCCCTTTTAAAAAGATAGTTTCTTGCATTACCATAAATAATCTCCTGGCTTTTCACTATTCCCGAGGCTAAACGTCTTCATATTATGCATCAACCTCGCCATCACCTGGTCTCCAAATTCAACAAATCCCTCCTGTCTTTCAATGAAGCCGCCGAGTGCTTAAACTCGAGGTCTGTACTAACATTTCCGGTGTTTAACATTCGGTTCAGTGTAGCAGTTACGGTGGCCTTATCATCGTCGAAACTTCCGTGGCTTGAGCAGGTGGAATGAGACTTCGGTTCGTTCGTGAGCGAATTAGGGGCGAGGATGAGGTCGGCCTTGCCTGACTTAAACAATTTAGCTAAGTCATCATCTTTACGGATAAATTTTTCCATACCCAAAATAGGCGTTCCGTCTGCAGAACCAAATAGCGGGATGCGTTGCTTTTGTTCGAATGAATTTGACACCAGGTACAGCAAAGATTTGTTGTAGATATGTGCGCAATGATCATCGCGTTCTGCGTCGTCCGTTAGATTGAATATGGCAAGCCTTTGAATGGCATTTGCATCCACAGCGGGAACATAATATTTTTTAAACAGATCCACCGTACAGGCCGGGGCCCAAAGCGTACAGGAATTAATCGTAAATCCGTAGCCGGTATCACCATTGATCCGGGATGCTGGTATTTTACCCTTTGTGGTCAGTGCCTGCACAAGAGGAGCCAACAGGATGCTTCCTGCACTGTGACCAATTACATGTATTTCAAATGCATTTTTATGAGTCTTCATCAGTTTTGCCACCTCCTGCAGAATAAGCCTGATGCCACCATCAGCCGATTCGGTTGCCATCAGGGCATTTTCCTTCATCTCATCCCATTGAAGCTTTCCAGTTATTCTTCGGGCTATTGGCTCCAGGGCATCATCGAGCCGGTCTAGCATAAAATCCTTTGCCGAATCAAGCAATCCCTCCGGTTTTCTACGCTGAATAGCATCCCTCAAAACATTCCCAAGCGTAGTCCACATATCAGAATGCCAGATCAGCGAGATGGGATACACTTCGGCTTCCAATAATGTTTTCCGGTAATCCGCCAGTCTTTGAACGGCGCTTGTTTCCGACACCAATCCGCCATGCGCGTAAATCAACAACCTTTTTTTCTTCCAACCGGCCGTGATCGTCTTAAAATCATTAGCAAATATTGAACTCACCTCTTCCTTCGTTGTGCCATACTCCCCTCCGGGATTCAATGCCCCGTTATTTCCAAGACTGATAATATGCGGGCGGAGATCTGAAAAAGAGTAAGCATTCGATTTTCTGGCACCGGCAGAATGGCTGATCGAAACAGACTCTACCTGCATCAGCTTTACGGGAGCTCCCAATCTTGCTACCCAGACATCGGATCCATTTTTCAACCAGTCATCATAGCTGATCAATGCAAATCCTTTTTTCCCCCATTCATCACTCCAGGAATTCTGTATCCAGAAGCCTTCGGTATTATAGGCCACTATCGCAAAGGCATGACCGCCGGTAACATCTTCGGTAAAAGGAATGACGCCATCCGGGCCTACCTCGTCCCAACCTTTGTGCACAGTTGCTGTCGCAAAAAGTACGCCCACCTCAGCCATGGCGCTATGCATGGCTACAAGGTCTTTATGATTTACCCTGTAATACGCGCCTAGTGGACGTAACACGGCGTCACTGGTTCGGGTTTTATTGAAGGTATTCACTTTGGTATCATTTTTCCAACACTCTTCTTTACACAGTCCGTGCTTATGCCATCCTTTCATGGCGCCCCGGGCGCTTGAGCCGCTGTATCGTTCACCGGGCCATTCATCGTAGCGTTTTGCAAGTTGGTACAACATTTTCGCACTGACAGCCATTGTATCGGGATAATATCTCCGGCGACGCAACAGGTAATTGGCCACCGTCGCCAAACCATATCCTGTACACGCACCCTCACGCCCCTGGTCAAGGATGGGCACCCCGTATTTGCCGTAATCTTCCAGCCTGATCTCAACCGGAACTTCGGTTAAGGCTGCCTGGTACATCTTATCCCTGAAATCGAGCGTATCGGGGCGGGCGTCGAGGACTGCCTTGCGTTTCTTTTTGGCAGCGCCGGCGTTTGCGCCAACCAGTTCGGCATGAAAGTTCATGAGATGAAAATTGGCTGCTTCGGGCGAATCAAAACAAACATGTTCAAGATGGCTGCCATCGTTCCGGATTTCCATGCAACACCAGGTATCAGCGTTCCGTTGCTGAACGAAGAATTGATCCGCCGCCGGAGGATTGGACTTTGATTTCTTTTTGCCGACTGCGTTGCCGGCTTTTTTTATTTTTCTTTTCGTTGAATCAGCAGTCTTTTTTATACCGCCAGATCGCTGTGTATTTGAAGCAGAACGAGCTGATGTCGGGCGCTTTTTACTAGTAGGCATACAAACTGGGTTTTGAGTTAGTCTTTCTTAATAATTGAAAAGGTCAATGCTTTGGGGTCGTTGAAGATCTTGCTGATGTTATATACCAGTGGCTTATTAATTCCGGAGACTTTGTTTTTACTTTTCTGAATTACCTGGAAGATATTCATTTGAATAACCTGGCCCTGCTTATCTGTTACATATGAATACACCAAAATAAGTTCAGGGGCTTTCGATTTCCTTACTAATACAGGACTCTTTTTCGCGTCTTCTTTTTTGATACGATATTCAAATTCGGTTGTAAACTTCTTTGAGCCGCTATCCCCTTTTCCTATATGTCCAATATAAAGCGGGCCAATTCCGATACAGGAACCGTCTGCCTGGAAAGTTGCAGCGAGAAAAATGCCGTAGTCTTGTTTATTAACAGAAGCCATTTCATAAAAATAAAGCCGGTTCGAATACCTGTCGACTTCCAGATCTACTGATGTTTGTTCAGATAAGGAATCCATTAATTTATATTCTGCTACTGCATCGCTTTCCACGAGTTTTTCCTGAATGACGGCTTCAAACAACCTCGTGCTGCGGATGGGATCTTTGATTCTGCCACACAGCAATTTTGAAATGTTTTCTATCATGGTGTCGGGTACAATACTGTTCCTGTTAAACAGATACTTGGGCGCATTGCAACCGGTCAAAAAGAACACGGTGATTATCACTGCCAGTAATGCCTTATAATTTAACATTATGAAATTGGTTATAGTTGCCTCCGAAAAAAAACCTGTTGTCATCATTGTTCGGGTGCATCGGATATTTTCCGAGTATATGAATGATCTCCTGCAGTCCGTAATACCTGTTTCCGAATTTAAGCGAACCGATTACACCTGCATTGATCCCGAAACGTTGGTCAAAATTTACTTTAAGTGAGTACGCGGAGGTATTAAAATTATTGATCCCTTTTTTGTCAGGCCGGTCATACAGGGGGATATTCAGTCCAAGCTTACCCGTAAGTTCGTATAACAACGGTATATAACCGGTAAACTGGTCGAAGCTGAATTCCACCGTGTTGTATCCTTTTTTGCTGTGAACGAGAACTGCAAAGCCACCGGTCCAGTACCGATCGAAATTATCAGACAACCCCAAAAAGTCGAAGGGCGGTCCATCGTTGTAATAATTAATGGAAACATTTCCAAACGTGGCGTTGATCGAGCCGACGATCTGGTTTCGTTTATGACTGTTGACGATAAAATTAGTGCCAACCATTGCCAGCCCGTTCCTGGCCGATACAAGATTGTAAAAATCTCCATTGTGGATGGTGCGGCTGAATTTATAGTAGTCTTCCCGTTCTCCCCATTGCAAGCCAACGGCAAAGCTGTTGGTAAAATCAACCTGCCAATCGCCTACCAGTGGATTAAGATTCGCACCGATCGTTTTCGTATATATTGAAAGAGAAGGCCCATAGCTTGCAATAAGGTCGCCGTGTATGGCGGTAGCAATGAAGGCACCAAAGAATCGAATGCCCGGAAACTTCTGCGCATGTCCACGGGTGAGAAAGAGATTACATCCGAAGTTCACCTGCCCGTTGTATTGCCAATTCTTTTGCGCTTCGCAAATTTGCAATGACAATATAAGAATGAGAATCGTAAGATATCCTGATTTCGTTTTCACTCAATATTTTTTTTCTCCCGTATTATTTCAATACAAGGCACATGAAAGCCCGAAATATTATTGCTATAATGAGAGTGTATAAGCAGTTAGCACAGGGATGGGAACTGTAACAGTGTAGAGTTATATAAATATAGAAATATTTCTTGTTTGAAAAAAAATTATGAAGTTACCGATCTAAGGTGGGCCGTAAGCATTACATCTGCAATTTTGGCGCGAGGTACTGTCCTTAAACTCAAATAATTTTTCCTTTATTTTTGTAATAGCCTAGAGGGTGCAAAAGGCAGTTGATTCCGTTATCTGGAAAGTGTTATTCTTGCTGACCCAATTTATTCTATTGATATTTGCACCATTATTTTTACTAAAATACCGGTGATTAAATACAAATGTTATTGATTCAAATGACAGGACTTAGCGGGTCAGGCAAATCTTCCATTGCAAATATTTCCAGGGAAGCCCTTACCCGTTTGGGTTATAAAGTTGAATTGCTGGATGGTGATGACTGCCGCCGGCAGTTTTGCCATGATTTAAGTTTCTCAAAAGCGGACCGGCTGGAGAATATCCAGCGACTTGGTTTCGTGGGACTGATACTTGCGAAAAACGGGGTGATCACGATTTTAGCAGCCATCAATCCCTACGAGGAGGCACGCGCGGCATTGGAAAATAAAAGCCCTCTCACCAAAACAGTGTTTATCAATTGTCCGCTTGCTGTGACCGTACAGCGCGATCCTAAAGGTTTATACCGAAAAGCGCTATTGCCGCCGGATCATCCGGATCATATTGCGCATTTCACAGGTATCAGCGATCCGTATGAACCGCCTGATCAGCCCGACCTGGCCATCGAAACACATGCCGAAACAAAGGAACAATCCGCACAACGACTGACGGATTTTATCCTGCTAACCATCGGGCAACAATCGGAAACAATAATATAAATCTAGTTCCTTTATTTGTCTAAGTTTATTCAATCCAAATCAAAGAAATGAACAACCCTGCAGCTCCTTTTTCCTGTACCTATACACCAAATATAGCCGAACTGCTAACCCAACTCAATTGTTCATTGGCTATTACTACCTTCCAGGCGGGCAAATTAATCTTTCTTTCGCCGGATGGATTGAATGCTATGCGCCAACTGCCACGCGATTTCGATAAACCGATGGGTCTGGCCATCAGTCAAAACCGTATGGCATTAGCTATCAAAGAAGAAGTAGTTGTATTTGCCAATGCACCCCAGTTGGCAATTGATTACCCGGCTAAGCCGAATTATTATGATGGATTTTTTGTGCCTCGTGCCAGCTATTATACCGGCGCGGTGGATATTCATGATATGGATTGGGACAAAGATGGCAGGCTATGGGCGGTTAATACTTTGTTTTCTTGCCTGGTAACGATTGATGATGCATATAGTTTTCAACCGCGCTGGATGCCGCCGTTTATTAAAACTCTTGAATCCGGTGATCTATGCCACCTCAATGGTGTGGCCATGGTTGATGAACGGCCCCGCTATGTCAGTATGTTCGGGCAAACCGCTACCACCAAAGGGTGGCGCAGCGGCGTAGAGAAAAACGGGTTGATCATGGATATAGAAACGAATAACGTGGTGGCGCATTCGCTGCCCATGCCACACTCACCCCGATGGTTCAATGGCGAGCTCTACTGCCTGCTATCGGCCACGGGTCAGTTGATCTGGATAGATATTGACACGGGTAAATATGATGTGATCATTCAACTGAAAGGATTTGTAAGAGGTATGGCAAAACGGGGTGATTATTTATTCATCGGACTTTCAAAAATGCGGCAAAATGTCTCGACTTTCAGGGACCTGGCCATCACCAAAGACGCAATTTATTGCGGCATTGAAATCATACACCTACCCACAGGCGCCACTGTTGGTAATATACGTTACCAGCAAAGCGTAGAAGAAATATACGATGTGCAGATTGTACCCGATGTCTTGCGACCGGGTATTCTTAATCATACAGCGGCCGTACACCGTTCCGCACTCCATACACCCGGCGCTGCTTTTTGGGCCCAGTCATCCGGAATTTAATAATCACAGGGAGTGATATTCATTACCTTTAATTTTACATTCACGATATTCGCTTACCTAAAAATCTAATTGTGATTAAACCGTATTATTACACATCTCCCGATAAGTATGCAAAGGCCCTCGCAAAATTGAAAAAAAGTCTCCGGTCGGGCCGGTTCGCAAATTATACGCAACAAAAAAAGCAGGAAATCTGGAAACGCCTTTGCCGCTATGCAAGGCAGTTAGGCATACCGATAAAAGCATCCCTTGCTGCTGCCTGTCTTGCAGCAGGGCTTAGCCTTACCTCGCCTGTAGAAGCACAAATAACCTTTGTAGAACAAACAGGTGCTGCCAATCCTTTAAATGGCGTAAATGTTGGCGGAAGGGCCAGACCTACCTTTGTAGACATAGACGGGGATGCCGATGAAGATGTGTTTATTGGGAACTACGATGGAAATATTGTCTATTATAAAAATACAGGCTCGGCATCTGCGCCGGTTTTCACTGTACAACCGGGTGTTCTTAATCCTTTAGATGGTGTGGATATTGGCTTCATTGCAGCACCAACATTTGTAGATATAGATGGCGATGCAGATATGGATGTTTTTATTGGTGCTGAAGATGGCAATATCAGACATTATAAAAACACAGGGTCGGCATCTGTCCCGGTTTTTGTTGCTGAAACAGGTGCAGCCAATCCCTTAGATGGTGTGAATGTTGGAGGTTATTGTGTTCCCACCTTTGTGGATATAAACAACGATGGAGATATGGATGCTTTTATCGGGGAAACAAATGGCCTTGTTCATTATTATGAAAATACAGGTACAGCATCTCTCCCCTTCTTCACAGCGCAAACTGGCACAGCCAATCCTTTCGATGGTATAGATGTTGGCGGCGATATTGCGCCAGCCTTTGTAGATATAAATGGTGATGGAGATTTTGACGCATTTATTGGTGAGCAATTCGGTATTGTTGCTTATTATCAAAACACAGGCACGGCAACAGTGCCAGTTTTTACTGTACAAACAGGTGTAAACAACCCGTTGAATAGTGTAGCTCTTGGCTTCCAGGTTGCACCGGCCTTTGTTGATATAGATGGCGATGGAGACGCAGATGCCTTTATTGGCGATCCTGGTGGCAATATCGTGTATTACCAAAACACCACTATTGCGTTGCCGTTACGCTTGCTAAACTTTAGCGGCAAACGGCAGCAAGACTACAACCACCTTGAATGGAATACCGCTGATGAAGTAAATACGAAATTGTTCGAAATAGAACGTAGCAGTGATGGCCGCAACTTTACTAAAATAGTTATTGTAAACACCACTGGTAACCGTAACAATCATTACAGCGTTAACGACAATGTGGTTAACACAGGCAAGTTATTTTATCGTCTCAAAATGGTGGACATAGACGGCAGGTTTACATATAGCCATATTATTTGGATAACCAGTGACCAGGCTGCCGGTGTCAGCATTTATCCCAACCCGGCAACAGATATAATTTATATAAACACGGGCACTGCCAGAATTTTGAAAACAATTGCTCGCGTATATGATGGCAATGGCAGGTTAATGCAAACTGTTTTCATAGACAACGATCAGCAAAGAATAAATGTGAACCAGCTTGCCCCAGGTGCGTACACTATAAAATTTGCAGACGGTACGGTTCAAAGATTTATGAAAAAATAGTCTCTTCATTTCTTAAGCCAGTTTGCTTTTCGGGAAGTCTCTGTGGTCCTCTGCCTGCTGCCAGGCCTAATTGTGCAAACCTTTTGTCCCTCTGTGGAGGCTCATAGGCGTCATTTCTCTTTCCCCTCTACGAGAAACTGTCGCATTGCCCTTAACAAAGGATATGATGTATTTGAATTGGTGAAGATCACATATCCTGTTTTGAGATCCCTGTATACTTCAAACTGGCAAAGGAAATCACCGTTGTTACCACCATGACCAAATGTTTTTCCGTAAGGTGTTTCCCTGATCTCGAGACTCATGCCCATGTAAGCCGGATTTTCTGGTATCGGGTCTCCCGGATCATATTTGTATTCGGAGTGCTTACTATACATGGTATCATACGTCTTAGCATTCAATCCCTTTTGTTCAATCATGTACATCATGAATTTCGTAAATACTTTAGCCTCGGTATGCATCGAGTAAGCCATGCCGGGAGATTCGGGCAATTCGTCGAATGTGGGCAACCGGTCGAAATGTCCATTGGCCACCATCCGCTTTAAGGAATCGTTCCTGGAAAAAAATGTATGATAAAGTCCAACAGGATCCAGTACTTCTTCTTTCAATACCTGCTCCACCTTCTTACCCGTAATTTTTTCCACTACCATTTTCAGGTATTCAAAACCTTCACCCGAATAATTATAGTCCGTTCCCGGCGTAAACCGTAAGTTTAGCTTCTGATCATCATTCATCCATCGCCAGTTTGGAAACCCCGTACGATGTGTGAGCACATGCCTTGCCGTCATCAGTTTGTATCGTTCATCGTAGGCAATGTCCGGGTAAGGAAGATAGAGATAGAGTGGTTTGTCCAGGTCAATGACTCTCCGCTCAGCCAACCGCTGCACAGCAAATGAAAACACCGGCTTTGTAACGGAAGCTGCTTCAAAAAGCGTATTCGAATCCACCTTCTCCCCGGTGAAGGTGTTTTTAACTCCGTATGTTTTGTGATAAACCAGTTTCCCGTCTTTGATCAATGCCAGTGACACGCCGGGAATGCCATAATATTTTTGATATGATTGAATGAAATCATCAACCTGGTTTGCCACTGCCGGATTAAAATCTTGAAGAACACCTTTTTCCGGGATGAGATGGGGCACAGGAGCACCGGTGATCACCAGTTTTTCAACACCCGTTAGTTGCCCTGTTTTCGTAGTAATGATGATTTGTTTTTTCTGAATAGCAGAATATATTTCCTTGCCACTTTGAAAATACGGATCCGGTAACGTCAGTTCATATTTACCAGCAGGTATCTCTACAGAGTAATTGCCCGAACTATCCACCTCGGTTGTTAACCAAAGTGCAGGGTTTTGAATTGATACAACCCGGACGCCTGCGGGCAGTCGCGCATTCATCTTCCTGTCCCAACTGACCTGGCCACTAATCGTTGACATCTTTTTATCTTCAGGAAGCAGGATCACATCACCAAGGCTGCCGGGAATGCGGAATTTCGAATCGCCTTTGCCCCACGAGCTACTGGTAAAGCTTCCATCAGCATCCTTGTCAAAAACATTGACATCCAATCCGACTGACTTGCCCACCGTGAGGTGTTCACCCAGGCTGATGCGCCACTCATAATACCTGGTATTACCTTTTCGGACTACTGCCACTTCCACAATATCCCATTTTGCCACTCTGGCAAAGGGATCGAAATAAGCATTATTGATGTTGCGCAGTTTTTTGCTGTACATAAATGAGGCAACACCCGAACCGAAAGTAAGGTGCCTTGCGTCAAGGCAAAGCTCAAGGCAATCCTGTGTGTTGAATCGTACGTTTTCGGATGTGTCTTCTATAAAATCATCGTCCGTTACGGTAAATGCAATGTACAATGAGCGGTCATCCACGCGGTAGCCAACCTGGAAAAAGCTCGAAAAATCGGAGTCGTTACCAGGTTTTGTATCAGACATAAGGGTTCCAATATTGTATCTTATTGCATTGCGGCGCCAATCGGAGAAATCACCATCAATTATGATCTTTCCGAGGGGATGGGCATAAGCAACCTTTCCGTTATGTGCATACGAATATTGACAAAACAGCAAGGTTAATGCAAGGATCGAAAATGTGTTGCGTAAAGATGTAAACGGCTTCATGGAGTGATTTTTATCAAAGGTGAAGTATTAGTGACGTTCAAAGCATAAAAATGTTGCACCTGGCGATTTGGTATAAATAAAAAGGAAATCATTCTAATTTATTTGCGTCTATGCGACGGCAAGAGGCACAAGTACGCCATCGCACAATGCCAGACCGCATACCCCTCGCCAGCGTGGAGAATTCTATGGGGTCATTTTTTCAACACATATACGCATAGAATTCAGAAGAAGCATACAGCTTATTTGCTATTCCGAAATGCTAAATTTGCATAATGTCAACAAAAAATTTCTCATTTCAGATCTCTCCCGAGATTGGTGAGGTATCAGCGGTGTTTATTATGCCGAAGAAACCAGTCTGCATGATGACACTCGCTCATGGTGCGGGTGCAGGAATGGACCACAGCTTTATGGTGGAACTCTCACATGCACTTGAAGAAAAAAACATTGGAACATTGCGCTTTAATTTTCCATTTATGGAAAACAAAAAGGGGAGGCCTGATCTTCCGGCGGTGGCACATAAAACGATTGAAGCGGCTATTCAGCAGGCAAAGAAAGGTTATCCTTCGCTGCCGCTATTTCTATCGGGCAAATCTTTTGGGGGAAGAATGAGTTCACAATATGTCGCGCTGCATCCTGATGCAACGGTCGAAGGACTGATCTTTTATGGCTTTCCTTTACATCCTGCAAAAAAACCATCTGTCGATCGCGCGGAACATCTTAAAAAGGTAAAACAATCGATGCTATTTCTCCAGGGAACCCGGGATGCGCTCGCTGAATGGCATTTAATAGAGGAGGTTTGTTCATCGCTGGCTAAGGCAACATTGCTCAAAATCGAAGGAGCGGATCATGGATTTAAGAAAGGAAAAGAAAACCTCATTCCCAATTTGGCAAGACAAACGGGAGAGTGGATTGATCCGCTTTTGTAGTATGTGACGAGTTAAATCGGTCGAACTTTCATAAGGAGTCTTCTGGTAAAAACAGTAACCACACCGCCGAGAACATACAAGCCGATGGTCATGGCTTTTGTTTTGTTTGTTTTGTTAACCGGTTGGTCGTCCAGTCCCATGGGTTTCGGAAGTGTCAGCGCCCCGATTCCGGCTACCGCGCCGTAGATGACTCCACGCAGAAGCAGATTTTCTTTTTTACCCTTTCCGATCAGGCTATAATACATTGAATTGGAGATCACATCACCTACTAATGTAGCCAGGAACAATTTATCTCCTTTGGGTGGGTCATAGCCAACAATCTTAATCGATTTTGAAAGCGCCTCTTCACCGATCTTGTCAATGTGAGGCGCATCCTTGTCAATACGATTCGCCAGTTGATGAACTACGTTTAATACGATTGCTCCAGCAAGTCCGCTTAACATATTTTTATTGAGGATCATCATATACTGTTTTTAAAATTAACAAAAACTATTTTTTATAATCTATAAACTGGTAGGGTTTGTTGGCTGTGACCCCGGATGGATGAATTTATGCAGGCTGATTGAACCGAACACACGTCGATGACGCGGTGAACCGGTATTGTAAACATCTACAACTTCACGCCATTCGGCCGGTCTGCTACCACCTCCCCGGTCAGGATCTCCCATGACAATAGCCGTATGAGCCCTTAGCAGTAGTTCGCCCGCTACTTCTGCTATTACCCCGTTTCGTTTATCGATACCATCGATGCTTTTCAGCCATGGATTTAGTCTTTTAAGAAAATGATGAGAATATAACCCAATCAAGCAAGCCGCATTTGGCGTAGCGGGCAAATGATCCCATTTTAAGTGGTCATTAAATTCTTCCACCTTCCTGCGAAACCCCGGGAGAATTCGATTGGTATCGTGAATCAGCATTCCATAATCAAAGTTCCAGCGTAAGGGCGCTTCATAAAGAGTACTCCATTCCCAGGCATTGTGCGTACTAAAAGCATACGATATTCCATCAATATCTTTGTCTTCATTTGCATTACAACCATTCACTACTACTTTGATCCGGTCCGGCTGTATTCCTTCCGCAAATAACTGATCAAGCAATTTAGGTATCGTTCGTCCATCTTTGAAGAAATTATAACAAGAAGCAACCAGGTATACAATACTTGTTTTTTTGCTGGCGATCTTATGTGGGATCAGACATAGTTTGCTTATTCCTTCCTGTTCGTTACAAAAATGACCAATGGGTATGTCTCCCAACGATTGTTGCCATGAAGAGCTGGGGATCCATGAATTCATCGCCGTGATAAAAGCGAATGCTTTATCACTACTTACAGTACCATGCTCATAGGGTAGCCAGTTTCCTTCGTTCGGATGACTATAATCTGTAATCCTGCCATTGGGTTGCATTGTCAGGAGACCAATTGGCTCGACAAGAAAGCCGTCCCTGGTATCCAGGAATCTGGCAAATAAATGGGGAGATCCCACCAACTGGTCCATATTGATGCCGGGCTTTAATTCCAATTTTTGATTCTGCAAATCATTGCTATTGATAAGAAGTCCTTGTTTCATGGTTATTTCAGCACTCATCCTTAAATATTTGAAATTTTTAAAATCTTATAATAAAATATGGGCAATTAGGTCCACTTTTTTTTTATTATTCCTCCATTTTCTATCATTTATCCTGCACCCTCACGACTTGAGCATTCACAGCATCTTTGAATCATCTGGTAAAGTAATTTTATTCATAAAAACATTGTGCCATTGAAAAGAATGTTCCATTAAAAAATCATGAAATTGTAATCTCATATCCCTAATTGAAATTCTGTAGTAGGATGATCCGGAAATTTGCCACGAATTGCACGAATGATTCGTGCAAATTCGTGCAATTCGTGGCAAAAATTGTCTATGAAGAGGCTGGCTATACAGGCCTTTTATTCTTCCAAAGTTTGAAATCATCCCAGTATATCTGAAGCGTTTTACCATTTCTCTTCATATGCTCGATCAGTTCTCTGGAAGTATATAATTTAAGTGGATTGAAATCACTGACTCCATTGGGATTGGGATCCTGGGTATTGTGTGTGATCTTTCGAACGTCGAAAATTATTTTCTTTTGTTCACTTTCCGGAGTGATGGCCATATAAAATCTTCCGTTCCGGTGATCACCTTCCTTGTAATAATACTCCATGGTAAACCATTTACCGACCGGGACTTTCACATTCATGTTCGTTTCGGCCCAAACGGTAGAATATTTCTGGCTGTCATCAGGAAACAACTCACAGTCTTCGGCATCCAGAATAAAATACAGATCACTTGTTGTTGCAACGGGTTTTCCTATCCCAAGCGTTATCCTGAACCGGTAAGAAACTGTCTGGCTCCAGGTAATATTATTCCAGAATTCGGCAATGGTGAGCCAGTGTACGGTCTTAGGGAATGTACGAACTGCATTGAAATCATCATGCAAATAAATACGGACCGATTGATAAAATTCTTTTAATCCATTGTTCCCATATAAATTCCCCTGTATCCTGCCTTTCGATCCACGCACGTTGGGTTCTTTGAGCCAGAACTGAAGAACATGATTAACAGCGCGACCAGGTTCCGGAATAATCCTAGCGAATCGCATGGTGCTATCGCCTCCCTGATATTGCAGATTGAAGCTGCCGATATCAGGATGGTTATCGAGATCTTTTAGCCAATCGTTATGGCCCGGCAATTTTTTGTCGGCCCCAACAATATCCGCATCCGCGTTTTTGGCGATCACCGTGTCATTTTCAAATCCGGATTGAAAAATCAATTCGCCTTGCTGTTGCAGCTCAGCCGATACCGTTTTTTTCCTGCAAGTCATGCATATGAAGAATGCGAATAACAGGGCGAAAAACATTTTATTCATCATACAATTTACGGGTTATTTGTTTTCTCCCATTCCGGGCTTAACATCTTATGCCTTTCCAACATTCAGGAATACATCCTTGCGGGTTTCCGTGCGGGCGGTTGTTCTAACGGATGTTAAAACTATTTTGTCGCCTGATTATTAATTTCAAAAAAAAAGTTCAGGTTTGCCTGAACTTTGATCCTCATAAAACTCGCATATGAAAAAGCCTGTACTTCTGTTTATAATTATTTCTGTTTTTACCTCCTTCTCAAAAAAACAAATAAGCTGGGTGGTTATTGGCGATTCGATTACCTACCTAAATGAGCACCGTGATGAAACAGGCAACAGGATCACAAAAGGATATATGACCAGGGTTGTAGAAGAACTACCAAATATTCGTTATACAAACCAGGGCCATAATGGCTGGACTTCCGGTGGCATTGCTAATGCCATTGATAAACTCGGGCTTGAAAAGGCCGATACCTATTCAGTCTTTCTTGGCACCAACGATTGGTGGCAGGGTAGGCCATTAGGTGTATTCACAGATTATCAGAACAATACCGGCAACAACACCGTGCATGGTTCATTCCGCATCATCATCGATAAACTGCGCAGTTTAAATAAGAATGCGAAGATCATTCTCATCACGCCGATGCAGCGTACAGATTTCGTGTATATAAACAATATGAAAAATTCGGCCTATGGTTCTTACAAGGAGAAGGATGGCCAATCACTGGAACAGTTTGCCGATGTGATTAAGGCCATTGCAAACCATGAGCATTTCAAGTTGGTAGACCTCTACCATAAAACCGGCATGGATTTGAAAAACCTGGTGAAGTACAAACGCCTGAAGGATCCCCAGGCAAATGGCGGTTACAAAAATTATCCTTACCCTCAATATATCGGAATTCCTTTCAACCCAGACACGGACGAATATCCTTACCCCGTTGACGCGATTAATATTACCTACGATGGACTGCATCCATCTGATAAGGGTTACGATATCATTGCCAACATGCTGGTGAAGATCATGAAAAAATTCTAAGTCGGTGGAAAGGATGCCCCGGGCTCATCGTAAAATTTTTAACAGAATTACTCATGCGCTTTGTGTCCTTTAGTGTCTTGGTGGCTAAAAATTGCCGCAAAGGCACTAAGACACAAAGAGAACTATTCCACTCGATATGCTGAATGACCGGCAGGTTCGAGAAGGGATGGCAGCATGTGCAAATGCATTTGCTTCTTCTCCGATGAGTGCACAATTAAAAGTTTAAATTTACACCTGACAGAAATACAATAACATGCATCCTATTTTAAAATAAAGTAAACCGATAGACTTATATAAAATAACAAAATAAAATGGAGTACAGACAACTTGGAGCATCAGGATTATTTGTTCCTGTCATCTGCTTTGGTACTGCCACTTTTGGTGGCAGCACAGAGTTTTTTAAAGCATGGGGAAGTACAAAAGCAGACGAGGCCACGAGAATGGTAAATGTGTGCATGGATGCGGGTGTAAACTTTTTTGATACGGCTGATGTTTATTCCGATGGCCTGTCGGAAGAAATATTGGGAAAGGCTTTGACAGGCTTGCGGAATAAGGTGCTTATTTCTACCAAAGCCAGTTTCACTTTTGGCGAAAGACCAAATAACGAAGGTTCGTCACGCTTTCATTTATTGAAGCAAATTGAGGGAAGTCTCAAACGATTGAATACAGATTATATTGACGTTTACCATATGCATGGCTTTGACGGCAATACCCCGGTGGAAGAAACGCTGCGGACCTTAGATGATCTGATACAAAGTGGTAAAGTCCGTTATATCGCCTGTTCGAATTTCTCCGGCTGGCATTTAATGAAATCATTGGGTATATCAGAAAAATATGGATGGAATAAATATGTTGCACACCAGGTTTACTATTCACTGGCAAACCGGGAATTCGAGTGGGAACTAATGCCATTAGGCCTCGACCAAAAAATTGGCAGCATCGTATGGAGTCCATTGGCTGCAGGACGTTTAGGGGGCAAATATGGAAGAAATAAATCCATTCCCCAAGAAGGCCGCATCGCGCAGGGAGGTAGCCCGGTACCTGAAGCGGTGGTGAATGAAGAAGTTCTTTACAACATTATAGACACTCTTGAGCAGCTTGGAACAGAAACCGGTAAAACGGTGGCTCAAATAGCGATCAATTGGTTATTGCGGCGCCCTACTGTTTCAAGTATAATTATAGGGGCAAGAAATGAGGAACAATTAAAACAAAATTTAGGCAGCGTGGGATGGAACCTGACGATTGAGCAGGTGAAAAAACTCGATGCCGCGAGTGAAACGCCAACGATCTATCCATATTGGCATCAGAGGCAGAACCAAAGATTAAATCCTGTACCCAAATTTTATTGAGACGGCAAATAAATTTTTCGGGATCTCCAAAAAAAATTGTCGTAAATATTTTTCATTCTTTGATCTGTAAATTTTTAATTTTAAAAAGTTTGGTTCGATACGATTTTGCCTTATTTTTGCACTCCTTTTGAAAATCGGAACGATTCCGTAGCTCAGTTGGTAGAGCAATACACTTTTAATGTATGGGTCCTGGGTTCGAGTCCCAGCGGGATCACAAATTAGGTTACTCAAAACGCCCTGCAAATATTGGATTTGCGGGGCGTTTTGTTTTTTGCATCTTGTCAAAAATGTCAAAATCCGCCAAATTCTGCTGGCAAATTCGGCTGGGCAAAATCAATTCAACTCGGCCCGCTCGAATTGATCTGAAATCCATTCCCAAATATTAATTAACGTTTTCAGTAAATTGACCTATTGTAATGATGAGTGCACCTTATATTTATCACCTTTTATAGTCATCACGCAGTTATTCTATGAGGTGAACAGCGCAATCATAAAGGTCGGCTGCCAGTAAGAAAATCAATACCCAGTTGCAGCATTTTCATCAATTACAATCAGCAAACGAAGACACGGATCAGTTAATAATAAAGTCAAAAAATGAAAAAACTACTCCTGCTGCTCCTTATTGCAAGTGCGACAAGGCAATCGCACGCGCAATTACAGGGTCAACCCCTTATTGATTCACTGCTCACCCAACTTCCTACGGCAAATGAGGATACAAATAAAGTGAAACTGCTGAATGACCTCAGCCTTACTTATTACTCCATAAATCCTGACGAAGGATTAAAGTTTGGTAAGCAGGGGCTGGCGCTTGCCGAAAAATTGAATTGGAAAAAAGGAACGGCATATGCCTACAAAGTGATAGCAGGAAATTATGGATACGGAAAATCCGAGTATGCCCGGGCTTTGGAACATTCTTTAAAAGCATTACAACAGTTCAGGGAAATGGAAGACAAAACCGGCACAGCAAAAGTGCTTGGCGATATTGGAGTTGTTTATTGGTTTCAATCCGATCATCCAAATGCGTTGAAATATTTTTTTGATGCTTTAAGAATCAATGAAGAACGCGGAATTAAAAACGAAATAGCGGCTACTCTCTGTAATATTGGAATTGTTTATAACAGCCAGGAAGATTATCCTAAAGCACTGGAATATATGTTAAAGGCAAACAGAATAGATGAAGAATTAGGAAATAAAAGCGGGATGGCTGCAAACCTCGGCAATATCGGGGAATTGCACATGAGTTTATCCGATACCACAAAAGCTTTGGAATATGATTTAAAGTCACTGCAGTTATATGAAGAGTTGGGAGATAAAAATGGAATAGCAAGAAACCTCGCAAACATCGGAACTGTCTATACCGAGAAAAGGGAGTATAGCAAAGCGCTGGAGTATTATTTCAAGGCATTAAAGATGCATGAGGAGTTGGGACATAAAATCGGAATAGCGATGAACCTCGGTAATATCGGAGACACTTATTTAGAGATCGCGAAAGACAACACTACTGCCGGCAAATACAATAGTTACCAGAATTTTCCACGTAATAAAACGGTGGCATTGCAACAGGCAAAAGGCTATACAGACAGCGCAATAAACATATTAAAAGAAATCGGTGATTTAAATACTCTATTCAGCAACTACAGGCGATTGAGCGAAATACAAACGTTGCTGGGCGATAATAAAGGCGCATTGGAGAGTTATACGAATTATACGCTCTTCAAGGATTCTGTTTTCAATATGGAGAAAAACAAAAAACTCACTGAAACGGCCATGCGATATGAGTTTGATAAAAAAGAATCGGCCACCAAAGCAGAGCAGGAGAAAAAAGATATTCTACAGCGCAACATCCGTAATTCGTTTATTGCCGGAGCTACCCTATTGTTGTTGCTGCTTATAGGTTTGATAAACCGTTACCGCTATAAACAAAAGGCGAACAAAGAACTTGCTGCAGCTTACGAAAATCTGAAAGCCACTCAGCAGCAATTGGTTCAATCGGAAAAGATGGCTGCCTTTGGAGTGATGGCGACGCGTATGGCCCATGAAATACAGAACCCACTCAACTTTGTCAATAACTTTTCACTGATCTCCAAAGAGTTGGTTCAGGACATTCTTTCATCACATGACGAAGAAGTTAAAAATGAAACGGCGGATCTTTTGATCAATAATCTTGAAAAAATAAATCATCATGGCAACAGGGTAGCCGGTATTGTAAACCAATTACAGGAGCATGCACGTGCAGGCACAGCTCTTGAGTTTTTTGAAGAGGAAAAAAAATAAATTCTTTCGCAGCAAGAGTTCTCTCGTCCCTCAGGGCAACGTCGATTGGTTTACAAGCAGGAGTTTGCAACCTTGCAGGAAGCTAAAAAAAGAGAGAAAAATATCAAGAACATGAAGTCACAAAACGATATTGAAACCCGCGTATCGGGTGGCGAGGAGCCCGATTTTGATTGGGAGGGTCCGGTTCAAGTTCCGGCGGGATCGCCGAAAAGGCTTGCAAATTCCCAAGCCTTTTCCTTTTTAGGTCTTTTAAGCAGTGCTGGTATATGGATCCTGCTTGTTAAACTGTTGAACCATCCGCAGCTTTCCCACATGAAATCCTCGTCAAATAAGAAGTATTGCTTTATTTATTTCTGCTCCCTGCTTTATTTTATTCGCACCATTTCACGGAATTCTTAAGATGAAATTGTTTCCCCCACTCAACTCTGTTATTTTTGCTTCTATAATCATTTCTCATGTCATTTTTCAAAGATAAGGTTGTTGTTATCACGGGAGGTACTGAAGGCATCGGAAAAGCTCTTATCGACACATTGATACCGCTTGGTGCAAAAGTGTCAACCTGCGGACGCAACCACGACAAACTGTACAACCTTCAACTACAATATTCCAATGTATTATTGCATGCCGTAACCTGCGATGTCAGTAATGAACAGGATTGTGAGAAATTTATTGAATCCACTATAAAAACATTCGGCGGGATCGATATTTTAATTAATAATGCCGGTATTTCGATGAGGGCACTGGTTAAGGATGCTGATGTGGAAGTGATCAGGAAGGTGATGGCGGTTAATTTTTATGGCGCCGTGTACTGCACAAAGTTTGCTTTGTCATCCATTACAGAACGCAAAGGTTCTATAGTGGGCATTTCTTCCATTGCAGGCTATCGAGGCCTGCCCGGAAGAAGTGCTTACTCAGCTTCCAAATTTGCCTTGCAGGGCTGGCTGGAAGCATTGCGAACCGAATTGTTCGATACCGGTGTCAATGTGATGTGGGTTTGCCCGGGATTTACAACATCAAATATCCGACATGCTGCTTTAGATAAAGAAGGTCGTCCGCAAGGCGAATCGCTGATGGATGAAACTAAAATGATGCCCGCCGCCGAGTGCGCGCAATATATTTTGAATGCCGTAGAAAAGCGTAAACGCACACTGATCCTTACCTTTACCGGCAAAAGGACTGTTTTCCTAAATCGTTTTTTCCCGGCTTTTACCGATAAATTAGTGCACAAATTCTTCTTTAATAATGGACAATTGATTAAATGAATCATGCCCCGGTCCCCTCACTCTTCAATATTAAATGCTCATGACTTCAACTGAAAACGAATTCATATATATTTACCGCTGCGCTTGCCTGCTATTACAAACGCAATACTCCAATTAAATTTCGATCCCTTTCATGGCATTATTGACCCTAACATCTGATATCGGTGAACAGGATTACCTGTTGGGTGCCATTAAAGGACAACTACTAGGGATCATTCCCGAATCGCGGATCGTTGATATTTCTCATAGCCTATCTCCTTTCAACTATACCCAAACGGCATATATCTGCCGCAATGCCATAAAAAATTTTCCTTCCTACACCTTTCATCTTTTACTGGTGAACCTGTTCGAAAAAAAACCCGAGCAATTGTTGCTTGCATTCCACCAGGAACAATACATTATTTGTGCGGATAACGGACTGTTAACAATGATCGTTGAAGGTAAGCCTGAAATAGTGATCGGTCTTCCGCTCGAAAAACTGGCTGCCAAAAACACCATGCACTGCGTGCAGGTAATGGCCGCCGCCATTCAAAAATTACAGGCAGGCGGAGACGTTCAAAGCATCGGCGTCCCGGACGTTGAATACCTTGAAAAAAATCATCTACGCCCCTTGCTGGGTGAGAACTGGATCGAGGGACAAATTATTTTGATCGATAATTTTGAGAACATCGTTGTCAATATCACTCATGAACAATTTGAAGAACAAAGAAAGGGGAGGAGTTTCAGGATCATTTTTAAAAGAGATGAAGTTATTTCTGCCATTAGTGAAACATATGCGGATGTACCAATAGGCGAAAAGCTCGCCTTGTTTAACTCAGCGGGATATCTTGAAATTGCCATCAACAAGGGAAATGCAGCTGGTTTATTCGGGTTGCAGGGTTTTATGGAACAATCGCAAAATTTACAGAACCGTTTGTTTTATCAGACAGTGAAGATCTTTTTTGGCTGATTAGCCGATTAGCCGATAGTGTCTCAGCACTATATTGAAAAAAGGTAAATCGGCGAATCGGCTAATTGGCTAATCATCAAATCGGCTAATCAGCTGCCTCTATTTCCATTTATGAAAATATAATCTCGCGATCATCTTTGTTACCAGTACCAGATCGCTGTAATAAGAAGGTTTCGATAAAAAACAATTAGCGCCGTAATCATAAGATAACTTTTTGTCCATAGGCAATGTAGACGTAGTAAGAACGATGGTAGGGATGGAGGCAAATTTCTTATTTCCTTTGATCTCTTTTAATGCCTGTAACCCTAACATTCCGGGCATATTAAGATCTAATAAAATAAGAGTAGGCAACTCTGAACCGTTGTCAGCATCCTGAAGGGTTTGCATCAACTGGCTGCCGTCTTCTGCAAACACATAATCCATTTCAGCATTGTTTTCTAAAAATGCGTCAAGAATTACCTGGCGATCGTCCGGATCGTCATCGACAATATATACGAGGTTTTTTGTAGAAATGCTCATAATTTCTGGCTTGGGTAAGTCGTTGATGAGGTTACTGGTCAATAAGCAGATATAAGTAACAGTTATACTATTTGCAATTTAGGTGCCAGCGGCGATATAACACTTCAAAACTGTTATTTTTAACCAGAGTGTGAATATCTATGTGCTCAGCGCCGAATTACTTATTTTTGCCATTAATCTATGAATCTATGGCGGAGACCATTATTGAAATAAAGCACGTGAATATTTACCAGGGCAAAAACCTCATTCTACAGGATGTAAATCTTACGGTGCAAAAAGGAGAATTCGTATACCTCGTGGGTAAAACCGGAACAGGTAAATCGAGTTTACTAAAAGCTCTATATGGTGATCTCCCTCTGACCGAAGGTGAATGTACAGTTGTTGGCTTTAATATTCGTGAAATGACCTGGAAAAAAGTTCCCTTTCTTCGAAGGAACCTGGGGGTGGTGTTCCAGGATTTTCAATTGTTGACAGATCGAAACGTGAACGAAAATCTCAAATTCGTTTTGAAAGCGACTGGATGGAAGGATGAAAGGCTTATGGATGAAAAAATTTCCGATGTACTCGATAAGGTCGGCCTCAAATCGAAGGGTTTCAAAATGCCATTTGAATTAAGCGGGGGAGAGCAGCAAAGAGTAGACATAGCGAGGGCATTGTTGAATTCGCCCAAACTTATTCTGGCCGATGAGCCAACAGGTAATCTCGATCCTGAAACTTCGGATGAGATAATGCAATTATTGTTTCATATTTCAAGAGATTACGGAACGGCAATTGTAATGGCCACACACGACTATATTGTCATAAATAAATTTCCCGCACGAATGGTTCGAACCGAAAGGGGAAGAGTGCTCGACAATGCTACCATATCCATTGAATAAGTTGTTGCGCATTCTTTGAATTATCATAATTCCCTTCCAGCAAAAATTTCCTAAGTTTCATGTCTTCCTCGCCAAACGGCAGATGATACAGCTGGGTAATGATGCTTTTCAGCGCCTCTGCATTACTACCTGTATGGCATGCACCGGTTAGGGAGGTTCCTAAAGTGGCAGCTTCATTTACAACACAATGCCGGCCATTGAATAAAGCATTCATCACTTTTAATTTAATACCGGTTTTGTTGAAGGAGGGCAAAACATTTATCTGGGCTTTTTCAATCAGGTCCTGCATTTCGGATTCGGTGGGGTTTATGACAAGGCAGGTGTTGGCCTGTTGTGAAACTCTTTTTTCTAAAGATACTGACGGATTTTTCCCTGCGATAACAAAGGCTGTTCCCAAATCTTTGAAAACATTTTTTAACAACCAGGTCGCCGCTTTTTCATTTTCCGGCACTGATAAGTTTCCGTGATACAAACAGTAGTCCCCAATGCCTTCCAGGGCAAGTACTTTTTTATAAGGCAGGAATACGGGAAGATAAAAGATCCTATCTGTATAAAACTGTTTCCGGTATATAAGGAGGTCTTGTTCAGAAACAGATGCGATCAGAACTTTCTGTGATATTTTTTTCTCATACCTGAAAAGCAATTTGCTCTCAAAGAAATAATACAGCTTTTTAAAGACAGAATTTGTTGTCCTGTATAATTCACGGTAATATAGATACTCAACATTATGAAGACGGAGAATGATCTTGCGGCTTTTAAATCTCTCATCCGTCAGCAGATGGCTGCAATGAATTCCTTCTATGAGAATTGGATAATCATTTTTTGATAGGTTTTGCAGTAATGCTGTGCTCTTTCTTGAGCTTATTATATACGGTAACGTAGCCGAAAACCCCTTTATGCCAGTTTTTCTTTTGTAGTATTGCACATCTATACAATACCTGCTTAATTCCGCCTGGCGTGATCTTCCATATTCAAAACAATGCAGATGTATTTTGATACCCTTTTCGTGAAGCGCTTTTATTTTGTAGAAAAGATCGAATACTCCGCCGTAATCTACAGGGTATGGTATGTCCAGACATATGATGTGTAAATGTTTATCCACCTGGCTCAAAAATATTTTTATAAAACCCGAAAAGCCCGGTCTCTTCCTGCTGCCAGTTCAAAATTTCCCTGGCTGCCAGGCAATTTTTTTGCAGGGTGTTATAACAGGATTCATCAGATAGTAATCCGTTTAAAGCTTTTGAAATGTTGGCAGGACGGAGATCATTCAACAAAATTGCCACCTTGTATTGACTATTAATACTCCGATACACCGGATAATCAACACAAAGCTGCGGAATGCCTGCCTGTATATAATCCGAAAAACGGTTTGCAAGAGATAAGTAATTGCTTAGGCCTTTATTTTCAAAAAGCGTAAGCCCCACCCACGCATTTCTTGTAATTTCCTTTAATTGTCCGGGAGGGAGTTTTCCTTTGAAGATCACTTTTCCCTCAAGATTATTTTCGATGACCAATCGTTTTACCTGCTGCATAAAATTACCATCCCCACATATGAGCAATTTGCTATTTACTTCAGTCATTGCGGGGATCAGCGTTTCAAAGCTTCTCCCTTCGTTCACTGCACCCTGGTATAAAATATATTTTTCGTTTTTTCCAGGAATGATCAGGGGTTCAAGGAAAGGAAAATTTCTGACAACACTATATCTGACTGAATACATTTTTTTGAATTCTTCAGCAATCGGCTCATTCACCGTATAACCATGTTGAAATTTAGGAACGCTGAATTTTTCGATCCGTTTCCAGAAGGAATATATATTTGGTCTTGTTACAACTTCCTTCATCTCGCAAAAAAGCTCGTGGGCATCGTATACCCGGGGAATTTTTTTCAGGTATGAAATTATATAACAGGGCAGTATTGTATCCAGGTCTATTGCGCAAATGCAATCCATTTTTTTAAAAAGGAGAAAGAAAAACAACCGGATATTAAATTCAATGTAAAAAGCCCTGCCTTTTGTAAAAACACAGTTCAACCGTTTTTGGCCGAAATCCTGGTTTTGCAAAGGAATAGAGCTGTTGAATTGAACGCCCACCAGTATCACGTTGTATCCTGCCTTTGCCAGACTGCCACAAATACGGATCATTCTTTGATCATAAACCAGGTCATTAGTTACTGCAAAAAATATTCTTTTCATGATTTTTACTCCGGATAGGCATTCCGTCGACTGTCGACTATCAACCGTCGACAGCCTTCAAAAGGGAAAAAAAAGCGTTTTCAGACGCTTTTAAACTCAAAATTTACCTACCTTCGCCGACTAATTTATGCAGAATATTTTTGGATGCTAAAAAAAATTGAGATGTCTTATTTAACGAAAGAGAAAGTTTCTACCATTTTCACCGAGTTTGCGGGTAAAGCTGAGAATACTGGTTCTATTGAGGGCCAGATAGCCTTGCTTACAGAGAGAATTAACCGGATTTCAGAACATTTACAAAAAAATAAGCATGATTTCTCCACTCACAGGGGTTTAATGCAATTGGTTGGTCAGCGCAAGCGATTGCTCAATTACCTGAGCAAACATAACCTTCAGGGTTATCGCGGCCTGATCGAGAAACTTGGAATCAGAAAATAACGCTACATATCGATAATAACCTATTCCCAACTGCATGCACGGTTGGGAATAGTTGTTTCTGCTACTCTGCCTTAGCTCATTGAATTGCTTTTAAAAACACGATTGCGTTTACACCCATCCTTCCCCTGTAAACGGGATCATAAAAAACGAATTATGCTTTCTCACCCTCTTGATGTAACATTTGATATAGGCGGTGGCCGTATGGTCACCATCGAAACTGGAAAATTAGCCCGCCAGGCTGATGGTGCTGTAACCGTTCGCCAGGGAAATTGTATTTTATTAGCTACTGTTGTTGCCAACAAAGAACCTAAGGAAGGCCAGGATTTTTTTCCTTTGAGCGTTGATTACATGGAAAAATTTTCTTCGGCCGGACGTATACCGGGATCTTTTTTTAAAAGGGAAGGCAGGCTGAATGACTATGAAATTTTGACAAGCCGTCTCATCGACCGTGCATTAAGGCCCTTGTTTCCCGAAGATTACCTTTGTGATGTGCAGGTTATCATCACCCTGGTTTCCAGCGATCCGGAAGTAATGCCCGATGCGCTGGCCTGTCTGGCCGCATCCGCTGCACTTACTGTTTCCGACATTCCTATCAAAGAAATAATCTCTGAAGTCAGAATTGCCAAGATCGAGGGCAATTTTGTTATCAACCCCGTGCGCTCAGAACTGGCGAAAGCCGAAATGGACTTCATCATTGCCGCAACCGAAAAGAACCTGATGATGGTGGAAGGTGGAGCCAAAGAGTGTAGTGAAGAAGACTTGGTAAAAGCATTGGAGGTGGCACATGAAGCCATCCGTATTCAAATACAGGCCCAGAGCGAGCTGCGCTCAAAAATGGGGGTTACTTCAAAACGCGATTATACCAAGCCTGTTCAAAAGGAAGATCTTCAGGAAAAAGTGTCAGCGATGAAGGAACAGGTGTATCAGATTTCGAAATCCGCACTGCCTAAAGCCCAAAGAAGTGATTCGTATGATGAAGTAAGGAAGCAATTACTCGATAGCCTGGGAGAAGATACCAGTGATGCAGATAAGAAGCTGGTAAAAAAATATTTTGAAGACCTGAAATGGGAAGTGGTTCGCAACATGATTCTGGACGATCAGATTCGTCTGGATGGCCGTAAACTGGATGAGGTTCGACCATTGAGTATGGAAGCCGATATTCTACCCTCTCCTCATGGATCTGCATTGTTCACGAGAGGTGAAACTCAATCGTTAACAACGGTTACCCTCGGAACTCCTTTAGATGAACTGTTAGTAGAAAGCGCGGCTTCTTCCGAGTATTCTAAATTTATTTTGCATTATAATTTCCCTCCGTTTTCTACCGGTGAGGTTAAATTTCTCCGGGGCCCCGGCAGAAGGGAAGTGGGGCATGGAAATCTTGCCATGAGGTCATTAAAACAGATGATGCCTGGCAATGAATATCCGTACACGGTTCGGGTCGTCAGCGATATTCTCGAATCGAACGGTTCATCATCGATGGCCACTGTTTGTGCCGGCTCAATCGCTTTGATGGATGCGGGCATCCCATTTCCGAAACATGTAAGCGGTGTGGCAATGGGACTTATCACCCGGCAGGAAGATGGAAAAAATGCAGTTCTTACCGATATACTTGGCGATGAAGATCATTTGGGAGATATGGATTTTAAAGTGACCGGTACCCGCGAAGGAATCTGCGGCGTGCAGATGGATATTAAGGTGGATGGTTTAAGCATGGCAACTATGCGCGAGGCCTTGGAACAGGCCCGCAAAGGCCGACTTCATATACTTGATGCCATGTATGCAGCAATGCCTGCAGCACGTGCAGATGTGAAACCTCATGCACCACGAATGGAGAAAATGTTTATCGATAAAGAATTTATTGGAGCTGTAATTGGACCAGGCGGAAAGATCATTCAGGAAATTCAGCGTGAAACCGGAACTACCATCAATATTGAGGAAGTAGGAAATTTTGGAGAAGTAAGCATTTTCAGTCCTAAAAAAGAAGGGCTAGATAAAGCAGTTGCCTGGCTTAAAGGAATTGTATCACAACCGGAAGTCGGTTCCATATACGAGTCAAAAGTTAAATCGGTAATGCCTTATGGAGCGTTCGTTGAGTTTTTACCTGGCAAACAGGGGTTGCTTCATATCAGCGAAGTATCGTGGAAACGTCTGGAGACCATGGAAGGCGTGTTGAATGAAGGAGACACAGTTAAGGTGAAATTAATAGGCCTTGATCAGAAGACTGGAAAATTTAAACTTAGCAGAAAAGCGTTAATGCCAAAGCCTGAAGGCAAACGACCAGAAAGTAATGGCGCACCTGCACAAGACTAAACTTATTTCTTGTATATCAATGGGTCTGTAGCTTAGGTCTACAGACCTTTTTCATTTTATGGTAAACTATATTCAATTGCATTTTGCCAGTCAGTTGCCAGATGAACAGGAGATACTGCTTGCCCAGCTGGCAGAAATTGGATACGAAGGTTTCGAGCAGGGAACCGATTATTTAAACGCTTATATTCTAGAAAGCCTTTTTGATGAATCTTCATTAAAAGATATAATCTCTTTAGATCGCCATTCAATAACCATTGAAAAAATTGAACCGAGGAACTGGAATGAGGAATGGGAAAAAAGTTTTGAACCGGTCACTATTGAAAATTTTTGTGCAATACGTGCCGATTTTCACCCGACCGTCGCAGGCGTTGAATATGAAATAATTATTACTCCCAAAATGAGCTTCGGAACGGGGCATCATGCTACAACCTTCCAGGTAATTCAATTTATGCAGCAAATAAATTTCGCTGGTAAGGATGTGATGGATTTTGGAACCGGTACGGGTGTGCTGGCTATCCTTGCAGAAAAATTAAACGCCCGGCATGTATACGCCATTGACTACGACGAGTGGAGCATTGAAAATGCCAAGGAAAACATCCAAGTCAATCATTGTTCCAGGATAAAACTTGTAAATTCCGATAGTTTGCCCGAAAATGAGGATTTCGATGTCATTTTGGCAAATATCAATAAACATGTGATTATTCAAAATCTACCAGCCATCGCAAAACATTTGCGCATGAATGGCGTTTTAATATTGAGCGGACTGTTACAAGTTGATGAGCAGGATATAGCTGCTGCCGCTTTAAATGAAGATCTTATCATACAAAAACATTCGGAAAAGAACGGTTGGATCATGCTGTCTTTGATAAAAGGTAATTCGGCGTAAAACAATCGTCTTGATTAGGTGTTTTTGCTTATTTTTGTTGTCCAACTTTAACCAACTATTCAATGAAAGAATTTTTACTCATTGCAATAGCGTATTTTATTGGCTCTCTTCCAACAGCGGTTTTGATAAGCAAGGCTTTTTTTGGAATTGATATACGCGAATATGGAAGTGGTAATTCAGGTGCCACTAATACTTTCCGGACATTGGGACCTAAATGGGGAACAGTGGTCATGATCGTTGACGTGATTAAAGGCGTTGCGGCTACAAGCCTCTATATACTCTTACCCTATTACCTCACAAGTGAATTAGACCGTACCAATTTTATGGTTGGATTAGGATTAGCGGCTGTCGTGGGGCATATTTTCCCCATATGGGCTGATTTTAGAGGCGGGAAGGGAGTTGCTACTTTGTTTGGGATGATATTGGCGATTCAACCCGTTGTTGCCGTTTGTTGTGTGGGTGTTTTTTTGTTGGTTTTATACCTTACCCGATTTGTTTCACTGAGCTCTATCCTGGCGAGTATCGCGTTCGCCGTCTTTATATTGGTCATTTTTAATGAAAAGGAACTCCTTTACAGAGCATTTGCCATCGCAGTTGCATTGTTGGTGATACTCACCCACCAAAAAAATATCAGTCGCTTGCTTAGAGGAAGCGAAAGCAAAGTCCCGATTTTAAAACATCGCGATAGAAAGCGCGAGCGCCGGCAAGCTGAAAGCTGACAACTCATCCCGTCCTGATCTTAACTTTTTGGTTTAGTTAATATGCCACAACCCTTGCACGGGTTGGTACAACTATTGTCTTTGTATCCTAAATTCTGCGTAATGAAAAAAATAGTCGTTATAGGTGCGTTCATTTCTGTATTGGTGGCATGTACGCAAAATGCTATAACAGGAAGAAATCAACTGGCCCTTTTGTCTGAGACCGAGTTACAAAGTATGGCTGTGCAGGAGTACAGGCAATTTTTAAGTCAGGCGAAGGTCGTTAGTCCATCGGCCAATAAAGATGCCGAAATGGTTAGGAGGGTAGGCCAACGCTTAACTGCTGCCATTACCAAATATTATTCGCAGCAGGGATTGGCAAATGAGTTAACAGGCTTTCAATGGGAATATAACCTGGTAGATGCAAAAGAAGTAAATGCATGGTGCATGCCTGGCGGAAAGATCGTGGTGTATACCGGCTTATTGCCCGTTACACAAAATGAGGCGGCACTGGCCGTAGTGGTAGGCCATGAAATTGCGCATGCTGTGGCCAAACACGGAAATGAAAGAATGAGCCAGGCCATGGTTGCAGAAGGGATCGGCACAATTGGTGGTGCGGTCACTTCGGGTAATTCAAAGGTCAATAGCATATTTAATAGCATTTATGGACCCGGGGCTACCATTGGCATACTTCTCCCTAATTCACGTAAACAGGAACTGGAAGCCGATAAATTCGGTTTGATATTCACTGCCATGTCTGGTTATAATCCCCAAGAAGCAATTCCTTTATGGGAAAGAATGCAACAAATGAGTAACGGACAGCGCCCTCCTGAGTTTTTAAGTACCCACCCAACCGAAGAGAATCGTATTGCCAGGTTGAGGTCTTTAATGCCTGAAGCACTAAAATACTATAAGCCAATGGGTAAGTAGGCGCCTACTAACTTTATTTATAATCTTTTTAGGGCCCATCAATCTGGAATAAGGTTGATGGGCTTTTTCGTAAATATTTTTTCGTCCGACCACTTCATTTTTTTAATTTTGCAGTCCCCATCTATATATTAGCCTTAGGCTATCATTAAAAACATTCAGGCATGCTCCAAAATTTGTTAGAAAAGCTTCAGCTTTCGGAAGAAAAAAATTTATTGATTCAGGGTCTACCGTCTTCCATTGAAAAACAATTCGTAAAACTGGCCTTTGCCAAAAATGTTACTCCCTTATTAAAAAGCCGGAAAATTGATTTTGCCCTGGTATTTGCTGTCAGCCATTACCAGCTCCGGAGTATTTTAGGGGAAGTGATACCTGCTCTACATGAAAATGCTAAATTCTGGATTGCTTATCCAAAAACAACCTCTAAAATTGCCACCGACCTCAACCGGGAATGCAGTTGGGACTGTATGCGTACAGTTGGTTTTGATTCGGTAAATGAAATCGCTCTCGATCACGTTTGGACTGCCGTACGATTCCAAAAAGCGGCTGTGGTAAAATCATTAGCCAGAATGTCTAATACCATGTACGCCACAAATACGGGTATTAATATTCAAACCAATGTAGTGCCGACTCCTGACCAATTCGAAAAAGAATTGAGAAGAAGTAAAGTAGCCCATCGTTTCTTCGAAGCACTTTCACATTCTCACCAGAAAGAATATGTGAGTTGGATCACAAACGCTAAGAGAGAAGATACCCGTTCGCGCCGCATGGAGGTTGCTATTGACAAGTTGATTGCCGGCAAACGTACACCTGCTGAAAAATAGTTAGATTCAGCGTCAGGATAATATTTAGGTTTGTCTGAAAGGCAAACCTTTTTTATGTCGTATATCAATATTGAAATTAAAGCCAGGACCAATAGAACAGAAGAGATAAGGAAATTTTTGCTCGAAAAAGGAGCAGACTACAAAGGCCTGGATACTCAAACGGACACCTATTTTAATGTGTTGAATGGAAGATTAAAACTTCGGCAGGGAAATATCGAAAACAACCTGATCTTTTATACTCGCGACAATTTATCAGGACCCAGGCAATCGGATTTTGATCTGGCGGAAGTAAAAAATAGTGATGTGATAAGATCTATTTTAACAAAGGCACTGGGAGTGAAGATCATTGTTACCAAAAAGCGAGAAATCTATTTTATCGGAAATATCAAATTTCACCTCGATACACTAGATGGGTTGGGCGAATTTGTCGAAATCGAAGCAACGGATAAAAATACAAGCCTTCCTGTTGAAAAGTTACACGAACAATGTCATTTCTATATGACTGAACTGGGAATTGAAGAGAAGGATCTTGTACCTCTCTCGTATAGCGACATTCTTCTTGGTACGTTATAAAAAATCCGTCAAAATATAATTTCTTCATGTTCTTTGTGTCTACGTTGTGTTCGTTGTGGAGGTTCTGATCGTACAATCAAGGGGTTCACAAAGAACACAACGGACGGCACCAAGAAACACATGGGAGATATGAACCGTAACATACCAAAGTAACTACGTAACGTTATATATTAGCGAAGTATTACTGTACCCATTTGGCTGGTAAGCTGGGTTTCCATTTGTTTTAAATGCTGATGAGTTTGTATCAGCACTACCTGCTCTTCAGAAGTATGAAAACTCTCCAGATCTTTTTGATTTTCTTCTATCAGCCTTTTGATCTTTCTTAACTTCAAATAATTTATCGTCGATTTTACTTCTTCCAGGTATAACTCTTCACGCGTTAAAATTTTGCCTTCGAAATGATCTTTCCAATTGTGGCTGAGCTCATACGGGAAATCCAGCAATGATACCACGTCGGCACTTAATTGTAAATCTTCATGATAAAGAAAATTTTTCGATGTGGGTTCAAGGTTTTCCTGGTACCAGGTTTTATACATTTCCGTTATCCGCAGCAGCCTGGGATTATCGATTATGTCAGCGTATTCTTCCAGGATATAATCAGCCACACGAAGTGGTTCACCCCAATTCTTAAGCCCGAACTCAATCAGGCAACGGATCAAAGCTCTTTCCTGCAATTCATCCTTCTGCAGAAGAACCATGGTATCATCTTCAAAGCCCTTTTGCTGTGTTTGTTCTTCGTAATATTTTGCTTCATCAAAAGGTAATTTGATCTCTTGTTTTGATATTTTCTGACGAATGAATTTATTTACGAGGGCATTCAATCCTGTTTCTTCTATTTTCAATAGTTCGGCGCATCTCCGTATATAATCCTGTTGCTTGGTAAAATCTTCAACCTTATTGAGTTTTGATATGGTTTCGGCGATCAGGTTTACTGTCTCCGCTTTTTTATTCGTGTCGTTACCGGCATCATGAAGAGATACTTCAAGCTGAAAAAGTATAAAATCCTTTTTGTTAGCCTTGATGAAATCCTGAAATTTCGTGGCGCCTACTTTATGTACATAACTGTCCGGATCTTCTTTATCTGGTATCAATACAAGTTTTACATTCAGCCCTTCTTCCAAAGCCATATCAAGACCACGCAACGCCGCTTTGATCCCCGCGCTATCCCCATCATAAATGATGGTCAGGTTATTGGTATATTTTTTAACTAATCGAAGCTGATCCTGTGTAAGGGAGGTCCCCCCAGATGCAACCACATTTTCAATTCCGGCCTGGTGCAATGAGATCACGTCCGTATACCCTTCTACCAACAGGCACTCATCATTTTTATCGATGGCCTGCCTGGCAAAATAAGAGCCATATAAGATCTTGCTCTTTATATAAATTTCATTTTCCGGCGTATTGATATACTTTGGGGCCTTTTCGTTTTTACCAATGATCCTTGCCCCGAATCCAAGGATTTTTCCGCTGTGGTTATGAACCGGGAAAATGATCCTTCCCCTGTAATTATCCACCAGTTTTTCTTCGCGCATGACTACCAATCCGCTTCTTTGCAAAAATTCGGGATTGAATTGAGCGGCCAGGGCAGCCCTTGCAAATGCGTCGCGGTCGCGCAGGCAGTAACCAAGCTGAAACTTTTTGATCACCTCTTCGCGAAATCCTCTTTCCTTCAAATAACTCAGGCCGTTATCCTGGCCCTCATCGATATTGAAAAGCGTATCTGAAAAATATTTCTGCGCAAAATTATTGATGATGTATAAACTGTCCGCTACCTGCTGAATCTGCTTTAACTCCGGGCTTGTTTCCGTTTCTTCAATTTCTACATTGTATTTATTGGCCAGCCATCGAAGCGCTTCAACATAAGAGTATTTCTCATGCTCCATCAGGAAACTAATACTGTTGCCACTGCGCCCGCAGCCAAAACATTTATATATTTCTTTTGTGGGAGAAACCGTAAAAGAGGGTGTTTTTTCGTTATGAAATGGACAAAGGCCCAGGTAATTCGCGCCTCTTTTTTTCAACTTCACAAACCCACCGACGATTTCAATAACGTCGATCCGGCTAAGTATCTGTTGTATCGTTTGCTGACTAATCATTTATACACGAATTAACACGAATTGGGGCGAATTGACGCTAATGAGTTCGTTTATTTTTAATTCAAAAGAAATTAAGGTTTCCCTGAATTCTGATGGTCACCAAAATGAGATTTTAAAAACCCCGGGCAGTCCACCACTCATCACTCAATAGTATAAATACGGAGCAGAGAGCCTGGTCAGCAAACGGTGAATATTTTTCAGGCCAATCCCTGTTGGTTTTCAGGAAAGTTTACTAAATTAGATAAGCTCCGATCCCTTCCAAATTCTACAGCTCTTTATTTTATCACCAAAAATTTACTCCCATGGTTACAACAGATGTCGCACAGCTTGCTGGCGAATGCAATGCCTGGAGAGACACATTGCGTTCGCGTCGAAACGAGTTCACCCACCTTAAAGCCAGGTTACAGGAAGTAGCCAGCCGCCAAACTCACCGAGATGTCCTCCTAGAAGTAGAACACCTTTACAACCAATTCCACATCCAGCTCATCAACATTCACGATCTTAAACAATCTGTTAAGGCGCACGAACGAAAGATCGCTACAGAGAATACATCCCCTGAGGGGCAGGTGACGGACGAGACCCTCGCCGAACACGAAAATCTATTTGACTCCTTTCAACATTTAGAGCACACATTGCAGGAAGTAAGCGATGAATTCGACCAATTCGTTGTAGCTGTCCGTTAGCAATCTGCGGATAATTGTTTTGTAAAGTGCAATGGCGCTTTACACGAATTTGTTATATCACTTCGGGATACGACCCTCGCCTTATGTAACAGAACAACACAAATTTGTTCACTTCTAAATTGTTTGCCATGGCAGAATTTGATACTTCACACGTAAAAAATATTGTCTTGCTGGGACATGCTGGTTCCGGAAAGACAACATTGGCGGAATGCATGCTTTTTGAAGCAGGATTGATCACCCGCCGCGGTACCGTTGAAGAACGAAATACCGTCAGCGATTATCATGATCTCGAACATGAACGGGGCAACTCTATTTTTTCAAAATTATTACACACGAAATGGCGTGGATATAAGATCAATATTCTCGATACTCCGGGCTATGATGATTTTGTTGGCGAAGTTGTTTCCGCTCTTCGTGTTGCCGATACCGGTATTATGCTGTTGAACGCGGTAATGGGTGTTGAAGTAGGCACTGACATCATTTGGGAGTATACCGAACATTTTAAAACCCCCATGATCTTTGGTGTTAATAAACTTGATGACGATAACGCCGACTTTGACAGGGCTGTACGGGAGGCGAAAAACCATTTTGGTAATAAAGTAGTGGTTGTACAATATCCGGTACAGCAGGGAGCCGGCTTTCATGAGATCATCGATGTGCTTCGCATGACCTTGTATAAGTTCCGCGATACAGGAGGCAAGCCCGAAAAATTACCCATCCCTGAGGCAGAAAAAGAAAAAGCAGAGATGCTTCACAGGGAATTAGTTGAGGCTGTTGCCAGTAATGATGAAACCCTGATGGAAAAATATTTTGATAAAGGGGAGCTTGACGAAGAAGAGATGAAAGAAGGAATGAAGAAAGCGATGATCAACCATGATCTTTTCCCTGTTTTTTGTTTATCGGCCGAACGCAACATGGGAAGTGGAAGATTGATGGGGTTCATCGATGTGGTTTGTCCCAGTGCCAACGAAATGCCGGATCAGCTCACAAAGAGCCGGGAAAAATTGCCCTGCGATGCAAAAGGTCGTGCCTGTATGTTTGTATTCAAAACCGTTTCTGAGCCACATGTAGGAGAAATGTCTTTCTTTAAAGTGTACTCCGGCACAATCAAAACCGGAATGGAGTTGGTAAACGAAACCACGGGGTCATCGGAAAAGCTCAACCAACTATTTGTAGTAGAAGGCAATAAACGTACAAATGTAAATGAATTGGTTGCAGGCGATATCGGAGCAACGCTGAAATTAAAAAATACACATGTCAATAATACCCTGCACGAACGTGGCAAGAACATCGAATTAGAGCCGATTGTATTTCCTTCCCCGAATATGACCATGGCTATTGAATCAGTAAAAAAAGGGGAGGAGGAAAGATTATCAGTCGCATTACATCAATTAAGGGAAGAAGATCCTACATTAATTATTGAGTTTTCGCCTGAATTAAAACAGATACTGGTCCATTGCCAGGGCGATATGCACCTGGCAGTTATTAAATGGAAAATAGAGCATCTCAACAAGGTTGAAGTTAAATTTATTAAGCCGCGCATTCCATACAGGGAAACCATTCGCCGGATGGCAGAAGCAAACTACCGTCACAAAAAACAATCGGGTGGTAATGGCCAGTTCGGTGAGGTATTTATGCGGATAGAGCCATGGTATGAATCGATGCCTGAACCCAAAGGTTTAAATGTACGTGGACGGGACGAGATCGCATTGGATTGGGGAGGAAAGCTGGTCTATTACAACTGTATCGTAGGAGGTGCTATCGATCTTCGGTTTTTACCTTCCATCTTAAAGGGAGTAATGGAAAAGATGCATGAAGGCCCATTAACCGGTTCGTACGTGCGCGATGTGCGTGTTTGTGTTTATGACGGAAAGATGCACCCGGTGGATTCCAATGATATCTCTTTCAAGATCGCAGGCTTAAAGGCCTTTAAACAAGCTTTCCAGGAAGCGGATCCCCAAATCCTGGAGCCTATTTACAATGTAGAGGTCTCAAGCCCGGATGATCTTACAGGATCGGTGATAGGCGATTTGCAAACTCGTAGAGCAATTGTCGAAGGCATGGATGCAGAAGGTCATTTTACAAAGATCAACGCAAAGGTTCCCCTATCTGAAATGAATGATTATTGTTCTTCGCTTCGTTCTATTACGCAAGGTCGGGCAAAATTCAAAATGCGTTTCCTTGAATATGCGCCGGTGCCGTTTGAAATACAGAAAAAATTGCAGGAAGAGTATAATAAAATGGCGAAAGAAGAGGCATGATCGATTGAAACACTTTAAATAGGCTGTATCGAAAGCTTCAATTGCCACGAAGACACTAAAGGACACGAAGTAATGAATGTTGAAATTTATTTTCGTGTCTTAGTGCCTTCGTGGCAATTAAATCACCGCTTTTGAGACAGCCTTTTTTTATTTAAGTTGCCCATGATAATATTAAAGAATCACACAGCAAATAGTTCTTTGATATGAAAAATAAAACTTCTACCCTTTCAAATGCCAGGCTTTCGGCTTTACGAATGCTCTCAATCCTGCATGTGACAACGTTGCTCCAAACCCTGAATGCTTTCTGCCACTCCAGGGTAATGCAGCACTCACCCGATCACAACAATTCCAGTATCCGCTTCCGGCATTAATACGGCGCAGTATTTTTTCAGCTCTCTCCTGTTCATTTGAATACACAGATGCAGTTAATCCATATTCAGTGTCCTGCATCCGTTCAACGGCTTCCTCGTCATTTTTTACTTTCATGATCCCAATAACAGGCCCAAAAGATTCGTCCTTCATGACGCTCATTTCATGCGTAACATTTACAAGAACTGTTGGTTGAAAGTAATAGCCATTTCTGTCAGCCTCATGCCCACCGGTTAAAACAGAAGCCCCCTTTTGTACAGCATCATCAATTTGTTTTGTCAGGATATCAAGCTGTTCCTTCCTCGCTAATGGTCCGAGGTATATGCCTTCTTCAGTTGGCAGGCCCAGCTTCCATGAGCTTACTTCTTCCGTAAACCGCTCGATATACTCATCGTATATTTTTTCATGTACATATATTCGTTCAACAGCGCAACAGCTTTGTCCATTATTGTAAAAAGCACCATCGGCTGTGGCAACAGCAACGGATCTTATATCGCTGACATCGTCCGCAACATACAATGGATCTTTGCCGCCTAATTCACATTGAACGGGTACCATCTTCTGCGCACATTTCTCATAAATAAATTTTCCGGTCTCATAAGAGCCTGTAAAAAAATATCCATCGAAGTCAAGTTCCAATAGAAGTTTTCCGATCTCTCCTCCTCCGATGGCAACATGGAAAATATTTTCAGGAACGCCTGCCCTTTTTAGCAATGTAGCTATCTGCAAACCTGTAAGAGTTGCATGTTCAGAAGGTTTGTACATCACCGCATTTCCGCCAAGAAGAGCTGGTACAAAAACATTCACTCCAACCAGGTATGGATAATTCCAGGCCGATATATTACAGATAATACCCAACGGCTCATATGAAATTTTTTCTTTCAGCTCATTTTCATTGGTCATGTATTCATCAGACAGATATTTTACGGCATTATCGGCCAGCCATTCGATCCTTGTCCGGGCGCCGTTTATCTCATTGCGGGATTGTTGCAGCGGCTTCCCCACTTCTGAAGTTAGTATTCCGGCAAGCTCCTCTTTGTTTTCTTCTAACAGCCCTGAAAAATTTTTTAATGAATCGATCCTTGACTTCAGCGGAATTTCCTGCCAGCTATCTTGTGCCGCTTTCAACTGTTGAAATTTTATTGTCACGCTCTCCTTTGTATCTTCCTGTATCTCCGTAATAAGTTCTTCGGTTGCGGGATTAATGATCTGCATAATGAACAGTTTATTGACAGCCTTTATTTTTATAGAGTTCAAAAGAGCGTTAAGTCTTTCTCAGGTTCTTGCATTTATAAAAGATTTTACAAGCCCTTATCGGTGTAGCACAATCTCTCACCATTCACCTCTCACCATCACAGCGCCTGCAAATACAATTGTTTAAAATCTTCCCTGGTCACCGGCTTCGGGTTGTTAGGATGCGCAAAGTCAGCAATAGCAAGATCCGCCAGGGTTTCAATATGTTCAGGCCTAACACCTAAGGCATTCAGTTTATGGGGGATATTAATTTTTGAATTCAGATCGAACAAATACTCCACGACCGCTTCACCGGTTTCCTGCTCAAGCCCAAGCGTGCGTGCAATGCGTTTGAATTTATTCTCGAAGCCTTTTATATTGAATGCGATGCCGTAAGGGATATTTACTGCGTTCGCTAATCCATGATGTGTATCCAACAAAGAGGAGAGGGGATGAGCCAGCGAGTGTACAACACCGAGACCTTTTTGAAAAGCCACCGCACCCATTAAAGAAGCTATCAGCATTTTGCTTCTTGATCCCAGGTCTGGTTTGTTCACGGCCTGTTCCAGTGCTTCACTGATCAATGCTATCCCTTCAAGCGCAATTCCCTCACAGAGCGGATGAGGCGTTTTAGCGAGATATGCTTCCATATTGTGCGTTAACGCATCCATCCCTGTTGCCGCCGTTACAAATGGAGGAAGGTCCATTGTTAATAGGGGATCAGCAAAAATTATCTTCGCCAGCAATTTTGGTGAAAAGAGGATTTTTTTCTGATGCGTTTCGTCATCGGCTATAATAGCACTTCTTCCAACTTCACTACCAGTTCCCGCAGTAGTGGGGATTGTAATAAAATGAGGAACTTCATTAGTAACATAAATATCTCCGCCGATAAGGTCATCATATTTAAAAAGATCTTCCCGGTGATTGATCCGTAGTACGATGGCTCTGGCAACGTCCATCGCCGCCCCGCCACCGATGCCAATGATACAATCGCGTTGGGTTTCATCATACAGATCGGTTCCCTTGTACACATCCGATTTCACCGGATTTTTATGGATCTCACTAAAAACTTCTACGGAAAGATTTTTTTTTCGTACATCCTGCATAATCTCTTTAAAGAAACTCAGTTGTACCACCATATTATCGGTAACGAATAGGGGAGCTTTTAAATTATTTTTTACCAGGTAATCACCCAGTTCCTTACTGGCACCGGCACCAAAACGAATGATCGTCGGAAAATTATATTGGTATATACTTTCGAAAGTCATTAATTCAATTTGAAAATGTGAAGATGGAAAAACGTGAAAATACGTTCTTCAGGTACTAAAATTCATTTATTGATAGTCATTAAAATGAACGATCAGTCGTTGTTTTACCTCTAAAAAAAATCATTCGTTCTGAATCATTATTGTCCGGTTAATTATCATTCCAATCTTTGTGTTCTTTGTGTCTTCCGTTGTGTTCTTCGTGAACCATTCTGATTGTGCCGTCAAAAGATTCACGAAGAACACAACGGAAGACACGAAGGACACAAGGCCCTACTGGCCCTAATTGTTCTGAGTTCATTTTCACATTTTCACATTTTCACATTTTAGATGATTTCAAAATATCTTTTATATTCCCAATCGGTCACTGCTTTAAGGTGTTGTTTCCATTCCCATTCGCGGGTATTGGCGAAATGTTCAACGAATTTTTCGCCCAATATTTCTTTTGCCACTGTTGAATGCTTCATCATTTGGGTAGCCTCGTAAAGATTATGTGGCAAAGTTCCGTTCGTAAAATCCCTGTACCCATTTCCTACAGTAGCAGTTTGTTTTAATGGGAGTTTGTTGCTGATACCATATAATCCTGAAGCGAGGCACGCGGCCATAGCCAGATAAGGATTTGCATCTGAGCCGATCACTCTTGTTTCAAGCCTGCATGATTTATTGCTACCCGATAATACCCGCAAAGCCACCGTTCTGTTATCGATACCCCAGGTGAGGGTAGTAGGTGCCCATGCGCCTTCTACCAATCGTTTATAGCTATTGATCGTAGGGGCAAACATGGGCAGGATAAAAGGCAAACAATACAGCTGCCCGGCTATATAATTTTTCATCAGCTCACTCATTCCCGATGAATCCGTTTCGTTATAAAAAAGATTTCTCACCGATTCACTATCCCAAAGACTTTGGTGCACATGACCGCCACAACCGGGAAGATTTTCGTTGATCTTGGCCATAAAGGTGGCCATAATCCCATGCTTGTATGCTATTTCCTTTACCGCAGTTTTAAATAGCACCGCCCTGTCTGCAGCTTCAGGAAGACCCGAATAAACAATCGCAGCTTCATAAGTACCCGGACCAGTTTCTGTATGAAGGCCCTCGAGGGGAATATTAAATTTTTTCAGCTGGTCAAACAAATCGGTGAAATAGTCATTTTTTAAAGTTGTGCGAAGAATAGAGTATCCAAACATTCCGGGTGTTAGCAGGTTGAGGTTGCTGAAATGTTTATCATGAATGCTTTGTGGTGTTTCTGCAAAATTGAACCATTCAAATTCCTGTGAAAAAAAGGGTGAATATCCTTCCGATTCGGCAGTATGCAAAATACGTTTCAGCAATTGTCTGGGGCAAATGGGAGAGGCCTGACCATCCTGTTGCACTATCTCGCCCAAAACAAAAGGCAGGTCATTTTCCCATGGTATCCTGCGGAATGTCGAGAGGTCAAGCCTTGCAGGACAATCCGGATAGCCGGAATGCCATCCTGTAAAATTTACATTATCGTAAGTAAGGTCTGCTGCATCCCATCCGAATATGACGTCACAAAAGCTGGTCCCTGTTTCGATAACAGACAGGAATTTTTCAGCTGAAATATATTTTCCCCGCAATATGCCATCGATATCTGTAAAGGCAATTTTTACCTTCCCGATATTGTGCGCTTCAATATATTCGACGATCTCTTTGTTTGTCATACACCTGCTTTAACAACATAAATTACTGATTATTGATTGAAGAACCCTTTCTGAAAAATTTAAATATCCCAAAAGCAACAGCCATCAGTAAAATATAGATCAATGACAGTTTAGTATTGTAAATGGTCATGGCAACAAACGAAATGGTGGCAATGACCAAAGCCGTTATTGGGAACACCGGATAAAAAGGAACTTTAAAAGGCCGGTTCAATTGTGGTTCTTTTTTTCGAAGTTTTAATAAAGTAATCATTGAAATAATGTACAGGGTCAATGCACCGAATACTGAAATAGTGATGATCTCAGCCGTTTTTCCGGTAAGCAAAGCGATCACGCCAATGATCATATTAATTAGCAATGCATTGGATGGAGTTCTGAATCTCGAATGAATCCTTCCTAAGAAAGCAGGCGCAAATTTTACTCGTCCAAATTCAAAAGTAGATCTTCCGGCAGCAAGGATAATGCCGTGAAAAGAAGCGATCAGTCCGAATAAGCCGATGGTAATAAGTAAGTGATACAACCAGTTTTCATTACCTACTATTCGTGCAAGCGCCAAGGGAAGGGGGGAATCTGAAACGGTTCCGTCTGGCTTATAAACAACTGCTTCCCACCCGGCCACCCCAATTGATCCTGTAAACGTGAGGATACATAAAATAACGAGTGTAAGGATAGCCGACCCAAAACCAAAAAGAATGGTACGCTGTGGCCGGATCGTTTCTTCCGCTACATTCGCCACACCTTCTATGGCCAGAAAAAACCAGATGGCAAACGGTATGGATGCGAAAACTCCCTGCCATCCGTTAGGAAAAGCATTCTGTTGCAGGTTCCGGATCTCGACATGTGGAAATGTAACGCCGGCAAACAATAATAATTCGCCTACAGCAAGAATGGTGATGACCAGTTCAAAACTGGCCGCAGCCCTGACGCCCGATATATTCAAAGCTGTAAATACGATGTAGGCAAAAATGGCAATCGAGAGAACAGGGATCTGCGGAAAAAATAAATTAAAGTAAGCGCCAATAGCAAATGCAATGGCGGGAGGCGCAAAAATAAATTCAACATTCTGGGCCATTCCGGCAATAAAACCTACATCTTCACCCATACCACGTGTGGCATAGTCAAATGCACCACCCGCTTTTGGAATGGCGCAGGCCAGTTCAGCATAACTGAAAGTGAAAGTAACATATAGTATAATAATGAAGAATGTGGCAATGCCCAAGCCCAGCGTACCTCCCTGTTCGAGGCCCAGATTCCATCCGAAATACATTCCTGAAATGACGTAGCCTACACCAAGTCCCCATAACATAGCAGGACTAAGCGTACGCTTTAATTCAGGAGAAGATGATGACAATTGAAAAATTTATACGCGAATATCTATAAATATAGTTGCATTTAATGCGGCACAAGGGTCGACCGTCGACCGACTACCGGCAACTTCCGAGCGTACACTACACTAGATGAGGTTTTCTAGAATTTATTTCGGTTGACCGTCGACGGTCAACTAATTTTACAACGCCTGCGCGAACTTTAAATGATACCCATTGATTTCTCTGACCACATACTGCCTGGCTCCCCAGGGTCGGTCCGAAACAGGCTCGATGATTTCGGCTCCATTTGCTGCATGAATATTAAAAAGATGCCCCGCATCAACGACCCATATAAAAATTTCAGGGTTACATTCTTCTTTCTGAAACAGCTGCGCCATGTCAGGATCAAGTGTAAAATATATTTCAGCATTACCCGATTTTACCCCGGCATATGTTAATGGATCACCATATTTGAAATCGACAGAAAAACCAAGAATTTCGCTGTAGTAAGAAAGTGATTTTTCAATATTGTGAGTAGCTATGACAGGAACTGTACTATAAATGAAAGTTGATGAATCAGTCATATACAATATTTATGAAGGTAACTTTATGCTGACCCTGACAATGAATGATCATTTCACGGATATGAAGCAAAAAATAAAATCTGTGAGATAGATCTATATGTGAAATAGGTAATATTCAAGACCAAATCCGAATTTCCTATTCATGAATGGCTTTCTCATCAAGCTTCACCTCCAGTTCTCTGATCTCACGCTCTGAAAATGCTGATAAGTTTTTTGTTCCGATAGCAATGTTTCTGAGCTTAAAAATCTGATCCTCGGTTAGTACAAGCAGGAAATTGTACAGAAAGCGATAACTGGTTACAGCCTGGAGATTTGTGTCGGTAGTCATAACAAGAAGATAGAACTGCAAGTAATGGAAAAAATCAGTTTTCCCATGTTAAGTTTTTTCTTGTTTTATTGACAAGTTACTAACAACCAAGTGTTAATAACCGTGGAATAGTGTGTATGGTGGCAGTTTTCACAAAGCACACCTGGTCTCTAATCCTTTAATTTGTCAAAATATTCCGGCACTTTCATGATTTCCCGCAAAATGACCTCTTTGAACGTTCGTGTTTTACTATTGGTAGCGAGGCTGTTATTGAGAATTGAATTACCATCCGTGGTGGCGATGCACAACTCTTCTCCAAATTCATTGATTATTTCGTTCTCATTGAAAAGAATAAAAAAATAAAATGGCTTTTCGGTAAAGCTGGGAACTACTTCGGCGGAATAGACCCTGTTCAAAAAATTGAATTTAATGATTGTATCTTTCATCACGGTGCCGTTTATTCTACAAATGTAAAAATGAAATCAGGTATGGGATATTTCTATAATTTTTGATATAGGAATTAATCTAACTATCATAAGTAGATTCTCTTAATACTTCAGGAAAAATAACACGTTATAAATGGCTCGGCCGTCAACTGCATATTTGAATAATCATCACATTGATGCCGGTCTTATCGCTAAAATAAATTTCAATTAGAAAGTATTAAAATACGATCAGAGATCCTCCGGATTTTTATTGTTACGATCCAAAAAATCCAGGCTGCTGATCTATACAGCTTCAGCTGCTACCAAATCACATCTGGCATCGAAATACCTGCTGAGAGCATTTTCGAGTGTTGGCAAAATGATCCCTTTTTCACTTTTTAAAACGCTATACAAAGGACGCGCTGCTTTCAGGTTCATCAGGCCTGGCGACCGGGGTCTGAGTAAGCCCTGGTTGTAACCACGCATTCTGGCGATTTCATGAGCCATATCTGCCCAGGTTATTTCGCCATTATTGGCGATATGCCATATTTCTTTCTCGTCATCGATTAAAAGATCCAATGCAGTATGGATAAGATCGGGAATATATGTAGGGGAAATATGCACATCTTTCATAACCGGCAAAGCCTGGAACTGTTGTAATGAATTCACCACGTGGTTAACAAAATTGTGTTGATCCCATGGACCAAAAAAAGCGCTGCTTCTGATAATGAGGGAAGAACTATCTGCAATCAATACTCTCTTTTCACTTTCGGCCTTACTTTTTCCATATATATTTAAGGGCATAGGTTGATCGCTTTCAACGTATGCATATGTCTTTGTGCCATCAAATACCAGGTCCGATGAAAAGGTCAGCAATTTTATGCCATGCTTCTTACACGCTTTGGCTAACAGTTCAGGACCTTTTGTGTTATCAGCAAAGCATTTTTGAATCTCCGTTTCGGCTTCATCAACATGAACATAGCCTGCGGCGTTTACGATTGCCCAGGGTTTATAAAAATTCATCGCCTGTTCAATATCATCTTCATGGCAGATGTTCAGATCCTGCCGGCTCAATAAGCGGTAGCGTATGCCTCTGTCTTCGCAAATTCTTCCAAATGCTTTGCCAAGCGTTCCGTTTTTTCCGATTATAAGCACGGGCGCAGCGGAACCTTTAGAAAATAACGGGGTTTTTTCTGCAAATTCATTTTCATGGAGCAACCTGATATCTCTGTGCCACCATCCCTTATCCATTGATACAGGGTGCGCATTTGCTCCGGGCGTAGTTAGGGACTTTATATATTTCGCCAGGGCTGTGGGTCTTGGATTGCCCGATACAACCGAAAATACCCCCGGTTCATAATCGCCTTTTGGCTGGGTCAACAATTTATTCCAACCGAAAGCCCCGAATAACGACCATGCGGTAATTGCTTTTATTGGGATGTCTTCGCGGGCAAGTGCACAACAGGTTTCATACTTTTCTTTAAACCACCTCAATTGCTCTTCTCTTGTGCAATGAAGATGCACCTCAGTCACGGCCATAGGAAGTTTAAAGCGGTTCCATGCCTCTCTAAGCAGTGTTTCCAATCCACATGCTCCACCATGCTCTACCCTTATAGCTTCCACATCAGCATATCGATGCGTTTTATTACCACCATGCGTATGTTCGGGATATTTCTGATAATTGTGATCCAGGAATCGTTCAGAGGTGATATAATGATTGAAACCCATAATATCCGGGGGACAGGGATTATGATAAAAAAAAAGCAACTCATCCTCAGTAATGCCGATATCAATAAAGTACGGCCACAAGGGATGCCCCGGAACGACTTTGCCACATAAAAAATCGAATGTTAACCACCGGCGATGATTCTCAAAAATTGCCTGATAATTCAGTAAACGAGTGCTATATGTTTTACCGAGATCTTCCGTTTGTATCAACTGCGCTGTAGGATTCACTGTACGAATGGCCCGCATACAGAGAACAATCGCTTTCAGCTGGTTAAGGAGTATCGTCGCAAAGCCTTTATCGCTTGTGTGATGAGGATACCAAAGACCGTAAAGACCGCTGAACCTTGCAGTGGTCAGCGGTTCATTGACCGGTGTATAAAATTGTATGGAAGGAAATTTCGTTGCTACCCGCAGCGCGTATGATTGAAGGTCATCCGCAAAACGATCGTTGATGAGGCTCGTGAACGACGGTCCGCTGCCATGATGGATCAAACCAGCAATCGGCCTGATATGATTCGTGTGCATTTCCAGTAACCGGGTTTCTGTCCATGCCCAATCGATATCACGATCTCTATCGGGTTGATGGCGCTCCCATAAAATAGGGAAACGCAGGGCCTTGATGCCAAGCCCGGCTAACAATTGAATATCATCCGTACGTTGATAACTGCCTGAATATTCCAGCTGATCAAAATATGAATCACTTACTCTATTGATCGTGCATTCAATACCGCCCCAGATTTCAGGATTGCAATAATGGGATCTTGTGTCCATTAAGTTGTGTTTCCGGATGATTTTGCATCAGTTTTTTAAAGAGCGTTAACGATTGCGCAACAACCTGGTCCATATTATAGTATTTATAGGTTGCAAGCCTGCCTACAAAATAGGTGTTGGTCATTGCATTGGCCAGTTGCTGGTATTTTTTGTATAATTCAGCATTCTCAGGTCGTGGAACCGGATAGTAAGGATCGCCTTCCGCCTTTGGATATTCGTACACAATACTTGTTTTATGATGCTTCTGCCCGGTAAGATATTTAAAATCTGTTATACGGGTATACGCCTGATCGTTAGGATAGTTTACCGTGCCGGTGGGCTGAAAGAATTCATCGTCGACCGTTTCAAACTTAAACTCGATAGACCGGTAAGGAAGTTTTCCATAACAATAGTTAAAATAGCTGTCAACCGGGCCTGTATAGATCATATATTTATATGGAATCACGTCTATAATTTCCTTGTAATCCGTATTGAGCATTATTTTAATATTCGGATGCGCTAGCATATTCTGGAACATTCTCGAATATCCGTACAAGGGCATTGCCTGGTATGTATCCGTAAAATAGCGATCATCTTTATTCGTTCTTGTAGGTACACGCGCCGTCACAGATGCATCCAGTTCGGATGGATCAAGATCCCACATCTTCCTTGTATAACCGCGAAAGAATTTTTCGTACAGCTCGCGGCCAACTTTATTTACAACCACGTCTTCGGAGGTCTGCACACGCGCAATATTTTCAGCTCTGGAATTAAAAAATGTTTCAACTTCCTGTGAACTGAGATTCAGCCCATATAATTTATTGATGGTATTTTGGTTGATTGGAATAGGTACCAATTGTCCATCAACACTGGCAAGCACACGGTGCTCATATGGACGCCAGGGAGTGAACTGACCCAGGTAATCAAAAACCTCCCTTGAATTAGTGTGAAAAATATGAGGCCCGTACTTGTGAATTAAAATTCCTTCCTTATTATAATAATCGTACGCATTTCCTCCAATATGATTTCTCTGATCGATGATCAGAACTTTTTTTCCTGCTTTGGAGGCCAGTCTTTCTGCCAGGACGCTTCCGGCAAATCCTGCTCCCACTATTAAATAATCAAACATAGACCTGTTCTTTTGTGTTTTGGTTAGCAATGTGTTTTCGATTATAGGTTGCAATGATTTGATGCAGCATTTTTTTCCAGGTATTATCCCATGAATTGTCAGAAAGAAATTCATCTACCTTTTCAAGCCATTTCGATTTGTCGGGTTTGCTCAATTCATCTTCTATGCAACTGATAAATTCTTCTGGTGTATCAGCAATGGCAACCATCTTGTTAATCCCATAAGGGTTCACTACATCTGTGATTGAAGTAGAGATAACTGGTTTCCCTGCACTGAGATATTCAGGAGTTTTGGTAGGACTTATAAATTGAGTTGATTCATTCAAAGCAAATGGTATCATAGCAATCTCCCATCCCGCAAGATATGCAGGCAACTCCTTGTATGTTTTTCCTCCCAGATAGTGGATATTATGCAGCCTGGGTAAATCGGCAGGATCTATTTTTACAACAGGTCCGATCATTACAAAATGCCAATTCGGCTTTTGTTGAGCGATTTTCGCGATAAGATCGATATTCATCCTTTCGTCAATAACACCAAAAAAACCTATCCGGGGATGTGGAATAGGTTGCTGGTCGGCAGGATCTGAACTTACCTGGCGTGCTAAAGAAAAATGTTCCTTTTCTATGCTGCTGGGAAACGCAAAAATATTGGCATGTAGGGCTTTTTTCACTTCGTACAAGCTGTGGCCTCCGGTAAATATTAAATCTGCTTTCTGAAACAGTTTTGCTTCGAGTAACCTTAACTGAGGGGGAGCAAATTTGAACGCAGCTAATTCGTCCATGCAATCGTAAATGACTAGTTCCGGTTCAAAATGATCACTGATGGCCAAAGCCATGGGAGTGTAGTACCAGAATAAATAGCTCTCGATCTCCAGATTCCTGAAGAGCTTATTCAACAAATCTTTTTGCGTATCAATCTTTTCTTCTTCAGAAAGATTATTATTTAAATGAGGTACAATGATCCAAACATTCTCTTCGCTCAAAGTGACCTGAAGATTATTCGTGCTTTCATGGAAAATAGGCTCTTCGACAAAGAAAACCCTAAAATGTTTGGCAAAACGACTTAATAAGTGTTGAGGTCTTTGATAAACAAAATTCCAGCGTAGGTGTGAGAAGCAAACAAAATCTTTAGTGACGGAATTGGAGGTTGTGGGATATAGTTTATTCATGCAAGTGTTAAATACTATTTATATGCCATCGCCTGAATTCAAAACCAGTGCGAAGCTGCCTGAATGGCCATTTTTTAATGCGTGGAAAAAACGCCTCAAATCAGGAATTGAGGAACCAATACATATTTCGTTTATTAGCCAAATAAAAAAAGTTAAACAATTCCCGACTCCATCTGTATGTATTAATTAATTAGAACGCGCACTACTATTCGTTTAAAGCGAAACGGAATTGATGAAATGAATTAGAATGAAAAATTTAATATTTGTACAACTGAGGGAGAGCATTCAAAAAATTTCAGTAGGTTTTACATCAAAAAAAAGTATGGCAATAATTAATGAACCTCCACGGTGTTACGATCTAATCCCAAGCAGGTTAAATAGTTTTTAATTAAAGAGATCGCAGAAAAAATATGATCATGCATTAATTTTTTGTTTACACTGAACTATAGATCAGGAGCCGAGAAGGTATCCCCTTGGTTTATGTCACCTGTCTGATATCCTTTTTTGAACCAGTACATACGTTGTTCTGAGGTTCCATGAGTAAACGCATCCGGTACTACATGGCCCTGTGATTTCTTTTGCAAATTATCGTCGCCGATTGCATTGGCTGCATTTAATGCTTCGTCAATATCCCCGGCCTGAATTACATTTTTCATCTTTTGATTATGATGAGCCCACACACCTGCGTAAAAATCGGCTTGCAGTTCGAGTTTAACGGATAAGCGGTTATACGCTGTTTCGCTCATTTGCTGGCGGGCGCTGTTCATTTTTTCCGTTGTTCCTGTAAGATATTGAATATGATGACCCACCTCATGCGCGATGACATACGCCATCGCAAAATCGCCTGTTACATTGAAACGTTGCTTTAACTCATCGTAAAATGAAAGATCGATGAACACCTGTTGGTCAGCCGGACAATAAAAAGGACCAGATGCCTGGCTGGCAGATCCACACGCTGATTGTGTGGAACCGCTGAATAATACAAGCCGTGGATCCTGGTATTCAGTCTGGCCCAGTAATGTATTCCATACATCTTCTGTATCGGCAAATACAACTTTTACAAATTTGGCCAATTCATCTTCCTTGGCTTTTTGCTCAGCGCTTAATTCAGGTGATCCCCCGCCTGGCAATTGCTGTGGAAGTTGAGAGGCATCACCCCCGCCAAGAAAGAAGTTTATTAATAATGCGATCACACCAATAACCCCGCCGCCGATTGCCAGGTTACCGCCCGACATTCCACGGCGATCATCCACATTTGTGCTTTCGCGTCTGCCTTTCCATAACATAATTGTAGATTTTGTAATGAGTATTCAATTGTTATGCCTTTCAACCTGAATTTACAGTAATTTATTAATTGAACCCTAATTCTCTGTTTGCGGGATTTCTATGATTTCAGGTATCACAGGTTACGATCGTACGGATAGGCTAAGAAAATTTGTTTTTTATCTTTTCTATAAATCCGCCTTTCTTTTTTGGCTTTTTCTCTTCCCCTATCAGGAATCCGTAAGGCTGTAAAGAGGGAATATGATCGCAAATGATCTTTATAATACCCATTAGAGGGATCGCCAGAATCATCCCCGGAATTCCCCACAGCAATTCGCCCAGAACAATGCCAAGAATAGTAAATAGCGGATTGATATTTACTTCGGAACCTACCACCAACGGTTCCAGGATATAGGTTTGAAGAAATTGAACCAACCCGTATGTTATAAGAATTCCAATGATCATTTGGCTTCCGCCACCTTGAGTTATAGCCATCAATATGGTTAAGGCTGTACCTGTAATATTTCCTACAAAAGGGATCACCTCAAGAAGGCCACAAAGTATTGCAAAGAAAACTGCATTTTTTACTCCGGCTATTGAAAAACCAATGCTATACATGATCCATAAAGCCACGATCATCATCGCCAGTCCCTGCAGGTATTTCTGCGCAACTTCGGAAGCCTTATGAATGATTTCTTCAGCTTCCTGTTTCTTATCAGGTTGTACCAGCTTTAATATAAATTTTTTCAGATGTGTGCGATAAAATAAAAAGAGAAAAATATAAATCAACACCAACAAAGTATTCGTCAGGATGCCCATTAAAGAACTCATGAAACCAGCAATGGTGCCCGCAATGCCGCCAGAACCAGATGACTGCTGATTTTTTATTATCTGCTGTTGTTTTTCAGGAGAAACACCTAAGGTCTTTCCAAGACTATCTCGCAATTGATCAATTCCTTTTGTGATCTTTTGCTCCATTTGACTTACATCTCCGGCAAGATCCGAAATCTGCCAGGCAAGCAATGCGCCTATACCTGCAAATGCAGCTAATAGCAAAAAAATACAAACAATCGCTGATATTGCCTTGTTCAATCCTTTTCTCTCCATTCGCCTGCTAAGAGGCAGAAACAACATGGCTAATATTCCTGCAAACGTTACAGGTATTAAAAAAGGTTGGGCAAAATAAAGTCCGCAGATCAATAAAAAAAGCAAGAGAAGAACCCGGACCGATCTAGTCAATAAGGGAGTGGGGGTGGGTGTCATGCCAGACGACGCAAAAAAACTATGCCATAGCTGGTTGACGTTCGGCGTGTGAGTCGACCGTGGACCGTCGACCGGACGACTTACTGAGCAAATTGTGCTGATTTGAGTTGACGTTCATGGGCCCATTTTTCGATCATGTTTACCAACGATTCCAGCTCAAGAGGCTTACTGATATAATCATCCATCCCGGCTCCAAGACAAATTTCACGATCCTCGTGCATAGCGTTCGCGGTGGCTGCAATGATCACAGGTTGGATCTTTAATTTATCCCTGATTAAGCGGGTGGCTTCAAGCCCGTCCATTTCGGGCATTTGAACATCCATCAATATCAGATCATATGGCCGTTCCATTACTGCCTCTAATGCTTTCACTCCGTTAATGGCCGTATCTGGTTCATAGCCGAGCTTTCTAAGTACCATCACCGCCAATAATTGGTTCACCGGATTATCTTCTGCGACCAATATTTTCATTGGATACTGTGCCGCGAAATTAACCGATAGCCTTTGACGGGAAATTTCATGGTTTTCAGAAACACCTATTACTCCCTGTTTAAATTGCATCACCATCGCTTTGCAAAGTTGCTGCTGCTTGACGGGCTTGGTAAGTATGGTTGAAAATAATGTTTCGTACTGCTTACCCCGCTCATCACCCACAGAGCTCAGCAGGAATAGTGGCAATTGAGGATATTGATCCTTTATTGATTTTGCCAACTCAATTCCATTCATTTCCGGCATTTGCATATCGGTGACTACAAGATCGAAATCTTTATTAATGGAAAGCAATCGGAGCGCCTCTTTTCCCGAACCCGCTACAACAGGAACCAGTTTCCACTGCTGGAGTTGATTGTGCAGAATATAACGGTTGGTTTCATTATCATCAACAATTAATATCTTTTTACCTTGCAATTCGTTCGCATTACATTGCACATGACTGCGTACCGTCATTTTTGCCTGGCTTGTCATTACAGTAAATCGAAAAGTTGCGCCCTGGCCAACCGTGCTTTGAACATCAATTTTTCCGCCCATTAATTCGACCAACCGTTTGCAAATGGCAAGGCCAAGACCTGAACCACCATATTTTCTGGTTGTTGAAGAATCAACCTGAGTAAAGGCCTTGAATAAGCGATCCATTTTATCGGCCGGAATTCCAATTCCCGTATCCCTGATCTCGAAACTTAATTTACAATCTATACCCTTTATATCAATGAGTTTAACTCCAATAAATACCTCTCCCTCATGAGTAAATTTAAGAGCATTGCCTACAAGATTGATAAGTATTTGTCGTAAGCGGGTACCATCACCAACAATATTTTCAGGAACATTGCTTCCCATTTCATAAACAAGATCCACTTTGGATTCTGCTGCTTTACCGGCAAAAAGATCAAGTATTTCTTCAATGCATAAACGAATATCAAACGGGAGTTGTTCCAGCTCCATTTTTCCCGATTCAATTTTTGAAAAATCGAGGATATCATTAATGACTGACAGCAGGTTCTCGCCGCTTGTTCTGATAATTTCCGCGTACCTTCTTTGTTCCGTATTTAAAGCCGTTTCTGCTAATAATGAAGCCGTACCGATAACACCATTCATGGGCGTTCTGATCTCATGGCTCATTGTTGCAAGAAAAATACTTTTGGCACGGTTTGCCTGTTCGGCTTCTTTCCTGGCGTTCCTTTCTTCCTCAGTCATCAGTGCAAGGCTTTCGGTGCGCTCGGTCACCAATCTTTCCAACCGGGCTTTTGCAGCATTGATATTATTGATGCGGATACGTATAAAAATAAATATGCCTCCAAACAAAATCGTAACAGAAAGCATTTTGAACCACCATGTTTTCCAGAATGGAGGTTTGATAATTATTTTGAGAGATGCACCTACTTCATTCCACACACCATCGTTATTTGCGGCTTTCACTCTGAAAATGTATTGCCCGGGATCAAGATTGGTATACGTTGCTTTTCGTTGACCCTGAACATAATTCCATTTTTTATCAAATCCCTCCAGCATAAAAGCATACCTGTTTTTTTCCGGGACGGTATAGTTCAGTGCTGTATACTCCACAGTGAATACAGACTGGTCATAAGAAAGAACTATTTCTTTTGTTTCGCTAATATGTTGCCTGAGGGGAGAATTTTTATCCCCTATTATAACCGGATTATTGAACAACTGAAAATCCGTGATAGCTATGCGAGGTATGACTTCATTCTCGTTCATGCTGGAAGGATGAAAACGATTAAAGCCGTTAATACCCCCAAACAGAATTTCCCCGTTTTTCAATTTTAATCCCGCACCATGAAAGAATTCATATCCCTGAAGACCATGGTCCATATCATAATTGTAAACCTTTTTAGTTTTGGGGTCAAACCTGCTGATACCCCTATTAGTACTAAGCCAAAGATTGCCTTCATTGTCTTCAGTAATGTATTTGATCGTATTGTTGGCCAATCCATTTTGTTCGGTAAATGCAGCAAATCTTTTGGTGGCTTTATTGAAAAGATTCAACGCGCCCATTGTTCCAACCCATATATTTCCCTTGCGGTCTTCGTAAATGGAAAAAACAGTCTGTCCTGTTAAATTGCTATCGATGTTGGAATAATTGGTAAACTTTCCTGTCAGTGGATTAAAATGACTTAAACCACCGTAAGTACCGATCCAGATCATGCCTTCACGATCTTCAAGCATGTAACGTATATCGTCATTGACCAGCGAGTGATCCTGGTCATCCTGGTTGGATCGATACCGCGTAATTGTGTGACTGGTTTTATTGAGTACGTTCAGTCCTCCTTCATTTGTTCCAATCCAGATATTCCCCCGCCTGTCTTCAAGCAATGCAAAAACTGAATTACTGCTAAGTCCACCCGCACCGTTCCCTTTTTTATAGTTCGTGAACTTATTTGTTTTTGTATCGAAATGATCCAAGCCGCCTTCGTAGGTTCCGATCCACAGGTTTTTTTCCCTGTCGATCAGCAGTTCAAGCACAGAATTATTGCTTAGGCTGTTGTGGGAAGTAGTACGGTGCTGATAGACCGTAAAGCGATTCCTTTTTTTATCTAATAAATTTAGTCCGCCGCCATCGGTACCTATCCAAATATCTCCTTGTTCGTTTTCTGCAAAGGCGGTAACAATATTATGACTTAACCCATTTTGTGAATTATTATCTTTTTTATAATGTGCAAACTGCGAAAGGTTTTTATCATACTTATTTACCCCACCGGCGTAAGTGCCTACCCATAAAATTCCGGTGGCATCCAGAAGTAATGAATTCACCGAATTGTTACTTATTGAGTTTGGGTTTGTTGAATTATTTTGATAGTGTGTGAATGTCTTGGAACTGATATGAAAAAGGTCCAACCCTTTTTCAGTACCGATCCATATATTTCCATTGCCACCATCTGCCAGCGCGAAAATATTATTGTCAATGATGTTTGCACGTGTTTGCAATTTCCGATTCTGCTGGAAATGTGTAAATATTCCGGTTTTTCTGTCAAACAATTCCAATGATTCGTCTGTGCCGATCCATAAATTTCCTTTATTATCTTCCATGATCGCCCGCACATGATTTCCTCTGATCCCTGCCGGATTACCCGAATTGGTGACATATCTTTTGAATTTTTTTGATGCAGGATCAAACAAATTCAGGCCCCTTTCCGTACCGATCCATAAATTGCCCTGAGTGTCTTCCAACATGGAAAAAACCGCTTCATTGCTAATGCTCGCTGTATCCATAGCATTATGAAGGAAACTTGTGAACTTTTTTGTTTTGCGATTGAACAGATTAAGATTCTGATAAGTTCCAACCCAAAGATTTCCCCGCCTGTCTTCATAAATGCAGGCAACAGAATTATTGGTTATGGAAAAAGGGTCGGCCGGATCTGCAAGAAAATGAGAAAATGAATTGCTGTTCCTATTGTATTTACTCAATCCGCCACCTGTTGTACCGATCCAGAGATCACCATTGAGGTCTTCATAAAGGGCGTTGATAATATTTGAAGACAAGCTGGATGGATCGTTAGGGTTGTGCTTAAACAAAGTGAATTTGTAACCGTCGTACCTGTTCAACCCGTCTTCCGTGGCAAACCACATAAAACCATATTTGTCTCTTACGATTGACTGCACATCACTTTGAGAAAGGCCATCCCTGACAGTGAGATGAGAAAAATTTATATCTTGTTTTTGTGAAAATCCCGGCAGGTAGAGAAGCGACAGGAAAACGATCAGCATGAATGAATAATACCGCCCGCAGAAAATTTTATGATCATTGCTTTCTGAAGCGTTTAGGCTATTTGATCCGGGAATTGGAAAAACTGAAAAAATTTTCGACATGTGTGATAAAAATATAAAAGGATAGAAACGGCAAATCCCCATTGAATATTTGATCATTACGTGTTTACAGAGTTGATTTTCCCCCTTTTTGATTCACTTCCCTACGGCATTAGGATTTACCCTCAAATTGGTAAGTATTAACCTCTATTAATGGTTGTGCCAATTCTGTACAAGAAGGGTTTAGGTTGAATTCCAGGGAGGCGTGGCTTTCGGTCGTCTTTCGTGTTCCTTAGTGAACCCGAAGGACACCAGGGTCTGAGGTTAAAATTGTGACTAAAAATCATTTTTAAGACGCGGGAATTCGTGGCAAAAGAGTACGAAGGGAAATTTGCACCTCACGTGACTTGAAATGAGTTACATACCAGGATCGTCTACATTCTCTCTTTATAAATCCAGGCGGAATAATCCATCTTAAGCAAATCTATTAGCCTACCTTACAAATAATTTACAAACCCTATATCTCCGCTACAATCTAATTCTTTACCTCCCGAAAATAAATTACCCCTTTTCGCGGGAATGTATAAATGATGAAAGAAGAAAAATCGAAGATACTTTCAGAGAATCTTTTCCCAGTAGTGGGGATTGGCGCCTCTGCCGGCGGACTCGCCGCATTTGAAAAACTGCTTAAAGCCATACCGGAAAATTCAGGAATGGCATACGTGCTCGTACAACATTTAGATCCCAGTCATGAAAGTCTTTTGCCTGAACTTCTTCAAAAAGTAACCAAGATTCCCGTTCAGGAAATTTCAGATGATGTCAAAGTGAAGCCTGATCATATTTACATTATCCCCAGCAACAAAATGTTGGTGGCAAATGATGGTGTGTTGCATTTGAGTCCGCGCCCGGAAAAAGGCAGAGCTGAACGGAACATGCCCATTGACCTTTTCTTTACTTCGCTGGCAGAAGTGCATCAGGCACATGCTATCGGAGTGGTATTATCCGGCACAGCGTCGGATGGTACCAAGGGGTTAAAAGCCATTAAAGATCATGGCGGCATTACATTCGCACAGGATGAAATATCGGCAGCATACCCGGGAATGCCTACTAGCGCTATTCATGCCGGTGTGGTGGACTTTATTCTTCCACCTGAAAAAATACCGACAAAACTTTTGGAGGTAACAAAAATTATTGACGGAAAGGACATTGATTTGCCGCCACAGGATGCAGATGTATTTAAACAAATCCTTACTTTACTTCGGCTTCGTAAGGGAACCGATTTTACTTACTATAAACAGACCACCATATGCAGAAGGATACTCCGCAGGATGGCGCTTAACAAAAACGAACAACCTGCAGCTTATCTTACATATTTACGTGAAAATAAACCAGAGCAGGATACCTTGTATCAGGACCTGCTGATCCCTGTTACTTCCTTTTTTCGTGACATTAAAAGCTTTGAAAATTTATGCCAAACTGTTTTCCCCCTCATTGTAAAAAACAAAAATAACGGTGATCCGGTACGGGTTTGGGTGGCTGGCTGTAGTACGGGCGAAGAAGCATATTCAATGGCCGTGTGCTTTAAAGAATTTCTAGGCAATCCTTCTGCAGGCCCGCGACAGAGAGTACAAATATTTGCAACCGATATCAGCGAACCCGCTATTACTAAAGCACGTACAGGCATTTATACCAATAGCGAAGTGGCAGGATTAACTCCCCAGCGCCTGCAGGAATTTTTTACAAAAAACAATGGGAATTACCAGGTAAATAAGGAACTGAGAGAAATGTGCGTTTTTGCCGGTCATAATTTTTTAAAAGACCCTCCTTTTGGTAAAATAGATTTTGTGAGCTGCCGCAACGTGCTCATTTATATGGAGCCGTACCTGCAAAAAAAGGCGCTCACCACTTTTCATTATTCACTAAATCCAAAAGGGTTTTTATTGCTCGGTAAATCAGAAACCACCAGTGGTGTACCCGACCTGTTCATTACAGCTGCAAGAAACGATAAATTATTTACCCGCAAGGATGTACCCGGCCGGTTTATGCACATAGCCAGCCAGAACAGCGAACAAAACATGTATAACCTGAATGCAAATCCCAAAGGCGAAACCATGCGAACCGATTTTCAAAAAACGGCTGATGATATTATTCTCGATAAATTTACCCCTGCAGGTGTGGTGGTAAATGAGGCGATGGACATTGTGCATTTCAGGGGCAAAACGGGAAACTATTTAGAACAGTCCCCTGGCAAACCCAGCCATAATGTTTTACAAATGGCGAAGAATGGTTTGGCTTTTGAACTGCGCAACATTTTGCATAAAGCGAAAAAAGAAAAAGCACCTGTTATAAAAGAAAATATTCCAATGCAGTTAAACGGAAGCCTGCGAAACATTAATATTGAAGCCATTCCTTTGCCCAATACCGTTGAGCCGCATTACCTGATCCTTTTTCATGATAATCATGTTGTGGGAAGCCAGACGCCAGAAGTCAGAAGTCAGAAGTCAACAACCAAAATAAAAAAGGATGATAAAGACCTTCACATCGCACAGTTGCAAAAAGAGCTTGCCCAATTGCGTGAAGACATGCGCTCCATAACCGAAGACCAGGAGGCAGTGAATGAAGAATTGCAAAGCGCCAATGAAGAGTTGCTAAGTGGCAGCGAGGAATTGCAAAGCCTGAATGAAGAATTAGAAACCGGCAAAGAAGAACTGCAGAGTACCAATGAAGAACTGACCGTGGTAAACCAGGAAATGATAAGCCTGAACGAACAGGTAACCAATGCAAGGAATTATGCGGACTCCATTATTTCTACCATTCGTGAACCACTGCTGGTGCTTGATAAAAATCTGCGCGTACAAACCGCTAACAGCGCTTTCTATAAAACCTTCCATGTAAATGCCAAGGATACAGAAGGCATATTAATATATGAACTGGGCGACCATCAATGGAATATTCACTCACTGCGAACACTATTAGAAGAAATTTTACCGCAAAAATCAAATTTTTCAGATTTTGAAGTAGCACACAAATTTCCAAATATTGGTGAGCGGATAATGTTGTTGAACGCCCGCAAAATGACAGGAGAAAAAACAAAGGATGAATTAATCCTGCTAGCTATTGAAGATATTACAGAAAAAGCTACCGCCCGAAAAAAAATTGAAGATAATTTCAAAAGCTACAATACGATGCTTATGAAATCGCCCTTTGCTTTTTCAATAATGAAAGGAAAAGATATGGTGATAACTCTTGCTAATAACCTGATGAAAGATTTTTGGGGGAAAGGCAAGGAAGTGGAAGGAAAAACCCTTGGCCATGTTTTGCCTGAGCTGAAAGACCAACCCTTCCCCGGCATGATCGATACTGTTTATACAACAGGCAATACTGTTTATGCCAATGAAATGCTTGCGCGGTTAAATCACAACGGAAAAATAGAAGACCGGTATTTTAATATTGTTTACCAGCCCCATCTGGAAGCAGACGAAAGTATTTCAGGTGTAATAACTATTGCTCATGAAGTAACAAACCAGGTGGTTGCCCGCAAAAGGATTGAAGAAAGTGAAGCACGCTTTCGCAATCTGGTTGAAAAGGCACCTTCCCCGATTTGTATTTTAAAGGGTGAAAGTATGATATTGGATGTGGCGAATGAACCCGTATTTAAAGTTTGGAACGTAGGGAAAGAAGCACTGGGCAAACCATTTTTGGAAATTATTCCTGACATGAAGGACCAGCCATTTATGGGATGGCTTTTAGATGTTTTTCATACCGGAGTTACACATTACGGGCATGAAGAACCGGCTTATTTCACTCGTGAAAACGGAGAAAAGCAAAGCCTTTATTTCAACTTTGTTTACCAGCCTTATCGTGAAGATGATGGAACCATTTCCGGAGTGATGGTTTTAGCTA